>JBGUYA010000068.1:0-20991 GCA_045118435.1 Quinella sp. | reverse complement strand
AAAATATCTTGGTGTTGCGTTTTTATCTCGACGCCGATAGCCTCGCCCTGCTCGCGCAGTTTTTGTTGCAGGTCGACGAGTTTAATTTTGCTCTCGCTTGCCTCCGCGAACAGAATCATATTAAAAAAGCCGTTCAAAATATTTTGGTTGATGCTGAGAATGTTGACGTTGTTATCGGCTAAAATTTTCGTCACGGCGGCGATTATCCCGACGCGGTCTCGCCCGACAACGGTCACGATTAATTTCATTTCAATTCACCTCGCGCAAACTATAGCACAGTTACTTTTTGGCGGCAAGTTCATAACTTTTTGTAAGCCGCGCAGAAATTTCCGCGTCGGTCAAAGTTTCGTCAAGGCGCAAAGTCAGCCAAGATTTTTTATTCATGTGCCAGCCGCGAAAATATTTCTCGCCGTCAAAAATTTTATCAAGCTCCTGCGGCTCAACGCGCAAATTTACAATCTCAAGCTCCTCCGCGCCGTCAAGCCCCAACTTATTTCTCGGCACGCTCATAATCACGGCGTACCACTTGCGATTGTCCTTGCGGCGAAAGACCGCGTAATTCGGAAACTTTTCCCACAAAAATTCGGGCGCGTCGGCAAAATTTTTTTGAATGAACTCGACAAGCCGCGTCGTCTGCGCGAACTTAAAAATTTCCTCGTCAAAGCAAGTCGCGGCGACGTCAGCTAAAATTTTCTCGTAAGCATTTTTGACGAAGCCGACAAAACTGCCGCTTGCGCCCTCGACAAGGTGTAAGGTGTAGGGTTCACCGTCCGCGTCGATAATTTTTGTCGTGACAGAGCCGCGCCCGTCGATTATAATTGTCAGCGTCATGTTCAAAATTTCTTCGCGACGAATGAACTTGTCGCCGTCTCTTTGAAAGCCGTTGCTTAAAATTTTCTCGCCGTTAATCTTCCCCAATTCCTAATTCCTCATTCCCAATTCCAAATTAAAATAGACGCCTTAGCGGACGTCTAGCTGTGCGCTTTTAAAGTCGCAGTTGGTTTCATGTGGCGGTCGAGAGTGGACAAGCCGCGATAGACAGTGCCGATGTCGAGTGTCTCGCCGCGACTGGCAACGTAGCGTTCGAGCTTGCGTTTCACTCGTTGGAGCGCGTTATCGATTGACTTAACGTGCCTGTCCAAACTCAGCGCAATTTCCTGATAAGATTTCCCGTCGAGATACGCCATTAAAACTTGCCACTCAAGCTCGCTTAGGATCTCGGACATTTTCTTTTCAATCGCCAGAAATTCTTCGCGGCTGATGATAAGTTCTTCGGGGTCGGCGACTTTGACGCCGCTGATAACGTCAAGCAACGTGCGGTCGGAGTCTTCGTCGTAAATCGGTTTGTTGAGCGAGACGTAGGAATTAAGCGGAATATGTTTTTGGCGCGTCGCAGTTTTAATCGCCGTGATAATTTGGCGAGTGACGCAAAGTTCTGCGAAGGCGTGGAAACTCGACAGCTTATCACTTTTAAAGTCGCGCACGGCTTTATAAAAACCGATCATGCCCTCTTGGATAATGTCTTCGCGGTCCGCGCCGATTAGAAAATACGAACGCGCTTTGGCTCGAACGAAACTCCGGTAGCGATGAATCAGATAATCAAGCGCAGAGGCGTCGTCCTTCTCCTTTATCTCGACGATAAGTTCTTCGTCGGTGAGCGTCTCGTATTTCGCGTACTCGTCGGCAACTTCGGGTTCAAATGTATTTTCAACGTTCGATTTCATTTTGCGCCCTCCAATTTTTACGCGCTGATTATACTTCACACCCTTTTTTTAGTCAAACTTTTTCGGCGGTTAAGTAGGGATTTTTGCATGTCAAGTAGAATAAGAATTTTTTTACAACAGCAAAGGAGCAAGATATTTTGGGGCAAATAATTTTGGTGACGGGCGGCGCACGGAGCGGCAAGAGTTCATTTGCAGAAAAGCTCGCGTTGAAAATCGGCGGCGGGCGAGCGGCTTACATTGCAACCGCGCAAATCTTTGATGACGAGATGAAATTTCGCGTTGAAGTTCACAAGTCGCGGCGCGGAGAAAATTGGAAGACGTTCGAGGCTCCTTTCAATGCGGAAGAAAAAATTCTTGAGGCGGGCAAAAATTTTGACGCTATACTTTTCGACTGCGTGACGCTTTACGTCAGCAACTTCCTCTGCGCGGCGGAGCTTGACGACGAAAAATTTCTTTATGACAAACTGCGCGGGCTGATTCAAAAGTTAATAGACGCGGCAAAAAAATCCTACGCGACGACGATTTTTGTAAGCAATGAAGTCGGCGCGGGCATTGTCCCCGAAAATAAATTGGCGCGACGTTTCCGAGACTTGGCGGGCTTGGCAAATCAAATGCTCGCCGCGCAGGCGGAAAAAGTTTTCTTGACGGTCGCGGGCGTGGCGGTCGACGTAAAAAAATTGGAGGAGATTTTATGATTGAGCTTGTCCCGACGCTTGACAGGGAAAATTTTATCGTGAACATTCAAGCGGCGTTCAAAAAGGCTGTAGTCGAGACTTACGGCGACGACGGCAAGGTGGTTATCCCGCGCGAGGACGTTGAGAAATCTTTTGCGGAGGCGGGCGCGGAAGCTTTGGATATTGTCAGCGACGGCAAAGTTGTCGGCGGGGCAGTCGTCGTGATTCGCCCGAACAATCACAATGAGCTGTCGCTTTTGTATGTCAACGTCGACTGCCACAGCAAAGGTATCGGCGCGGCGGCGTGGCGGGCGATTGAGGCGCGTTATCCGCAGACGAAACTTTGGGAGACCGTGACGCCCTACTTTGAGAAACGCAACTTGCATTTTTACATCAACAAGTGCGGCTTTCATGCGGTCGAGTTTTACAATCCGCACCATAAAGATCCGCGCTTTGAAGAGAAGCCACCCGAAGAAGATTTTCCGGGCGGTGATTATTTTTTCCGTTTTGAAAAGGTAATGAGCAATGGCTAAATATTTAATGTTTCAAGGGACAAGCTCGCACGTGGGCAAGAGCATATTGACAACCGCGCTTTGCAGAATTTTTTATCGGGAAGGGCGGCGCGTGACTCCGTTCAAGGCGCAAAACATGGCGTTAAATTCTTTCGTGACGGCGGACGGCTTGGAAATGGGGCGGGCGCAAGTCGCTCAGGCAGAGGCGGCAAATCTCGCGCCGCGCGTCGAAATGAACCCCGTACTTTTAAAGCCGACGGGCAACGCAACTTCGCAGGTCATAATCAACGGGCGAGCGGTCGGCGTCATGAGCGCGGCGGCTTATCATCAAGGCTACTCGCTTAAAGCATTCGAGGCGGTCAAGGCGGCGTTGCGAAAACTTTCCGCCGAGTTCGACACAATCATAATTGAGGGCGCAGGTTCGCCCGCCGAAGTCAACTTGAAAGCCAACGACATTGTGAACATGCGCGTTGCGAAATTTTTAAATGCGCCGGTGATTTTGGTCGCGGACATTGACAGGGGCGGGGCGTTGGCGTCGCTTGTCGGAACGTTGGAACTTTTGGACGACGACGAACGCGAACTGGTCAAGGGGCTTGTGATAAATAAATTTCGCGGCGACGTTAATTTACTTTTGCCCGCCATCGAATTTTTGGAGAAGAAAACTTCAAAACCCGTGCTCGGAATAGTGCCTTTCATTGAAAAGCTCGGCATTGACGACGAGGACAGCGTTTCACTCGACGACAAAACCCTGATTCCTGATTCCCGCTTCCTGACATCTATCACAATCGCGGTCGTGAGGCTCGGCAAGCTCTCGAACTTCACAGACTTTGACAGCTTGGCGGGCGAGACTGATGTTAATCTTTTCTACGCTACGGCTCCCGACGAACTCGACGCGGCGGACGTGATCATTTTGCCCGGAAGTAAGAACACGTCGGAAGATTTGATTTATCTGCGCGAGAATCACTTTGCTGAAAAAATTTTGCAACGTGCGGCGGGAGGCGCGGCGATTGTCGGGATATGCGGCGGCTTTCAAATGCTCGGCGAAAAAATTTTTGACCCGCTCCACACCGAATCGAATCACACGGAGCTTGAAGGCTTGAAACTTTTGCCGATTGAAACGACTTTTAACGCCGAGAAATTTACGCGGCAGGTTACGCTTGCCGAAGTCAATTTTAATTTCTTGGGCAGTCGCATTTTTGCAAAGAATCTTGACGGCTACGAAATTCACAGCGGGGTTTCAAGGGGTCAGGAGTCAGGAATCAGGAGTCAGGGAAATATTTTCGGGACGTATGTTCACGGGATTTTTGATAACGACGACTTCCGCAGGCAATTTCTTAACGCCGTCCGCTTGAAGAAAAATCTTGAGCCGCTCACTTCGACGCGCAACGTCCGCGCAGAGAAACAAAAAAATTACGAACGACTCGCCCGAATCGTCCGCGAAAGTTTGAATATGGAGTTGCTCAGAAAAATCATGAGCTGAATTTACAAGATGAACTGCGACAAATCTTTGTTTTTGGCAATGTCCTTTAGCCGCTCGTCGACATAAGCCGCGTCAATGATAATCTCAGTCTTGCCGTCCTTGACCATGTCTGGAGCCTCGAACGAAATTTGCTCCAACAACTTTTCAAGCAACGTGTGAAGTCGCCGCGCCCCAATGTCTTCCGATTGCTCGTTGACGTGTTCGGCAAGCTCGGCAATGTGCTCAATCGCGTCCGCTTGAAAATCCAACGCAAGCCCTTCCGTCTGCAGGAGGGCTTTATATTGTTTAAGCAGTGCGTTTTGCGGCTCGGTCAAAATTTTCTCGAAGTCCGCCTTGAGCAACGACTTCAACTCAACGCGAATCGGGAAACGCCCTTGCAACTCCGGAATTAAATCCGACGGCTTGGCAGTGTGGAACGCGCCCGCCGCGATAAACAAAATGTAATCAGTTTTAACAGGTCCGTACTTGGTCATGACGGTTGAGCCTTCGACAATCGGTAAAATATCGCGTTGAACGCCCTCGCGGCTGACGTCGGGACCGGAGCTTGAGCCTTTGACCGCAACTTTATCAATTTCGTCAAGGAAGACAATTCCGCTACGTTCGGCAAGCTCAACGGCGGTCTCGGCGACTTCTTCCATGTCAATGAGTTTCTCTGCCTCTTCCTGCTCCAAAATTTTCCGCGCAGTCGCGACCGTGACTTTGCGCTTGCGCATACGCTTGGGCATGAGACTGCTCACCATGTCTTGAAGATTGTCGCCCATGCCTTCGAGACTTGACCCGCTGAACATTCCGACCATCGGCTTGGCATGATCCGCAACTTCAAGCTCAATGATTTGCTCTTCCATTTTGCCCGCTAACAATCTTTTGCGTATGAACTCGCGCCCGGATTTTTTAGGATTCTCTTCCTCTTCGACGGGTGTCACGTCGACTTCCGCATTGCCGAAAAGTTTTCCGAGCGGATTTTGTGAACGCTTAGGCTCCGGAACAAGTACGTCCAAAAGTCTTTCGAGGGCATTAGCCGCCGCCTTTTCCTTAACTTCGTCCGTGCGTTGCTTGCGAACCATGCGAACCGCCGTTTGTGCCAAGTCGCGGATTATTGATTCGACGTCGCGCCCGACGTAGCCGACCTCCGTGAACTTTGTCGCCTCAACTTTTATGAACGGAGCTTTAACAAGTCGCGCAAGCCGACGAGCAATTTCCGTTTTGCCGACGCCCGTCGAGCCTATCATTAAAATATTTTTCGGGATAACGTCGTCGCGCATGTCGTCGGGCAATTTGTGACTGCGCCAACGATTGCGGAGGGCGATTGCCACAGATTTTTTCGCCTCGTCTTGTCCAACGATAAATTTATCCAACTCCGCCACGATCTCGCGCGGCGTCTGGTCGTTTACTCCGAGTTCTTGAGTTATTTTTTTCTTACCTGCCATGAAAAATTTCCCTCCGTCAGTTTAATTCTTCGACGATAATATTTTGGTTGGTGAAGACGCAAATATCCGCCGCGATTGACAGCGACTCTTTGGCGATTTCGGTTGCGGTCATGTCGGTGTGAGCGATTAAAGCCCGCGCCGCCGCCAATGCGTAAAAGCCGCCCGAACCTATTGCCGCAACGTCGCCGTCAGGCTCGATGACTTCGCCATTGCCCGATAACAGCAGAATCATATCTTTATCGGCAACCAACAGCAACGCCTCAAGCCGTCGCAAAATTTTATCGGTGCGCCACTCTTTGGCAAGCGCGACTGCCGCGCGTTGTAAATGTCCGTGCGTTGATTCGAGTTTCTCCTCGAACTTTTCAAACAGCGTAAAGGCGTCAGCAACCGAACCTGCGAACCCCGCAACTATTTTGTCGTGATAGAGGCGGCGAACTTTTTTAGCCGTTGACTTCATGACGGTTGAGTTGCCGAAGGTAACTTGTCCGTCGCCCGCCAACGCGACCTTGCCGTCTTTCTTGACCGCAACTATCGTTGTCGAATGAAATTCCATAATCAATTCCTCATTCCTAATTCCAAATTACTAATTTCTTCCAACGCTCGCGCAGATAATTTTTCTTTGCGCAGATTTTTTTTGACGCGCCCTTCCAAAGGCGGCAACAGCCCGAACGTTATGTTCATCGGTTGAAATTTTGCGACCGCCGTCGTGATGTAATGCGCCAGTGCTCCGTGACAAGTCGTCTGCGGAAAGATTATCGGATCAAGATTTTTTGCAAGCCGCGCCGCGTTGACACCCGCCATTAGTCCCGCCGCCGCCGATTCAACGTAGCCCTCGACGCCCGTAATTTGTCCTGCGAAGAATATTTGCGGCGAGCTTTTGAGTTGGAAAGTCGGCAGTAAAACTTTGGGCGAGTTGATGTAAGTGTTCCTGTGCATAACGCCGAACCGTACGAACTCCGCCGCCTCAAGTCCCGGTATCATTTTGAAGACGCGCCGTTGCTCTCCCCACGTCAAATGAGTTTGAAAGCCGACAAGATTATAAAGCGTCGCCTCTCGATTGTCCTGCCTAAGTTGCACGACGGCATAGGGCGTTTGTCCCGTGCGTGGATCGGTCAAGCCAACGGGTTTCAAATTTCCAAAGCGCATTGTATCTTCGCCACGCGCCGCCAAAACTTCAACGGGCAAGCAACCTTCAAAGAAAATTTCTTGCTCGAAGTCGTGCGGCTTAGTCTTCTCGGCGTTGATGAGTTCTGCGCGGAAGGCAAGATATTCTTCGCGCGTCATAGGGCAATTTATATAAGAATCGTCCGCGCCCTTGTCGTAGCGCGATGCTTTGAACGCCTTGCCAAAGTCGATTGAATCAACCGTGACGATTGGAGCCGCCGCGTCGTAAAAATAAAAATCGTCGCCGCCTGTGAGTTTCTTAATCTCGTCGGCAAGTGCACCTGCCGTAAGCGGTCCGCTCGCAATAATTTTAATGCCGTCCAAGTCGTCAAGGCTCGTAACTTCCTCTTCGACGAAGTTCACGACGGCTTTAACTTTTTCCGTGACGAGACGCCCGAACTCCTCGCGGTCGACAGCCAACGCGCCGCCCGCCGGAATTTTAGTCGCATCAGCCGCCGCCATAATCACGGAGTCGAGACGACGCATTTCTTCTTTTAAAACTCCAACGGCATTTGTAAGCCCCGCCGCCCGAAGTGAATTACTACAGACGAGTTCGGCGAAGTTGCCCGACTTATGCGCGGGCGTTTTTTTGGTCGGGCGCATTTCGTGCAAGGTGACTTCGACGCCTCGCTTAGCGATTTGCCAAGCCGCCTCCGCGCCTGCAAGCCCCGCGCCGATTACATGAACTTTCAAGCCTTGACCTTCTTCCGCGAAGATTTTTTGACGGGAGTTTTCGCCTTGTTCCTAGTTTCCAGTTCCTTGTTCCTCAGCTTGCGTTCTTTGCGAAGTTCGGCGCGTTGCTTTATCTCCGCCAAGATTTTATTCACGGGGTGATTCTCGCGCGTCGAACAATTTTCATTGCCGCAATAAAACATGGGCGCACGTCCTCTGAACTTGTGAGCAAACATCGTCGCCCCGCAAACTTTGCAAGTAATACCCTGAGGCTCGTCCCACGTCGCGAAGTCGCACTGCGGATAATCTTCACAACAATAAAAATTTCGACCGCCTTTCATGGAACGCCGCGCCAATCGCTTGCCGCACTTGGGACACTTTTTATCCAAAAACTCAAGGAGCGGCTTGGCATTTTTGCAATCGGGATATCCCGAACACGCCAGAAAAGCTCCGTAGCGTCCGTGCAGAATCAACATTTTGCGCCCGCATTTCTCGCAAATTTCCTCTGACTCCTCGACAGGCTTACTTTGCGGCGCGGCATCCCCAAGTTCACTCATCGCCTCGTTGAATTTATCGTTGAACTTCGCGCAGTAATTTTTTATCACGGAAAGTTTCTCAGTCTTGCCCGTCGCAACGTCGCGAACCTGCGCGGTGACCTTGTTGTAAGAATCAGCATTAAAAATTTCGTCGAAGGGCTTAATAGCGTCAAGCACACGCTCGCCAAGCGCGGTGACTTTGTAAATCGAATCCTCCGCCGCGATGTACTTGCGCTTGATAAGGCTCGCGATGCCGCCCGAATAAAACTCCGCCCAGTCGACTTTGAGCGCGTCGAACTTTTCCATTAAAGCCAAATCGGAAGGGCAATTAGGAATTTGGAATGAGGAATTTGGAATTTCTTTCGTGAGCCGCGAGTAAATCAGCTCGTACAGTTTAAACTGCGCCTCGTTCAAATATTGTTGAACAGCTTTCGGCTCGCGGCGTTCGCTCGTCAAGGAAATTTCTCTGTCATGCGGATAAGTTATCAAGCCCGCGCAGTCCGACTTCTCGAAATTTATTCCCTCGTAAAGTTGCTCGGTGAGTATTCGCGTCCGCGCCGCCGAAAAGTTCAGCTCCTTTAGCGCAAGTTCTTGCAAAGTCGCCGCCGTCAAAGTTTTCCCGACCGTCAAAGTCTTCTGCGCGAACGGCTCGGCAATTAACTTCAACAGCATTGCGCGGAACCTGCCGACTTTCACGCCGCGCCAAATCTTCCGCGCCAAATACTCCCCGACTTTGTGGCTGACGTATTTATCGAGCAGTTGCTTTGCTTGAAATGAGTCCGCCAAATTTTCATCAATCGCCCGCGCATTTTCTAACGCCGCCTTGAAATTTGCCCGCGTGAGTTCCTCAAGCCAAATGCGACAATGCGACTTGGAATTGACCCCGAATAGTTCACAATACTGCCGCGCCAAAAATTCTCCCTGCGCGTCGGGATTCGTTGCAAAAAAAACTCGCCGCGCGTTGAGTGTCTCGCGCCGGAGTTCGTTGAGCAATGAACCCTTGCCGCGCACCGTTATATAATCGGGCAAAAAATCTTCGCTAACGCCGATTCGGCTTTTGGGTAAATCCTTCAAGAAACCGTCTGCCGACATGACCGAATAGGAACTTCGCGCAAATTTTTTGAGTGTTCGCGCCTTCGTCGTGCTCTCGACCAGTATCAGCGACTTTAAACTTTTTTCCGCCACCTGTTCAACCTCCAAAATGCAATGCGTAATGGAAAAATAATTACGAATTACGCATTACGAATTCCTAATTGCTTTTTATATCGTCCCGCGTCATCGATAACGCAGCCTTTCATTTCAAGTTCAAGCATGATATTTGACAGCTCGCCAGCATCTATCTCCTCGACCTGCATTAAAATTTCGTCGTCGGTGATAAACTTGTCGAAGGGAATTATCTCCAAAACTTTCGCCGCAATGCCCTCGACTTCGACCGCCTTGACGATTTTATCTTCGGACTTGGAAATTTTTATGTTGTATTCGTTCAAAACGTCGCTGGCACTTTTAATCAGCGTCGCGCCGTCACGAATCAACTCGTTGCAGCCGCGACTTTTCTCGGCGTAAATATCTCCGGGAATAACAAAGACATCGCGCCCGTAGTCGCCGGCAAAAGTTGTTGTGATTAATGCGCCGCTTTTCTCGCCCGCCTCGACGACGATAACGCCGCGACTTAAGCCCGCGATAATTCTATTGCGTTGCGGGAAGGTACCTTGATTCGGAATCATTTGCGGCGGGAATTCGCTCATGACGACGCCGCGCTCCGCGATTTGCTCAAGTAGCTTTTTGTTTTCGCGCGGGAAGATAATATTAATGCCGCAACCCAAGACTGCGACGGTACGACCTGTTTTCAACGCGCCGCGATGCGCAAAAGTATCAATGCCACGCGCCGCCCCGCTGACAACGGTTAAGCCCGCCGCCGCGAGTTCTTCGCCCAATTCAAGCGAGACACTTTGACCGTAAGACGTGTTCTCGCGCGTGCCGACGATGCCAATCCTTTCGGCGAGCGTCTCCAAATTCCCGCGATAGTAGAAAAACATCGGCGGCGAGTGGATCTCTTTCAAAAGCGGCGGATAATCTTCCTCGAAGAAACTGCACAGCTTTATCTTTTGCCTTTCGCAGTAGCTTATGAGATTTTCGGGCGCGTCGGGAAATTTTTTGCGCCAAGCAATGAAAGCCTCAAGCGAATTTTTTCTGACGCCCGACTTCCACAAGTCGGCACTGTCGGCGAACCACGCGGCTTTGGCACTGCCGAAAAATTTAACCAGTTGCTCAATGCTCTTGTTGCCTAAGCCGTCCGCGCCGCCCATCGCCGCCATGTAAAATTTCTCCACTGCCTTAACCTCCCGCGCCGTATAATACCACAAAAATTTTCTACTGCAAATTTTTAAGCTTAAAGTGACAAAAAAATTTCGCCGTGATATACTTCGCGGCAACGGAAAATTTTTCACGGAGGATTTTTATGGAAAATAAATACGTTTACTTTCAGCCGCAGTATGTAGGCGAATTTATTTGCGACTCGTCAAAGTGCAATTCAAATTGTTGCGAGCGTGGCTGGAATATCGACATTGACGAGGCGACTTATCAAAAATATTTGCGTTGCCTGCCGCAAGCCACCGAGCTTTTCAAGTACAACGAGGGCAAGGGAAAATATTTGCTGACGAAACACCCGTGCCCGTTTTTGACCGAAAAGAAATTGTGCCGCCTGCAACTCGAACACGGCGAAGATTTTTTGTCGCCGACCTGCCGCAGTTATCCGCGCGTGACGACTTACTTCGGGAAATTTTTTGAGCGAGCACTGACTTTAACTTGTCCGCTCGCCGCGCAGATAATTTTGTTTAGCAAGGAGCCGCTGGGCTTTGAACTTGTCGAAGTCGCGGAAAAAGTTTTCGACGGCAAAATTATCGTCAACCCCGTAAAACTCGACGAAAAAATTTCTGCACACGTCATAGAAATTCAAATCGCCATGATCTCAATTCTGCAGGAGCGAACGTTGACAATCGACCAACGCTTAATCGTGTTGGGCTTTTTCCTCGACGCGCTCGACGAAATTTTTTCCGCAGAAACTTTCGACGCGGCGGCTTTGACAAAGTTAATCTCGGCTTACGAGTCGAAAAAATTTTTGGCGGAGCAAGTGCCGCGCCTGTTGCGAGTGGTGAAGTTTGACGCGAAAAAATTTGCCGCGCTGATGTTTGAACTTGCTGATAAATTTTACGGCACAGGGAAATTCGTCGACGCTGTATCCAAAATCGCGGCGAACTATGACGGGCTTAAGAACTTCAGAAAAAATTTCTTAAGCGAGCACGCGACCTTCCTTGAAAATTTTCTTGTCAACGAACTTTTTATCAACTGCTATCCTTGGCGATTCGACTGCGACATTATAAAAAACTTCGGCGTCTTCGCGATTAAGTACAAAATTTTTGAGCTGACGCTTTTGTTGGCGGCGTTGAAAAATCCGCTCGGCACGAATGATTTAATTGCGTTGGTTGATTGGTTCGCGTCGCAGTTTGATCACGTCGAAGCTTATCATCGACAGATTTTTGATTATCTGCGCGGGCGGGAAGACGCTTTGGATTTAATGAACAGCTTGCTTGAGGGGGCTTTGTGATGATAACGCCGGAACTTTTGGCGCGAATAAACGAATTGGCACGCAAGAAACGCACGGAGGGCTTGACGCCGGAGGAACTCGCCGAGCAAAAGGAGCTTTACAAAATTTATCTGGCGGCGATACGCGGACAAGTGACGAGCCTTTTGGAGAGCATAGAAATTGTCGATGTGGAGGTAAAAAAATGAGCAAGGTCGGATTTATCGGAGGCGGCGCACTTGCCGAATCAATCGTTCGAGGGATTTGCGGCAAGACTTTTGCGCCGAGCGATATTTTTATTTCGGAGATACGGGCGGAGCGTTGCGAGGAACTTTCCAAGCGTTACGGCGTCAACGCCGCGACTAGTGCAGATTTTCTTGGCGAAGTCGACATGCTGATTGTCGCGGTCAAGCCAAAGGACGCGGAAGAAACTTTCGCCTCGTTGCAAAATAAAATCCCGCAGTCGACGCTGATAACTTACACGGTCGCTGGCTTGAAGTTGGAGAAGGTCGAGAAATTTTTTCCCGAACACCAAATCGCGCGAATCATGCCGAACGTTGCAGTCTCGGTCGGTGAGAGCATGACGGCTTGCACTTTGAATAAAAATGCCGCCCGCGCAGGCGACATTATTAAAAATTTCTGGTCGACGTTGGGACGCGCGGTTGAGGTCGAAGAAAAATTGATGGACGCGGTGACGGGCTTAAGCGGTTCGGGTCCGGCTTATGCGTTCGTTATGATTGACGCTTTAAGCGACGGCGGAGTTGCGGCGGGCTTATCGAGGTCAATGGCGATTGAACTTGCGGCACAAACATTACTCGGCGCGGCGAAAATGGTTTTGGCAGGAGAACACCCCGCAGTTCTTCGCGACAAGGTTACAAGCCCTGCAGGTACGACGATTGAAGGCGTTCGAGTTATGGAGCACGGCGGCGTTCGCAGTTCGCTGATTGAGGCGGTGCTCGCGGCAACGGAGAAATCCAAATCACTTTGAAATTTTACGGAGACCTCGCTCATGAAGACGATACGAAATTCTCAAAAAGGTCACGGCTTGTTGGAGTATGTCTTGATGTTCAGTTTCGTTGCCGCAGTGTTTTTGGTCGGAGTGGTTACGGGTGGCTTTGACGGCATGATTGGAAGTTTGGTAGGAGATTCTAGCGAATCAATGTCTAAAGTCAACTCAACCGGAGGTGGCTCAAGTTCAAGTTCCGATTCGGGCACAAGTTCTTTCGCCGACGCAACTATAAACTCCGACGAAGCCGAAACTGAAACTGAAACTGAAACCGAGACGCCAGTTTACAAAACTTTGAACTGGCAAGAGATAATCGAAGGCGTGACGAAAACTCGCGGGACAAAAGAAAGCATGTACGCCACGATTATTGACAAGGACAAGGACAGCAACTCGCCCGATAAAGCCCTTGAGTCCGAAGTAAATTTATTCGGGCAAATTATGATGATGACGGAAGGTTATCTGTCATCGACAAAAGCCGAAGACGGCTTAAAGGATTGGCAAACTTTCATGTCGCGAATGGAGAGACTTCAAAAGGATTACAACTTCAAGTCGAGCTATACGCGCGGTGATGAGTCGCTTAAGATTGAGCGGCTCGGTAATTCAAACGCCGTGCAGATTGTCTATTCCAACAAGTCGAGCGTGACTTATTACAAGCTCTCGCCCGACGCCAACAACGTTATGCAGGTCGAGACTAACTCCAATAAGTCTTACTTTGAATTTTTTACGTCGATTAAGCAAGGAAAGGGCTGGGAATACAGCACGTAAACTTGCTATAGTTTCAATAATCGTCACGTTGCTACGCGACATTTCTTTAATAAAAATCACCGAAGGCGCAACTTCTCTCTTGAAAAAATAGTTGCGCCAGTTTTGTTTGCCTATTCAGTCAAGAAGTAATGCTACAAGGTACATGACACGCAAAAATTTTCTGATATAATTTAAAAGGAAGGAGGCAATTTTATGCAAGATTACGTCAAAGCATTTCAAGAGAAAATCGCCGCGATTGACGCCGACGCGAAACGGATTAACATCATCAATGCGGGCGTCATGAATCACGGCAAAAGTTCGCTGTTCAATTCCCTGCTCGACAAAAATATTTTTCCGGAAGAAGACATTCGCACGACGGTTGAAACTCAATCCGAACTGTGGCGCGACAACGTTTATCTGATTGACACGCCCGGCTTGAGCGCGGAGACCATTGATGACGCCGTTGCCTACGAGGCTTATCGCCGCGCCAACGTTATTTTGTTCGTGCACAGGGTCGATACCGGAGAACTTCACAGGGCGGGGCTTGAAGGGCTTAAGAAAATTAAATCGCTCTTCGCCGACCAAAAATTTTTTACCGAACACTTTTGCCTTGTGCTGACTTCAATCGATGAGCAAAGCGCGCGAGAAAATTTAACTGTGATTCTCGACAAAGCCCTTGCCGACATTAAAAACTTTTGCGGGCTGAGCGGGTTCAAAGTCTTTTGCGTCTCGAACACGCGCTATAAGCAGGGCAAGGAGGAGAACGAGGAACTTTTTATTGAGGAAAGCGGCATTCCCGAACTGCGCGAGTATCTTCAACAAAATTTTTCAAAGTGGCGCGGCGAAAACAAAGCCGTCCGAACGGAGCGAATCACTCGCGAGAAAAACGACTTTATCGCCAAACTCAATCGGGAGCGCGGAAAAGTTCAGTCGCGCATTCAATCCAAGACCGAACGGATTAAACAGCGGCAACAAAATTTCTTGTACAAAGTCGAGGCGGCAGTTAATCAGCGACGCGAAGACGAATCACGCTACCGCTCCGAATCAAATCGGCTCGACGAAATGCGCCGCGACCTTCAAAATATGCGCAATGAATTGGAACGTCAACACAGAAATTTTTAGCGAGGTGATTCTTTATGGCATTTGTGGTAGGAGCAATAGGCGTTGTAGTGGTCGGAGCCGCCGCTCACGGCAATCATTCGGATTACAGTTGTCACCGTGATCATCACCGCAATTATCATGAGTACGGCGATTCGGAACTGCGTAGCAAAATCAGCAACAAGGAAAATCAAGTTCGGAATAAAGATTCGGACGTTGAAAGTTTGCGGCGGCGCATGAACGATAATTTCAACTCGCGAATCAACGAACTCAAGCGCGAAAGAAATTATTATGCTCTCAATTATTCGCCGGATTCAGTGGTTCGCGAAGTCAAAAGCGAAATGCGCTCCGAACTCAACGCGGAAATTTCTCAAGACAAGCAGGAACTTGAGGCGATTGATAAAATGATTGCTCGCATAAACGAAATTGAACTTCAAGCAAAGCGGGAGTGATTTTATGAGCTACATAACGCAGACGGTTGACGAATTTTTTATCAAGCTGGACAAAATGCAGGGCGACCTCGCCAAGTTTTCGCAAAATCTCGACAGGCGCAGCGATAAAATTCCGACGCTGTTAAAAAATTTTGAGACGGCAATTTTCTCGACCGCCAAGAAAAGTTCGGGCAGTAATGCCGTTGAACGCGCCGCCCAAAAATCTCTCGACAAAATCCGCGCAATCATTGAGACTTGGAGCGACAAAATCGAAGCCGATCGCAAGGGCAAGCAATTTATAAAGAAGAACGAAAAATATCTTGTCGTTATGGTTTTCGGCGCGGTCAAGGCGGGCAAGTCCTCGCTCGGAAATTTCTTCGCGGGCAAAAAATTCTTCAACGCGCCTTTCGACAACCACTATAAAAAAATTTCCAAGCCCGTTTTCGAGACGGAGGAGCGCGGGCGCGATACCGGCGACATTGAAAAGGATTCGCGCGGCGACACTTGGTTTCAAGAGGGCATTATCGACACGACTGGCGCAATCCAATACTTCACGCTCAGCGGCTTGCGTTGGATTGACTCGCCCGGCACGGGAGCCGTCAGCAAAATTGGCGACACAAAAGATATGACCGCGCTCGTCGAGGAATATTTGAGCTATACCGACATGTGCATTTTCCTGATGAACAGCTCCGAGCCGGGACTTCAAGACGACATGCGCTATATGCAAAAGCTCAGCCGCGACGGTCAAGAGGCGTTGATTGTTATCACGCGCTCCGACAAGACTAAGGATAAAATTGTCAAGGACGCGCTCGGCAACAAGAAAATTGTCCCTGTGCTCATGCCCAAGCCCGACGATACGCGCAAAATGCAAGAGGACGACATTTGCAAGCGCGTTAAGGAAACTTATCCCGAAGTCGACGCGCAGAAGTTCCGCGCGATAAGCACTTCAACCGCTTTGGCTAATACGGCGATTGACGACGACGACGACGAAAAATTTAAGGCGAGCGGTCTCGATAAGCTCATGAAGATTTTGGGCGACAAGGTCAGCGACAACGCCATTGCCCGCAAGCAGGAGAACCCGCGCCGCTTGCTCAACAGCTTTGTTGATGCTGTGGTTGACGACTTGAAAGATTTCGACGCCGATATTAACGAGATGACCACCGCCGTTGCGAAGTACAAAGCCGACATGGATAGGGTGACCGCGCTAATCGTGACCAATGTCCGCCGCGAAGTTCGCAGTGAAGTTTCTGCGAAGGCGAACGAGTGGAATAGGGAAGTCAAGCGCGGCTCGCAAATCGACAACGCCGCAATCAGTGCGGAGGTCTCTAAAATTCTTCAGGACAAGCTCAACGCCGAGATTAACTCGCAAATGCGCCGCGTCATTGAGGATTTCCAAAGCGCGGAGATGAAATCGGTCAAGGCAAATATTTCTGCCGCCGCTCTCGAAAAGAAGACCGCGCAGATTTCTCACACCTACACGGAAAGTTACACCGTCGAGCGCGAGCCGGACGGGATATGGGAAAATATTCGTGGCTTTTTCGGGAAGAAGTATTATCGCACTCGGCACACGACGCGCACGGAATATCAGACGGTCGACTTGGGCACGAATCTTGACGAATTTTTGGATAGTCTCATGCCGCAGGTTGAGGAGTACGCCAAGCGCGAGGCAGAGAAAAGCCTTGTCGAGTTGCGCGAGAAATATTTTGTTGAGCGCGAGAACTTTGCACAGAAAATGCGCGGCGAGGTTGAGAAACTTCGCGGCGAACTCCTTGCGCTGAAATTTTAGGTGACGACATGCAGGTTATTTTGAAATTAACGACTGCTTGCAACTTGAACTGCGTTTATTGTAGCGAGGGCGACTGCGCGGCGTCGACGTTGCCCGAAGAAATTTTTTACAAGCTCGTTGACGAAATGCCGCCGCTCCTCAAGCAGATTGAGACTGAGGACGCGGAATTTTTATTTCACGGCGGCGAGCCGATGCTTTACGGGCGCGAGGGCTTGAAACGGCTGATTGACTACGCGCGAGAAAATTTGCGCGACTTCAAAGTTCGCTTTCTCATGCAGACGAACGGCACACTGATTGATGACACCTGGATAAAGTTTTTCAAGGCGGAAGAAATTTCGGTCGGCGTGTCACTTGACGGCTATCCCGAACTTCACGACAAGAACCGCCGCACTAAAGCTGACGAGCCGACTGCAGAAAAAGTTTTGCGCAACTTGAAACTCATGCGCGAGGCGGGCTTGGGCGTCGGGACGCTTATGGTTTTCAACTCGCCCGAAAATGTCGACGCCGATAAACTTTTCGACTTCATACAGGAGCATGAACTTCACCCGAAAATTCATTCGGTCGTGCCGTGCGGTCGCGCCCTTGCCGTGAAAAATTCAGCCGAGATTTACGCGGCTTGGGTTGAGCTTATGCAGAAACTTTTTGAGAAGTCGCTTGCCCGCGAAGGCGCGGACGTCATTCAGCCGCTCGACGAGATTGTCGACGCGATTTTGGAGCTTGCGCCGATTCGCGAGTGTTCGTTTAATGGCAGTTGCGGCAAAAGTTTTATCAGCGTCTATCCTGACGGCGAAGTCGGCTTTTGCGGGCGCGATAATTTTTCGCGGCGTCTCACCTACGGCAACCTTCGCGACAAAACACTGCTTGAGCTTTACAACTCCGCCAACGCGCAAAAGATTCGGGCGCGGCAAAGTTATCTGGCGGCTCACGACTGCGAGGGCTGTGCTGATTGGGAAATTTGTCATGGCGGTTGTGCTTATGAGGCGGTCAATTTCTTTGGCAAGCTTGAGGCGAAGTATCCGAATTGCGCGGGCAGGAAAAAATTTATCGGGTGGCTACGGCGCGACGGCTTGAAACTTTTAAAGGCGGAACTCGTTCGCGAAAAAACGCGGCTCCGCAACTCTATTAAAATCAAAAAACAACTGCGCGGCGAGATTGAACAACTCGGAGAAAATCATGCTTGACATTTTATTTTTGAACGTGCACCGCCGCTATCTTGACCTTGAGCCGACGCACGGCGGCTTTTTGGGAATTCATTTGTTGGCGGCATTCGCGCGGCAGGAAGGTTTTGAGGCAAAAAGTTTTTCGGGGACGTTGGAGGCGGGACTTCGACACCTTGAAAATCTCGAAGTTTCAATGGTCGGACTTTACTGCGACTATGAAAATATCACCGAGAATATTTTTTTGAGCCGCCATGTTAAAGAGACTTACAACTTGCCGGTGATAGTCGGCGGACCGCAGGCGACGGCTCTTGACGAAAATTTTTTCCGCGAATCGAAATGCGACGCGGTTGTTCGCTACGAGGGCGAGCTTACCGTTCTTGAGCTGATGAATTTTTTTCTTGAAGAAGTCGGCGAGCTTGAGGCGATTCGCGGGATAACTTATCTGCGCGGCGAAGATCTGATTAAAACTCCCGAACGTCCGCCGATTAAAAATCTCGACGCGCTCCCGTTTATTGACGAGGCTTGTTACCTTGTGCCCGAACATTTTTATCGCGGCTTGAGCTTGATGACGGGGCGGGGTTGTCCGTTCCGTTGCGCGTTTTGTCACGAGGGCGCACATACCCGCGCAGTTCGCCTGCGTTCTGTGGAAAATGTGCTTGCCGAAGTCGACGCCTTCCTGAAAAGTTGGGGCGGCGACGAGCTTTATATTTTTTTCACCGACGACACGTTCACTTTGAACAGCGGGCGCGTCAAGGCGATTTGCGACGGGCTTTTCGAGCGGCGCAAGGCTCATAACTTCAAATTTTTTTGCGAAGGGCACATTCACACGCTCTATAAAAATCCGGAGATGATTGCCGATTTGGTTAAAGGCGGTTGCGTGAGAATTCAGCTTGGCATTGAGGCGGGCACGGCTCCCGCGCTGAAGGTTTACGGCAAAAATACGACGCCCGAAGAAATTTTTGAGGTCGTGCGGCTTTGCAGGGACGCGGGGATTCGCGAAGTTTACGGGAATATTATTTTGGGCGGCGCGAATTTCACGCGCGATATTTTCGAGGCTGATAAAAAATTTGTGCGCGAGTTGCTTGAAGAAAGTCGCGGCGTCGTTGAAATTGGAGTTGTAACTTTTTGGCCGCTCGCCGAAACTAAAATGACCCGTTGCCCAAAAGACTTCGGGATAAAAATTTGCGACGCGGAGTTTTTGACTTCAGTCGGCGATTTCCCGCAAATCGAGACGCCCGAACTTGACCGCCTGACGATAAACGACATGCGCCGCGAGTTTACGGAAGAAATTGCCGCGCAGATGATTGACATGCTTGAAAATTGGCGAGTGCCGACGGAACGAATTTTGAGTTGGTTCCCGACTTCGCGCCGCATAAAAAGTTACGGTATGTGGTTCAAGGAGCTGATGAGCCGCGAAATTTTATTTGCGTACTATGAAATGCTCAAACTCGGCGAAGGATTTCATTCCGCGCAAGTTGAAAACTTAGCGGCGGCACACCCGTTGCGCACGGCTCAACTTTCAACGCATTTAAAGCGAATAAATTCAACCACAGCGGAAATTTGCGGCGAAGTCCTGCGCGGCGTTGAGCTTGAAGTTTTATTCTTGACGACGGGCAAATTGAGCGTGGAAGAAATCGCGCGGCGCGTCGACCAAAACATTTCGGACGTGATAAAAATTTTGAATCGGCTTGAAAAGCGTCATCTAATCGTTTACACTTTGCACTAAGGAGGGAAAATCATGAGCGATCTTAAAAATTACCAAAGCCTTTTGAGCGAAAAGGCGGGGCGCGTCGAAACTTTTTTCAAAAAATATCCCGACGACTTCGACGAACTCCAAGAAACTTTTGCCGAAATCAATGCGACAAAAATTTGCAAGACCGAGCCGGAAATTATGTTCTACGGCATTTACAACGCCGGCAAAAGCAGTATTTTGAACGAATTGCTCGGCGCGGACAAGGCTCCCGTCGCCGATAAGCCCACGACCGACAAAGTTACTCACTACGACTGGAACGGCTACAAAATTACCGACACGCCCGGCGTTTTCGCGCCCATTGAGCACGAAGAAGTTACCGAAACCCACTTGAAGAAAGCCGATATTGTGCTTTTCGTCATGAGCACGACCGGCTCCAACGAGAAGGCAGAAAACTACACGCGCATGAAGTCTATCGTCGACGCCGGCAAGAAAATTATCATCGTCCTCAACGACAAGAACGGCGATTTGGGGCACAACGACGAAAATATTCAGGCGATTAAGCGCAAAGTCGCCGTCAACATGAATCAAGTCGGCATTGAGAACGTCGACGACAAATATTGTATCGTGACCGTCAACGCCGAGCGGGCGCATCAAGGGCGCGTCGAGGATGAGCCGTATTTCATTGAGCAAAGCGGGCTTGACGAACTTAAAAACGTTATTCTCAACGAACTCAAGCGCACGACGTCTTTTGACATTCTGCGCGGCGGAATCAAACAGCTTGAAAATATTTTGGCAGAGTTTATCCAAAAATTGGAGGCACGAGAAAATTCCGAGCTGCTCCGCAAAATGAATCAAGTCCTGGAAACTTTCAACAAGCAAAAAATTTTCATGCGGCGCGAAATTAACACGTATATCGACACCAAGACGGAAATTTTCGGCGAGACGCTCCCGCAAATAATTTGGTCGAGCCGCGATAATCAAGAACAACTCAACGAGATTATGGCAAAGGAAGTCGAACAACTCCAAGCCAAAGTTCAACACGAAATCCAACGGCAACTGCAAGAGACCGCGACGATTTTGGAGTTGGAATTGAAATCTTTCGCGGAAATAAAAATCGCGTCATCGGGCGTCGATGCCGAGAGTTTCAAAAAAATTTTGGCGCGACTGAACGAAGTCAGCGAGCAACCAACTCAAGCACTCGTCGAAACAAAGGACGCCGATAAAAAATTTGACCCCGCGACAATGAGCATAGCGGCGGGGCTTTTGACGGAGAGCGGGACGGCAATCGCGGCGCAACTCGCCAA
>JBGUYA010000067.1:0-4794 GCA_045118435.1 Quinella sp. | reverse complement strand
GCTAAAGCCCGTGATTGTGTCCTTGCCGTCGCCGTTGCCATATTTGTAAAGGACGCCATTTTGGTTGTAGCTCATGACGGAATCATTTCCCTTGCCGCCGATGACGGTGTTATCCACAGCGTTTGAATAAATGTGAATATAGTCGTTGCCCGCGCCCGCATTGACTGAAACATTTATGCCGCCAGTGTAAATTGAATCCTTGCCGTCACCGGCATTGACTGTGTGATCCGTAGCGTTGGCATAAAGATAGACATAATCGTTGCCCGCGCCGCCGACGATTGTCACTTTGTCGCCGCCGTGATCAATGGAGTCATTGCCGGAGCCGCCGTTAATCGTAGAGTCTGCCGCGCGGCTGTCAATACTGTCATCACCTGCGCCGCCGTCGACGAACGAATAATCGGCATAAGCCTGATTCAAAACATAATCGTTGCCGTCGCCCGCGTAAATATACGAGTAAGCTCCCGCGAGTGAGAATGCCGCGCCGCGATTGGTGTTGATAATTGAATCGTCACCTGCGCCGCTCGTGATTGTGACATGCGAGCCGGTGTTGTTAATAGTGTCGTTGCCGTAGAAAGTTTGGATAGTTTTATTGGCGGTCGTGTTCTCGATAGTAAAGTCGCTTGCCTGCCGCGCGAGGTAGCGGAAAAAGACAAAGCCGCCTTCGTACATGAAAGATTCGCCCGTGTTTGTATTACTCACATCAAGCCCGCTTTTGAATTTTGAATCGTCCAACTCCAGAATCAAGTTCTTACGAGAATTTTTAATGCCGATTGACAATTCCGCCAAGCCTTCTTTGATAAAGCCGGGCAGTGAATTCATTACGGGTTGCGAAATTATATTGGCGAACATAACCGCGTGCGTAAACTCGTGAGTAAGTGTGCGGTCAAGTTCGCTGTTCGCCTTATTAAGGTTATTTTCAATGCCGGACAAACCGTTCATGTTAATGTTAATTTGAAGAGCGACAGTTTGTCCGCTGCCTTTATTCCACCAATAAACAGTACTTGTGCTGCTTTCATCATAGTTGAACTTTATGGCAAGTTCCTTGACCGTAGCGGAAGAGTTATCGGTAAAGCTGAAATTGTCGCCGTAAGACTTGGCGATAAGGTCGAGCGCGCCTTTGAGCCACCAGGTATAGAGGGCTTGCCAAATAAATTTCTCGGAGGCGGTTAAGTCGGCGAAAGTTCTGTTATCGGCGAGCGTGACCTTCAAGCCGTTGACCGTGAAAGAATTTCCTTTGAACTTCATATTCAACTTGCCGCTTTCGGGCACGGAGTCGGCGTCGTTTATTTCGGTTGTCGAGCCGCCCGTTTCAAACCCCGTGATTAAGCCCGCGTCACCGTTGGAATAATCAATGCCGCAATAAGTCTTCAAGAAATCTTCGCTGCTCCTGGAGTTCTTGTAGTCTCTTATTATCGCGGCTTTAATCTCTTTAAAACTTTTGAACGACGAGCAAGCATTTATCGCCTCGTCGAGAGCCGCCGCGCCTGATAAAGTCGTCGTGTCTAACGACGCCATGAACTTCTTTATAACTTCCTGTTGATTCGCCATAAAATCATCTCCTTCAAAAAATTCTTTAGTGTCATTATGGACATAATAATAATTGTTTTTTTTTGTCAATTACTTCTCGCGAAATTTTTAACAAAAAAATCCCGCCGACTTGACAGGATTAACAGCCTCAGTTTTTCTTGATAAGACGCAAAGAATTTGCAAGTTCCAAATTGCTGTGCTATAGTTTCAACGAAAATTTTTTGATGTGGAGAAATGACAATGACAAATAAAAATAAAATTCCAAAGAAAAAGATGCCAACCGTTACGCCGCAAGCCGTCGCGCCCGTGAATATTCCGCGCTTGCCGGGCGTGTCGATTGTCTTGCCGATGTACAATGCTCAGCGATACATAGAAACTTGCGTACAGAGCGCGTTGAATCAGACGTTCGGAGACTTTGAATTGATTTGCGTCGACGACTGCTCAACCGACGACACTTTGAAAATCGTCGCGGCTTTGGCACAAAACGACAGGCGGATTAAAACCGTTAGACTGGCGAAAAATTCGGGCGGAGCTAGTGAGCCGCGCAATACCGGAATTAGAATGAGTCGCGGAAAATATATCGCCTTCCTCGACGCCGACGACATGTATACGCCGACCGCTCTTGAGGAACTCGTTACTGCCGCCGAAAAATTTCAAGCCGACGTTGTTCATACCGAGCAGGTTTATTTCCCAGAAAATCAGACAATCGACGTAACGCCGCAAACGAAGTTCACAACGTTTAGCAAGGAGAAGGGCGGCTTTTGCAAGGAGGCGTTCCTTGAGACGAATAATCTTGCCGAGCGCGTGCAAATGTTTTACAAGGGGAGATTCTTCGGGTGGGTTCACAACAAACTTTATCGCCGCGATTTTCTTATGGAGAAAAACCTTCACTTTGCCAAGTTGCTGACTTCGGAGGACATTGTTTTTTACTTCCAAGTTCTTTGTACCGCGCCGCGTATCGTTCGCATCCCGAATATAATTTACATTTACCGCCACAATCCAGACTCAATTACGCGCAAAATGGTTTCGATTGATGAGTCACTGCACGCGCTGACGCATTTGATGATTGAAGGCTCCAAAATTCTTGATGACTTCATGAGCGGCTTTGAATTCTTTGTTAAAAATCCGAACTATCGCCAGTTGCCGATTGATTATATCGTTCAGCAACATTTGATTTGGACGCAACGTTTTTATGACAAGTACACGCCCGCGCAGTTGGACGCAGTTGTTCGCAAGGAGCTAAAGAAATATTGCGGAGACTTCACGCCGTTTTTCGCCTACATGTACGGCGCGATTCACAGCTACCGCCAGCGGCTCATCAATTTTGATAAGGAGCTTAAGGAGTTGAAAGCCTCTAAATCTTTATAAAGCTCGCGCTCAGCTCAAGGATTTTTATCCCGAAGAACTCAAGAACTTTGGCGAAGTCGGCGGCTGTCCCGTCAAAGTCAACGTCAAGTTCAAGGCTCGTGTTGAGCTTGCGGGCAAATGCATCGTTCACGCCCGAAATATTTTTAATACGTTCGCTGACAAGGCTCAACGTGCCGCCTAAGTTCTCGAACGTATTTTTTGTTATCAGCAAAGTCAAATGACGTTCGACCTGCGCGGCTGATTTCAATGCGGCTAAAGAAATTTCGTTGCCGGCTCGTCGCCCCGCCATTTTTAAAGCGTCGCTACTGTCGATAAAAGCTCCGCCGCCCGACGCCGTGCCCGCAAAAATTATCTCGCCCGTGTTCAACTCAATCATGCGGCTCGAAACTTTGACTTCTTCCGGCAAAATCTTTACCTCCGCAACGACAAGGCAATCTGTATGAAAATCATTCGCCAGCGTCTGATAAAGTTCGTCGTCGTCAGAATTAAGCATTCGCAGTTGAACCGCGTTATTCACTTGCGCAAGGTCAATCGTTCGCGCAAAGCCTTGACGTTTCAGAGCGGCAATAATTTCGTTCTCGACTTCGGAATAGCGTTGCTTGTTTGAATCAAGGGCTATGACCGCCACGCGAGGATTATCCGCGTTCATGTCGACCAGAGATTTTTTCTCAAGCTTGGTGAGGCGCGAAGAAATTTTTTTGTCGTCAAGCTCGGCGGAAATCTCGACGACGTAAATCCCGTTCTCTACGCGGCTGGAAATTATCTCGTAACTCGAAATCAAGCCCGCGCTGTCAACTGAAACTTTGTCGGCAATGAGCATTGAACTTTCCGTGCGCGTCTTAGAATTGACCGACGCGCCGAATTTTTTTTCAATAGCTGCCCGCATTGCGTTATGAATTGCCGTGCGCTCGTCAACGCCACGCCCGATCGATTGAACATTTTCCGCGCAACACGTCGCCACGTTCAAAAAAAATATCGCCGCAAAAAAGCAATGCGTAATTCTTAATGCATAATGCGTAATAAATTTTTTCATAGGCAAAACCTCTTAAGGACTGAAACTGACTTTAACCGTCGTGCCCTTGTCGACAAGTTCGCCCGCGCCTATGCTTTGGCTGACCGCAAAGCCCGAACCTTCCGCCTCAAAACCAAGCCCTGCCTCGTTTGCAAGCCGCGCACTCTCGCGAATGCTCTTGCCGTAAAATTCGGGAACACGAGCAACTTCGGGCGCGAGTTCTTCTTTGGGCAGCTCAACCTTTGGTTCAATCTCTTTGGGACTCTGCGCGGGTGTCGTAACGCTTTGGATTGAAGCGTCGCCCTCGCCGATTTGCGCGTCCAAATCCTCTGAATCCAAACCAAGCGGCGCATCGCTCGGGTCAATCCTCAAGTAGCGGAAGACTTGCGAAAAAATTCTGCTCGCAACCGGCGCGGCAATCTGTCCGCCGTAAAAAGCTCCGTACGGGTCATCGATTATAACCAACAGCGCAATCTGCGGACTCTCAACCGGCGCGAAGCCGCAAAACGACGCAATATATCTTCCTTCGCTGTAGCCGGAGCCGTCCTCGTTGACCTTCTGCGCGGTGCCGGTTTTGCCTGCAATCCTGTAACCGCGAACAGACGCCTTGCCTCCGCCGCCCGTCGCAACAACCTGTTCAAGCAAGCCGACTAAAGTTTTATCGCTCGCCGTGTCAATCGTACGCCGCACTTCCTCAACGTGTGTCTCGGAATAGGTCGTGCCGTTCGCGTTCTTTATCGTCTTGACAATGTGCGGCTTGAGTAAAATTCCGTCGTTGGCAATCGCGCAAAACGCCGTTATGAGTTGCAAGGGCGTAACCGCGATACTTTGACCAATCGCCATCGTCGCAATGTCGGAGTCAACCATTTCATCGGGCGAATATAAAA
>JBGUYA010000066.1:0-6517 GCA_045118435.1 Quinella sp. | reverse complement strand
CCGATATGCGTGGGTTCGATTCCCACGAGTCGCCCCACAGGGGTATAGCTCAATTGGTAGAGCAACGGTCTCCAAAACCGTAGGCTGTGAGTTCAAGTCTTACTGCCCCTGCCACAATGAAAAATCAGAGCCGTTGTCCTAGTGACGCGGCTCTTTCGACTTTTGGAGGTGCTTACTGTGAATATTTTAATGCGCTGGGGAATTCGCGCGATAATCGCGGCGGCGGCAGTTCATTTGATTTTCGTACTGTTCATGGCGTTTAAAGTCCTGTCGGCTTGATGACGGGAAATATTTGATGATTAAAAATTTGACTGCCTGACGACTTCGGAAAGAATAATGGCGGCGGAAGTCGCAACGTTCAAACTCTCGGCGTGCCCGCTCATCGGTATAAAAATTTTACGGGCGGCGTCGAGAATTTCTTTTGAAACGCCTACAGCCTCTGATCCGAAAACTATTGCAACGTTTTCTTTCTTGAAGTCGTGACGAAAATAAATCTCCGCCGAACTGTCGACCGCCGCCGCCAAAATTTCTCGCGAACTCATTGTCGATAAAAAATCTGCGCGGGTCATCGTCATGAACGGCAGATAAAAAATTGCTCCCATTGATGAGCGGACGACCTTTGGATTAAAAATCTCTGCCGAGCCTTCCAACAAAATTACGGCGCAATCAAAAGCCGCCGCCGTTCGTAAAATCGTGCCGACATTGCCCGGATCTTGTACGCCGTCCAATGCTACGATTATTTTTTTTGTCACGACCTCCTCAAGCGTCGAAAACTTTTGCTTAACGACCAATAAAACTCCCTGCGGTGTCTGCGTGTCGGAAAGTTTTTCCAACGTCGCCGCCGAAATTTCTTCCAAATTGTTCAGCCGCTCGACTAAAATTCTTCCGCGCACCTCCGATAAAAATTCTCGCGTGTAAAAGCCGAACTCAACCTGCGCGGGCGGCACCTCTTCGCAAAGCCGCAACCCTTCCGCTACGAAAAGTTTCAACTCGTTGCGGAATTTTTTTTGTCCGAGCTTGCGGACGAGTTTTATATTTGACATTTAAAATCCTCCGTGCTATAAAATTTTTCGAGGAGTGATTGACTTGAAGAAGACTTATAAAATTGATGTCGACTGCGCCAACTGCGCGAACCTTATGGAAGTCGAGACGAAAAAGACTGCGGGCGTCCGCGATGCCGTCGTGAATTTTATGACGCTTAAAATGAAAGTCGAGTTTGAAGACGGCGTTGACGTTAAAGAAGTTATGAGCCGCGTCCGCGAAAATTGCAAGCGCGTTGAAAAGGATTGCGAAATCTTTTTATGAACGCCAAGCAAAAGAAAAACTTGGCGCGAATTTTAATCGCGGCGGCTTTGCTCGTTGTGTTGAACTTTGTCGAAGTTGCGGGCGTCGAAAGATTTTTGCTCTATCTTATTCCTTATCTGGTCGTCGGCTATGATATTTTGTTGAAGGCACTGCATGGGCTTAAAAATCTGCGTGCGCTAGACGAAGGACTTTTAATGACGATTGCGACGCTCGGCGCGTTCGCCCTTGCCGTTTACGAGGACGGCGACTATAACGAGGGCATTGCCGTTATGCTATTTTATCAAGTCGGCGAGCTGTTTGAAAGTGTCGCGGTCGGCAAAAGCCGCAAAAATATTTCGGAGCTTATGGACATTCGCCCTGATTATGCCAATGTCGAGACGGCGGGCGGGCTTGTGCAGGTTGACCCCGACGAGGTCGAAGTCGGCACGATTATAACCGTTCAACCCGGCGAGAAAATTCCGATTGACGGCGTTATCGTCGTGGGCAAGTCAACTTTGAATACCGTCGCTCTGACTGGCGAAAGTCTTCCGCGCGAAGTCTCGGAAGGTTCGGAAGTTGTGAGCGGTTGCATTAACTTGAACGGCGTCTTGAAAATTCGCACGACTAAGGAGTTCGGCGAGTCGACCGCCTCTAAAATTCTTGAACTCGTCGAGGACGCAAGCTCCAGAAAATCCCGCTCCGAAAATTTTATCACGAAGTTTGCGAGGATTTATACGCCCGCCGTCGTCGGTTGTGCGGTCGCTCTTACAGTTATCCCGCCGCTGTTTTCGGGCGAGTGGAGCACTTGGCTTTATCGCGCGTTGATTTTCCTTGTCATAAGTTGTCCGTGCGCGTTGGTCATTAGCATTCCGCTGAGTTTCTTTGCAGGAATTGGAGGCGCGAGTCGCGAAGGAATTTTGATTAAAGGCTCGAATTTTCTTGAAACGCTCTCGAAAGTTAAGACAGTCGTCACGGACAAAACTGGAACGCTCACGCAGGGGATTTTTGAATTTGTCGCCGTGCACAGCAAAAATTTGAACTTCAACGAGACGGAACTGCTCCACCTTGCCGCGCATGTTGAAAGATATTCCACGCACCCGATTGCAAATTCACTGCGCAAGGCTTATCCGAACGAACGCGACGATTGCAAAGTTGAGGACGTCGAAGAAATTGCGGGGCGCGGTATCAAAGCCGAGATTAACGGGCAAATCGTCAGCGTCGGCAACGAAAAATTTATGGAAGAACTCGGCGCGAAGTGGATTGCCTGTCGCAAGGTCGGCACAATTATTCATGTCGCTGTGAATGGCGAATACGCGGGGCATGTCGTCATTTCTGACGCGCTCAAGGCTCATGCAAAAGCCGCCGTTGCCGATATGACCTGCGCGGGCGTCGAAAAGATTTTCATGCTCACGGGCGACAGCGAAAAAATCGCGTCGAAGGTTGCGGGCGAGCTTGGGATTAAAAATTATCGCAGTGAACTTTTGCCAGCCGATAAAATCACGGAGTTTGAAAAAATTTTGTCGGAGCAAACGGGCGGCAAGGTTGCGTTTGTCGGCGACGGCATAAATGATGCGCCGGTCTTGAGCCGTGCAGATGTCGGAATTGCAATGGGGGCGTTAGGTTCGGACGCGGCTATTGAGGCGGCGGACGTTGTACTTATGGACGACGACCCGCGCAAAATTTCCAAAGCAATAAAAATCTCGCGCAAGTGCCTTGCAATCGTCAAGCAAAATATTTTCTTGGCAATCGGCGTAAAATTCTTGTGCTTGATACTGGGCGCAATGGGTCTTGCGAACATGTGGGCGGCTATCTTCGCGGACGTCGGCGTCATGATTCTCGCCGTGCTCAATGCAATCAGAGCTTTAAGGTTATAGGCTTTAGGTGTTAGGTTTTAGGTTGTAGCTAATCCCTAATACCTAACCCCTAACACCTGTCAACTAACAGGAGGTCGAAACTATGGAAGAAACATCAGCGTTATCAAACGCATTAAATTTCTTGAGCTTGGGGCTTAGCGTCGTGCTTTTAATGGCGACGGCTTATCTTTGGTCAAGCAACAGCCGCAAAAGCGACGAACTGCAACAACTTCAAAAGGACGTGCAAAAGCTCAAAAAGAAATTGAGCACGCTGGAGGAGAGAGTCAACGAAATACGCGAGCCGCAAGTTATTTCAGACGTGCCCGAAGTCGAGCCGTTCGGTTTGGATTTGAACGAGCATAAGGAAATGCGAATCACGCCGCTTGCGCCGCAAAAGATGTGGCTGAACTTTGTTAAAGAGTATAATAACTTCGTGGAGGAGTTGGAGTCGCCAGGCGAGTTGCGCAAGTGTGAAAAATTTGTTCGCGATAACAAGTTGAAGGCTCTTACCTACGGCAATTCGACAATCCGCCCCGCAATCGACGTTAAAGACAGTATTTATTGGGCGTTCAAGTGTTCGGGCGATGAGTTCGCGCTTGTGCCAAATCCGCTTAATCCCTGCGACGAAATGTTGATTGAACTTGGCGGCATAAAGGAGCTTTACGAGCTTAACTACAAAAACGGCACTTATAAGAAATATTTTGTGCAGTCGCCCGCGATTGTTACTTCAGACACGGAAAACGGTTGGCGGCTTAAGGAGACGGGCGTTGTTAATTTGGAGCGATAGCATGAGAAAATTTTTATTGATAATCTGCGCGGCGTTGTTGATAAGCGGTTGCGGCGAAGTTAAGGAAGTGCAAGCCGACGTTCTACCGCCGCCCGACCCGATTGAACAAAAGTTGAACTCGATGACGCTTGAAGAAAAAATCGGGCAAATGGTCATGATTGGCGTCTACGGCACCGCGCTCAACGACGATATAATTTATTCGCTAAATCAGTTTCACTTCGGCGGAGTGATTTTATTCGACAGGAATCTTGAGAGCGTTGCGCAAGCTAAAAAATTTGCAAATGACATTGAATACGCGGCGAATCAAAAAGCTCCGCTGTTCTTCGCGATTGATATGGAAGGCGGGCTTGTTGCTCGCGGCAGAAATTTTTTGGAAGTCGCGCCCTCTCAAGAGGAAATCGGCTATAGCGGCGACCCCGAAGTCGCAAAGCATTGGGCTAGACACAACGCGACCATTTTAAAAAGTATCGGCGTCAATCTGAACTTTGCGCCCGTCGCCGACGTTGGCAGTAATGACACGCGCTCCTTCGGCTACGACGCGCAGACGGTTGCGCAATTCGTCAACGCCGCCGCGCAGGGCTACGAGGAAGAAAATTTTCTCTACACGCTGAAACATTTTCCAGGCATCGGCAAGGGCCAAACTGATACGCATGTTGAAGTTTCCAACGTCGAGGTCAGCAAGGAAATTCTGAACGCGGAGGACTTGCCGCCGTTTAAAACCGTGATTCGTTGGCATGACAATTCAAAGTTCATGATTATGGTTGGTCACTTGAGATATGACGCGCTTGACCCGATGAACTCCGCGAGTTTGTCGCCCGCCGTCATGACGGGACTTCTTCGCAACGAACTGGGCTTTAGCGGCGTCGTGATAACCGACGATTTAGAAATGGGCGCGATAAAAAATAATGTCGAACTTGGCAATCTCGGCGTCAAAGTGATTTTGGCGGGCGGCGACATTGCGCTTGTCTGTCACAATTACGAAAGTCAGCAAACCGTTTACAACAGCATTCTTGCGGCAGTCAGGCGCGGCGAAATTTCCGAGTCGCGAATCAATGAATCCGTTCGCAGGATTTTACGCATGAAGGCGCATTTATAATTAGGAATTGGGAATGTGGAATGAGGAATGAAAATTTCAATCGCACAATTCAAATCGAAGCTTGGCGCGGTCGATAAAAATTTTTCCACAGCGGCGCGGCTAATCGAGGCGTCTCAAAATTCCGACGTGATAATCTTGCCAGAACTCTGGACGACAGGTTATTATCCGACGCCCGTTGAAAATTTCGCGGATAAAGAAGGCGAGCGCACCAAAGAATTTCTCTGCGCGGCGGCTCAAAAGTTTAACGTGAACATAATCGGCGGCTCGGTCATAGTTTCAAGCGGTGGCAAGATTTTTAATCGCTGTCACGTCGTCAATCGTCACGGCGAACTTGCGGCGACTTACGACAAAACGCACCTGTTCAGCTTTGCGAAGGAGGGCGACGTTTTCAGCGCGGGCGATAAAATTTCTGTCGTGGAGCTTGACGGAGTGCGTTGCGGCTTGGCGATTTGCTACGACTTGCGCTTTCCCGAATTTTTTAGGAAGATTGCGTTGGTAGGCGCGGAGATTATTTTTATCTCCGCCGCTTGGAGCTTGAAACGTTTGACGCCGCGACAAATTTTGACTAAGGCGCGGGCGATTGAGAATCAAATTTTCGTAGTATTCGCAAACAGCTCTGGTATTTCCGAGATTGTAAATCCGCGCGGCGAAGTCTTGGCGGAATCGGGGCGCGGCGAAGAAATTTTGACGGCAGAAATAAATCTGCGCGAGCGTACGGAAGTTATCGGCGCAATGAATCTTTTAGCCGACAGAAATTTAAGCGTCGATTGAACAAAAAAAGCGGCAGGCTCCTTTGCCCGCCGTAATTTTTTTCTCGTGTCGAATTTATTTCCTGACAAGTTTTGTCCCGCTGACTTTGTAATTAATGCCGTTGATGTTGAAACTCGTCGCCGTGTAATCTTTAAGCGTGAGCGCGTTTTTGGTTGAGCCGACCTTGAAATAAATCGCGTTATTGGATTGATTGTAAGCGGCGGAGAACGCGCCCGTGATTAAAAGCATGTCGTTGTTGTCGAAGCCATAGATGACGTCCTTGCCGTCGCCTGCCGTGTAAATGAACTTATCGGCTCCCGCGTCGCCGTAGAGTGTATCATTACCTGTGCCGCCCCACAGCGTGTCATTACCCGCGCCGCCGTAAAGCACATCGTTTTTCGCGCTACCCGTGATTGAATTGTCGAGCTTGTTGCCCGTGATTTTAATTGCCTTAGTGCGCTTGGAGGCGTCGATATTTTTAACGGTCGAGCTGAGGGTTAAGGATGAGTTGGCGGAATTGGTCGCGCTCAAAACTACGTTGGCGGTAAGTTTCTTTGCGCCTTTCAAAAGGACGGAGCCCTTGCCAACCGTGACGAGAAGATCCGAGCCGCTCGCCTTTGTCGAGTAAGAGACGTCCGCAATGCTGAGGGTATCCGCCGCGCTAAAGCCCGTGATTGTGTCCTTGCCGTCGCCGTTGCCATATTTGTAAAGGACGCCATTTTGGTTGTAGCTCATGACGGAATCATT
>JBGUYA010000065.1:0-19837 GCA_045118435.1 Quinella sp. | reverse complement strand
AGCATCATCAACATCATAAAATTTTTGGCGTCGGCAATTTTATTTTTTGCGTGAATTCTAATGTTGGATTTAAAAGAAGACGCCTTTTTCACGAAAGCGGAGGCGAGTTTCTCGTGAATTCCCGCGCGATTTATGATAGTCGTCGTGACTTCGGCGGTATTTACGAGTATTTTTGGCGGATTTTCTTCTGGCAAAAGCTTGGCATATTCGGGATTAAAGGAGACGTTTTTAAACTCAATGCCAAAATTTTTGAAATCAATGATTTTATCACTGCGAATTACGACAACCGCCTTAGAAATTCCGATATAACTTTTATTTTTTACGCGCAACGGAATGGAAAAACGGTTATCACAAAGATAAATTTCGTCGGTATCGGCGTCGAGCAAATCCGCCAAATCTTCTTGATCAAAGGCAACTTTATCGACCTTAGCCAAAATTGTTTCGTCGTCGGTGTATTTTTTGAGGCGTTCGAGGCGTTCCGCGCGTCTTTTGACTTCTTCAGGCGTCTCCACTCCGAAAATTTCACAGAGTTTTTGCTCCAAATTATAATCATCGGGCGAAATGTCTTTAATTTCTTCCGCCTCGTCGTCATAATAGCGCGATTCAAGCCACGTGAGCAATTTCCCGTTAGAAAAATCTCTGACAATCGAGTCAATGTCGAAATGCGATTTTAAATCGTCGATATTGCGAACTTCCGCGCCGTCCGCCATGATTAATGCGAACTTTTCTTTCCTTGCCATGCAATCAGCTCCTTAAAAAATTTAGCGTCTCTTCAAAAACAAAGTCGCGATTCTCAGCAAAAGGCAATAAATGCCCGCTATTTGGCACGGTAATTATCTTTTTTTCCGCTGAACCGACATTATCCATAATAAAACGTGCACTGCGCGGCTGAACGGTATGATCTTCCTCGCCGTGCATGATTAATATCGGCGTTTTTACTTTAGGCAAGAATTTTTTTGCGTCGTCAATCAAATCAACCATCTCATGCACGCTGATTAACGGCGTTTTTTCGTAAACATTATTGACTGCGGGCGGCACGTCGTCTAATTTTTTGCGTTCAGTGTATACGCAAGCGTCCGAACAGAATTCACGCGGCGGCAAATTCCGCAATCCGCGACTTTCATCAATAAAAATCGGTGCGGCAAGTGTAATTATCTTCGCCAATTCGTGTTCAATCGCCAATTTTAGCGTCAAAAGTCCGCCCATTGAGTGTCCGATAACAAATATTTCTTCGCAAAGCCCGCGCAACAGATAAAATCCGTCTAAAACCGAATTATACCAATCTTCCTTAGTCGTGCGCATTAAATCTTGTTCAGAAGTGCCGTGCCCCGCCAATCGCGGACATAAAACGCTGTATCCTGCGCGATTCAGATATTCTCCCAACAAAAGCATACCGGCGGGCAAGCCCGTAAAGCCGTGAATCAGCAAAACGCCGCTTGAGCCGCCTTTCATAAAAAAAGGTTCTCCACCTTCTATCAAAGTAAAAAAGCCTCCTCACATTGACAATTTCGCAATAATCAGCGTGATAATCGCGAATAAAACGCCCAAAATAACCGTTAAACGCGCTAAAAGTGCGTCCATGCCGCGAGCTTTTCCCGAAAAAACCGTGTCCGAGCCGCCGTCCATGCCGCCCATTCCGCCCGATTTAGCCTCTTGACCCAAAATTACCAAAATCAACGCGATCGAAATTATCGCGTCCAAAACCATTAAAACCGTCATCATTTTTATCTTTTCTCCTTAATTTTGCGACATGTGATAGCTTAATGCGCTTAAACCTATCGATAAATCCTCATTAACAAGCGGAAATTCCGGCGGAACTGTCAATTTAATTGGAGCGAAATTCCAAAGCCCCTTCACGCCCGCCGCAATTAATTTCTCAGCCACGCCTTGAGCCTCGTTCGCCGGTACCGTGATAACGCCAATGTCAACGCATTTTCGCTTAATAATTTGTTTCATGCGCGTTGAACTCTGAATTTTTATACCATTAACTTCCGCGCCAATAATTTTCTCGTTAATATCGAACAAGGCGACGACTTTAAAGCCCATTGGCGCGAAATTAACGTAATTGGCAAGTGCACCGCCCAAATGCCCCACGCCGACAATCGCAAGCCGCCAATTATTCTGCAAGCCCAAAATATTTCCGATATTATTTTTTAAATCGTGCACGTCGTAGCCGATACCTTTGCGCCCGAATTGCCCGAACGTCGCCAAATCCTTGCGAATTTGTTCGGGCGTTATGTCGAGCCGCCGCCCCAACTCTTCCGAAGAAATTATTGTCGTTTCCTCTTCCTCGACAAGCCGCAACGTCCTGAAATACAGCGGCAATCGGTCAATCGTCGCCTGCGAAATTATTTTTTTCAACTGCGCCGCCCCCTTTTTTTAGAATTTAAATCTTCCTCCGGAATTAAATTTATCGCCGCTCCCATTGCGCCCAACAGCCACATCAGCATTGAACTTGGAATATTAAACAATAAATCGTCCGTAAAACCGTTTAAAGCCATTGATAAAAACGCAAGTCCGATACCGAATTTAAAGCCTTCGAGGAAATTTTTATCGTTAATCGCGGTCAAATCGTTCCAATTAATTACCGATTTTTTATCTGAAACTTTGTCGTCAGTGAAAATATTATCGTCGTCATCGACATTTTCTTTAGTATTTTCCTCGTTATCGGCGAATTTTTTTCTGGTATGTTCGCTGAAATTCAATTCCTCGTTGTGAATAACGTCACGATAAACTTTCCGCGATTTTTTAAGCTTAAGCGGATTTTTTTTCTCGCCAAAGAGATCTAAGACGCGATTTGAAAATTCATTAAGCTTTTCGTTGATAAGATTCGCCATTTCCTGCAAAAAAGCACTCGACGAAATAATTTTGCCAAAATGTTCTGTGAGCCATTTCTCAAAATTATGCTCGTTGACGCCGAAAGAAATAAACATTGTGCCGAAAAAATACCAGAAAAACGCGAGCGCACCCACAATCCCGACTTCAGCCGCGTAGTTCAGATAAATATTGTGCGCGTGATAAATAATAATTTCGGGGTCGGCGATATAGTAATTGTATTGCGGATAGACGAATTGATACGCGCCCCAGCCGATACCGATAAACGGGTGGTCGGAAATCATCGCGCCGGTGCTAACCCAAATGCCGACGCGCAAGCCCTCCGAAGTGTCGCTCATTGCAAAAGTCGACAGAATTTTGTTGAAAAAGGACGTGTCGCTAAAGGCAATCAGCCCAGCAATTCCGGCGAACAAAATTAAAATCCGCCAATCGCGTAGCAAGCCGTAAATCGCGAAGATAACCGCCAAAGTCAGGAACGCGCCGCGCGAATATGTCACAGTAAGACACGCGACGAGTAAAATTATCGCGCCGATTAAAATTAATTTTTGCGAGCGGCGTTCGGCTTTCGTCAAAAATCCAAGTGCGAGACAGATAAAAATGTCGAGATAACCCGCAAGGACGTTAGGATTTTCAAGCGTCGAGAAAACGCGCTTTTTGAGTTCGGGGAAGGCGTCGGGGTCAGTCCATTTCACGTCAGCCGCGTCAATCCCGAAGATAAATTGGAAAAAGCCCCATATCACGACCAAAATTGCTGACGCGCCGAGAGCTTGAGCAATCGATTTGACCTGCGCGGGCGAGCGCACCGATTGACCGACGATAAAATAAGTCAAGCCGTAAATGCCGACAAGTGTGCAATAATTATAAATCAACTCGAAACTCCGCGCTGTTGAAAAGAAGACGCTCGCCGCGCCGAGTAGCAAAAAAATGGTGACAGGCACATCGAACGGCAACGAACGCAATTTGTATTTTGAATCGATTTGAATGCGCAGGAAGAAAGTCATAATGCCGAACATGACGGCGGCGGCGGCAATAGTCGGCGAGAGCGCAAGGAAAAATGCTTCGGTTAAAATAGCGTAAAGCGTCCACTGCTCAAGATTTTTAATGCGTCGTCGCCTGGCGAAAACGCTGACCCTATTCAATCCCTTGCCTCCTTAAATTTTTTTTATAAAACTTCTGACCTTTCCTATCAAATACAACGACCCCGCAATTATTTTCACGTCAGCCGCAGAATTTTTAAGCTGCTCAATCGCCGCAATGTTATCTTCGATTGCCGCGCAGGGTATGTGATATTTATTGAGCGTCTCGCATAAAATTTCAGTCGAAGCGGCGCGTTCCGAGTCGGGCGGCGTCACGATTACATAATCTTCTGCGCGGAATAAAATCTTAATCATCTCGTCGAAATTTTTATCCTTGAGTGCGCCGAAAACCCAAATCCTTTTGCCGAGCGGAAAATTTTTGTCCAAACTCTCGCGCAGTGCCAAAGCCCCATGCGGATTGTGCGCCCCGTCTATCACGTAAACGCCTGAAGAATTTTCTATAACTTCAAAACGCCCCGCCCATTCGACGTGCTTTAGAGCTGTAAAAATTTTTTCGTCGTCTACGCCGAGAAGTCGCGCCGCCTTTATCGCTATCGCCGCGTTAATCTTTTGATATTCGCCGCGTAAGTTTAGGTTATAGGTTTTAGGTTTTAGGTTATAGGGGTTGAGTTCATAGAGCGGAGAATTTTTTTCATAAGCGACTGCGCGAATAATCTCAAGCGGCACACCCGTCGCGCCCGTTACGACCGGAATTTTTTCCTTGATAATGCCCGCCTTGTTCCGCGCGATATTTTCCAGGTCTCCCAAAATATTTTCGTGGTCAAGCGCAACGTTCGTGATAATGGAAAGTTCGGGCGTGATAATGTTCGTCGAATCAAGAGTGCCGCCTAAGCCGACCTCGATAACCGCAAGGTCAACTGCGCGGGCGCGAAAGTATTCAAAGGCGGCGGCAGTCAAAACTTCAAAGTGCGTCGCTTCGACGTTGCAAGCCTTGACGCGGAAAATCATTTCGGCAAAGTCACTCTCGGAAATATTTTCGCCGTTAATTTTGATTCGCTCGCAATAACTTTCCAAGTGCGGCGAAGTAAAAAGTCCGACGCGCAAGCTTTGCGCCTTAAAAATTTCGGCAAGCATGGCACAGACCGAGCCTTTGCCGTTGGTGCCCGCGACATGTATCGTCCGATAAAAATTCTGCGGCTCGCCAAGCGCGGCGGTCAACGCTCGGATTCGCTCAAGCCCTTCCTTTACCCCGAAGACGCACAGCCAATCGAGATATTTGAGGGAATTAGCGTAGCAGGGAAGTAGCGAAGTAGCTAATTTCCTACTTCCCTCATTCCCTACTTCCCTACTTCTCTTATCATAAGTTTTCAAGCTGTTTAATCCTCTGCTCAAGTGACAAAATTTTTTCATTAAAGGCGGCGAGTTTGTCGCGCTCGGCTTGCACGACTTCAGCGGGAGCTTTGCTTATAAAGCGTTCGTTGTTGAGCTTGCCCGCTGTCGACTCCGCGCCCTTGCGAACTTTTTCCAACTCTTTTGTCAAGCGGGCGATTTCTTTTTCCGTGTCGATTAATCCTTCAAGCGGCAAGAAAATTTCCGCGCCCTCAATCACGCCGCTCATTGCGTGCGAAGGCTTTTCATCGGCAAAAATTATCGGCTCGGCAAAGGCAAGCTCGCCTATGTAATTCACATGCTCCGCCAAAATTTTTTTATTGGCGACGCGCAGAACGACTTTTGTTTTCTTGCGCGAATCAATTCCGATTTCCGATTTCAAGTTGCGAATCGTCTTGACTATTTCCAAAATCTGGTTGGCGAACTTTTCAATGTCGGCTTGATTGTCGGGAAGGAACTCGCGCAACTCCTCCGCCGTCACCCAATTTGCAACCATGATTGAGCCGTCGGCGTTGGGAAGTTTTTGGCGAATGACTTCAGTTAAAAACGGCATGAACGGATGCAACAGCCGCAACGCCTTTTCAAGCACCGTCGACAGAACAAACAATGCCGTTGCCTTCGCCCGCGCGTCGTTGCCGTAAAGCCGCGCCTTTGTCAGTTCAATGTAATAATCGCAGAAATTAAACCAAATGAACTCGTAAAGGAGCCGAGCCGCCTCGCCCAATTCAAACCGCTCAAGGTTTTTCGTGACGCCTGCGCGGGTTTTCTCAAGCCGCGTGATTATCCACTTGTCGGCAAGCTCCAAATCGTCGCGCGTCGGCTTAAAGTTTTTGTCAAAGCCTTCCAAGTTCATGAGCAAAAATCTTGACGCGTTCCAAATTTTATTCGCGAAGTTCCGCGCAGATTCAACTTTTGACCAGTAAAAGCGCAAGTCATTGCCCGGCGTGTTGCCCGTCACCAACATAAATCTCAAGCTGTCCGCGCCGTATTTCTCAATAACTTCAACGGGGTCAACGCCGTTGCCGAGTGACTTCGACATCTTGCGCCCCAACTCGTCGCGAACCAAGCCATGAATAAACACGTGCTTAAACGGCACTTTGCCTTGAAACTTCAAGCCCATCATGACCATTCGCGCAACCCAGAAGAAAATTATATCGTAGCCCGTCACGAGGACGCTTGTCGGATAAAATTTTTTAAGTTCGGGCGTGTCGTTCGGATAGCCGAGCGTCGAGAAGGGCCACAGCGCGGAACTGAACCAAGTATCCAAAACATCTTCGTCGCGCCGCAAATTTTTTCCATGACAATGCGGGCACTCGTCAACGTCTTGCTCCGAAACTGTCATTTCGCCGCAGTCGTCGCAATACCACGCGGGGATTTGATGACCCCACCACAGTTGCCGACTTATGCACCAGTCGCGAATGTTTTCAAGCCAATTAATATAAATCTTAGTGAACCGCTCCGGCACAAATTGCAACTCGCCCGACTTCACCGCCTCAATCGCAGGCGCGGCAAGTGTTTCCATTTTAACAAACCACTGCTTGCTGACGAGCGGTTCAATCGTCGTGTGGCAACGTTGGCAATGCCCGACGGCGTGTTCATGATTCTCAATCTTGACAAGATAGCCGCCCGCCTCCAAGTCGGCGACAATCTGCTTGCGGCACTCGTAGCGGTCAAGCCCCGTGTATTTTCCAACGTCAATCATCTTGCCGACGTTGTCGATAACTTTTATCTGCTCCAAGTTGTGGCGAAGTCCCATTTCAAAATCGTTGGGGTCGTGAGCGGGCGTCACCTTGACTGCGCCCGTACCGAAATTTTTATCAACGTAGCTGTCGGCGAACAACGGAATTTCGCGATTGACGAGCGGCAGAATTAAAGTCTTGCCGACAAGATTTTTATAGCGTTCGTCGTCGGGGTGAACCGCAACGCCCGTGTCGCCCAACATAGTTTCGGGGCGCGTCGTCGCAACTTCAACATAACCGCTTCCGTCTTTGAACGGATAGCGAATATGCCATAAATGCCCCTGCTCGGTCTCGTGCTCAACTTCAATGTCGGAAAGCGCGGTGTTGCACTTCGGGCACCAGTTAGTTATGCGCGTGCCGCGATAAATCAAGCCTTCGTTGTAAAGCGTGACGAAAACTTTTCTGACGGCGGCAGAACAGCCCTTATCCATTGTGAAACGTTCGCGCTCCCAGTCGCAACTTGAGCCGAGCGTCCGCAACTGATAGCTGATTCGGTTGCCGTATTTCTCTTTCCATTGCCAGACGCGCTCCAAAAATTTTTCGCGTCCGAGTTCGTAGCGATTAGTTCCCTCGCCGCGCAGTTGCTCTTCGACTTTGGCTTGCGTGGCAATGCCCGCGTGATCTGTGCCCGGCATCCACAAAGTATTGTCGCCCTTCATGCGGTGCCAGCGAATCAAAATATCTTGCAAAGTTTCGTCGAGTGCGTGACCCATGTGCAACTGCCCTGTGACGTTCGGCGGCGGTATCACGATACAATACGGCTCGCCCGCCTTATCCGCCGTCGTGTGGAAATGTTTATCGCGTTCCCAAGCCGCGTAAGTTTCTTTCTCAAAATTCTGCGGCTCGTAGGTCTTCGGTATGTTGTTCAAAATTTGCTCCTCCCGATTGTGAAATTGTCTTCAATAATAAACTGCCGCCGCCTTAAAGTCAATTAGAAAAGCGCAATGCGTATTGTTATCGGCGTTAAATCTATGGTACAATGCGGGAAAAATTTTTAGCAGTGGAGGCACGCGTCAATGAATCTTAAGACCAAATCGATTTTGGCAGTCAACACAATTATTATTATCGTCTGCATTGTCATGGGAGTTATCGGCTACTTCCGAGCTGGCGAGGTTTTCGCGAAAGCCTTACAAATGAAAGCGTCGGCGGACGTCAGCGCGATCGCGGAAATTTTGAGCTATCGCTTTGAAGGCGACTGGCATTTAGAAAATGGAATACTTTTCAAGGGCGAAGAGCAAATGGACGGCGCGGATAGTCTCGTTGATTCGCTAAGCCAAGTTTGCGGAAGTAAGGTTACGATTTTCAACGGGGACACGCGCGTTGCCACGACGGTTAAAAATGCGCAAGGTCAACGCGCCGTCGGGACTAAGGCATCCGATGCGGTCATTGACAACGTTATAACGCAGGGCAAAAGTTTTCTCGGCGAAGCAATGGTTATGGGCGAGCAACATTACGCCGCCTATCAGCCGATTAAAGACGTGGCGGGCAAGACAATCGGCATGCTTTTCGTGGGCGTCAGCGTCAAGGAAATGAACGACATGCTGATTGATTTAATCCTGTCGTCAACCGCGCTTGCAATACTCGTAATAATTTTAGTTTGCGCGTTGGCGTCAAACTTTTTTATCGGGAAGATTGTCGGGCAACTCAACAACGTTGTCGAAACCATGAAAAAAATTGCGAGCGGCGACTTGCAAATTAAAGACCTGGAAATCAAATCGCGCGACGAAATCGGAACTTTGTCGTCGAACATCAACGACATGAAAAATAAGCTCAAGAAACTTTTGACAAATATCGCGCAATGTTCGGAGCGCGTGGCGGCGTCGAGCGAAGAGTTGACCGCCAGCACTTTACAAACTACCGAATCGATTAACGTCGTCGCGAAGAGCATGGAGACAATGACGAGCGGCACCGCCGAGCAGGATGCAATGATTAAAAATCTTGAAGTAAAAATTCATAACATGTACGACAAAATGGACGAGCTGAGCCAAACGACTCTTCAAATGGAGAAAATCGCGGGTGACAGCGCGAGCAACGCCGCCAATGGCAGAGAAAAGGTCGACGCGGCGATTGCGGCTATGAAATATATCGCCGAGCAAGTCAGTTCTTCGGCAAAAGTTATCGGCGAACTCGGCAAGCGTTCAGACGAGATCGGGCAAATCGTCGAGACAATCAGCGGCATTGCAGGTCAAACTAATTTGCTTGCGCTCAATGCGGCAATCGAAGCCGCCCGCGCAGGCGAACACGGCAGAGGCTTTGCGGTCGTTTCGGAAGAAGTTCGCAAACTCGCGGAGCAATCGGCGGAGGCGGCAACGACCATTTCCGAACGTATCGCGACGATTCAGCAGGATACAAATTCCGCCGTTGCGGCAATCGAACTTGGAAATGAAAGCGTCAAGGACGGCACAAAATCTGTCGCGGAGACCGGCGACGCCCTCAGCGGCATTGGCGAGCAGTCAACGAAACTCACTGCCAACGTTGAGAAAAGTTTGGCGGACATCGGCGAAGTCTTCGTGAGCAACGAGGAAATTTTTAAGGCGATAGAAAAGGTTCGCGAGCTTGCCAATCGTTCAAGCGATACAGCAAGTTCAATCAGCGCGGCGACGCAGGAGCAGACGGCGACTATGCATGAAATTGCCAACGCCAGCCGAACTCTCGCCGAGCTTGCAAACGACATGCAAAGCGAAGTTGCGCAGTTCAAGTTGTAAAGGAGAGATTCAACTATGGGACTGAAAACCAAATCTATCCTCGCAGTCAACACGATTGTAATTGTTTCCTGTGTGATTATGGGAGTTATCGGCTACTTTCGCGCGGAAGAAGGTTTTGCCAAAGCTCTTGAAATGAAAGCAACTGCCGACGTTCAATCGCTGTCGGAGATTTTGAACAACCGTTACGCGGGCGATTGGCATTTGGAAGACGGCAAGCTTTTCAAGGGCAAAGAGCAAATGGACGGAGCCGACGACATTGTCGATTCTCTCAGCCAAATTTGCAAAGGCAAGGTCACGATTTTTAATGGCGACACGCGCGTCGCCACGACAGTTAAAAATGCTCAAGGTCAACGCGCAATCGGAACTAAGGCATCCGATGCGGTCATTGACAACGTAATAATGCAAGGAAAATTTTTCGCGGGCGAGGCGAATGTTATGGGCGAAGAGCATTACGCCGCCTATCAGCCGATTAAAGACGCGGCGGGCAAGACAATCGGTATGCTTTTCGTCGGCGTCAGCGTTCACGAAATGGACGACGTAGTTAAAGAGTTGATTTATTCAATCGCGCTGGCTATCGTCGTGGTTGTGGTTTTGTGCGTCATTGTGTCGAATTTATTTATCGGAAAAATTATCGGACAGCTCGCGGCGGTCGTCGGGGCTATGAAAAAAATCGCGGGCGGCAATTTACGAATCAATGACTTGGAAATTAAAACGCAGGACGAAATCGGCGAGTTGGCGGAAAGTGCCAACGACATGAAATATAGGCTCAAGCACTTGTTGACGAACGTCGCGGAATGTTCGGAAAAGGTCGCGGCGTCGAGTGAAGAACTCACGGCGAGCACTCAACAGACCAATGAATCGATTAACGTTGTCGCGCAGAGTATGGAATTTATGACGAGCGGCACCGCCGAGCAAGAAAAGACAATTCAGACGCTTGAAGATAAAATTCAAAACATGTGCGACAAGATGGACGAGTTGAGCCAAAGCATTTTGCAAATGGAGCAAATCGCGAACGACAGCGCGACTAACGCCGCCAACGGCAGAGAAAAAGTCGACGCGGCGATTGCGGTCATGAACAATATCGCAGGGCAGGTTAGCTCTTCGGCAAAAATTATCGGCGAGTTGGGCAAGCGTTCGGACGAAATCGGAAAAATCGTCGAGACAATCAGCGGCATTGCAGGGCAGACAAATCTTTTGGCATTGAACGCGGCAATCGAGGCGGCTCGCGCAGGTGAAAATGGTCGCGGCTTTGCGGTCGTCGCGGAGGAAGTTCGCAAGCTTGCCGAACAATCGGCGGAGGCGGCAACGACCATTTCCAAACTTATTGAGACGGTTCAAAATGATACGACTTCCGCTGTCGAGTCAATCGAACTTGGCAATGAGAGCGTCAAAGAAGGGATTAAATCTGTCGCAGAGACGGGCACGGCGCTTAGCGGCATTGGCGAGCAGTCGACGAAACTAACCGCGAACGTTGAAAAGAGTTTGGCGGACATTGGCGAAGTCTTTATGCGTAACGAGGAAATTTTCACGGCGATTAAACACGTCAAGGAAATTGCCAATAAGTCAAGCGAAACGGCGGGTTCCGTCAGCGCGGCGACGCAAGAGCAAAGTGCCGCAATGCACGAGGTCGCCAACGCCGGCAGAATTCTTGCCGAACTCGCCAACGACATGCACGGCGAAATTTCTCAGTTCAAATTGTAAGGAGCAAAGATTTTGAGCGTTGTAATAAAAGCCGAGCACCTCACCAAGATTTACAGGATTTATGAGCGCGACGTTGACCGTCTCAAGGAGGCGTTCCACCCTTTCCACAAACGCTACAGCCGAGACTTTTACGCGCTCAATGATATTTCGTTCGAGATAAGGCGCGGCGAGAACGTCGGGCTTGTCGGCAAAAACGGCGCGGGCAAGTCTACGTTGTTAAAAATTATAACGGGCGTTGTCACACCGAGTAGCGGCAAGTTGGAAGTCAACGGGCGGATTGCGTCGCTCCTCGAACTTGGCGCGGGCTTCAATCCCGAAATGACCGGCGTTGAAAATATTTACATGAACGGGCTTTTGGTTGGGCACAGCCGCTCCGTCATGGACAAAAAAATTGATGATATTATCGCCTTCGCCGACATTGGCGACTTCATAAGACAGCCCGTCAAAACTTACTCGTCGGGCATGTTCGCACGGCTCGCGTTCGCGGTAAATGCCTTTGTCGAGCCGGATATTTTGATTGTCGACGAGGCTTTGAGCGTCGGCGACGCTTTTTTTCAAAGCAAGTGCATGGATAAAATGCGTTCAATGATTCGCGGCGGCGTGACGGTTATTTTCGTCAGCCACGATACTTTTGCGATTAAAAATCTTTGCGAGCGGGCTTTTCTCATGAAGGCGGGGAAAATTTTAATGGACGCGCCCGCCAAAGATGTAGTTGAAACTTATCGCAACATGCTCCTTGAATCGCGCGGCGAACTTACGCTTGAGCAGTCGCAACGTCAAAACGATCTCCTTGACAATCTGCGCGGCAGTCAGAAGACTTTTGCGGAAGAAAAAATATCCGTCGAGAGCTTGGAGCGCGGCAAGGAAATTTTCATGAAGAACGCGACTTATCAGCGAATCGGTGACAAACGCGCGGTCTTTGAAAATGTTCAGCTCCTCAATCTTGACGGAGAAATTATTTCCGAAGTCATTTTTGGGCAAGCGGTGATTCTGCGAATGGTCGTGCGCTTTCAAAAGGACGTTGAGTGTCTTGGCATGGGCTATCACATTCGCAACGCGACGGGCATCGATTTGATTTACACCGACTCGCGCTTTAACGACACCAAAGCGATTTTCGACGCACGGGCGGGCGAAGTCTACGTTATCGATTGGAAATTCAAAGTCGAGTTGCGCCAAGAAATGTACGATATTGCTTGCGTTATCTCGACGCCGCTTGACGAAACTTTAAGTTCGGCGGAAATGTGCGACTTCATTCCTTGCGCTCTTCAATTCAACGTCGTTAGTCCGAGTCCTTATTTGAGCTTGCCCGGCGGCTATGTTCATTGGCACAACGATTTAAAAATTCGTCGCCTCAATTCTTAAATTTTCCAGAAAGCCACTCGCTCGCCCCCTTAAAGCTCGACAAAATTTTTCAAGACTTGCAAGCCGACATCGCCGGACTTTTCGGGGTGGAATTGTGTCGCGAAAATATTTTCAAAGGCAATCGCCGCAGTGACTTCTTCGCCGTAAGTGGTCGTTGCCGCGATAATTTTTTTGTCGTCGGGCGCGGCGTGATAGCTATGCACAAAGTAGAAATATGAATTTTCTTTTATGCCTTTGAACAAATTACGAATTACGCATTGCGCATTTCGCATTGCAACAGCGTTCCAGCCCATGTGAGGAATTTTCAAATCGCCCGCGCGGATTTTTCTAACTTGCCCGCCAAAAATTTTCAAGCCGTCGACGCAAGGGCTTTCCTCACTGCCAGCGAATAAAATCTGCATACCTACGCAGATACCGAGAATAGGCTTACCCGAAAAAATTTCTTTCTTAATCGTCGGAATCAAGCCGGTTGCCTCAAGGTTTTTCATGCAGTCGCCGAAGGCTCCGACGCCCGGCAAAATAATCTTCTCGGCGCGTTGAATATCCTCTGCGTCACTCGAAATTTTCACGTCGCCTCCGACGCTCGCAACGGCTTTTTCCACGCTGTACAAATTTCCCACGCCGTAATCAATCAAAACAATCATAATCAAACCTCCGAAGGAGTTAATTTAATGGAAAAAACTTCGCCGCTACTTTACAACAAAAATTTTCTCTACGCTACAGAATTTTTTTCGGGCATGTCGATAATGGCTGTTGAACTCGGCGCAAGTCGCTTGCTCGCGCCGTATTTCAGCTCGTCGCAAATTGTCTGGACAATTATAATCGGCACGATAATGATTGCATTGGCTCTCGGCAATGTTTGGGGTGGTCGCCGCGCAGATTTAGATAAAAATCCCGACAAACTTTATCGCCGACTAATTCTCGCCGCGCTGTGGATTGGCGCAATCCCTGTGCTTGGAAAATTTATAATCCTCGCGCTTGCGGGCGTCTTAATCGTCGCGATTGACACGAACCTTTTAATATGGGCGGCGTTTTTATCTTGCATGGCGATTTTCGTCGCGCCGCTGTTTTTGTTGGGAACGGTCACGCCGTCACTGGTCAAGTACTCAACCGACAACCTCGAACATAACGGGCGCATTGTCGGCAACCTCAACGCCTTCAACACAATCGGCAGTATAATAGGAACTTTCCTGCCAACGTTCGTGACAATCCCCGCCGTCGGAACTGCGATAACTTTTTTGATTTTCTCTGGAATTCTTCTGTCGATTGGGATAATTTATTTCGTGAGCATCGGTGCGCGGAAGATTTTCTGCGCGGGAGCCGTGACGATTTTTATTTTATGCGGCGACGCAGGCAACTCGAACGGCTTTGCTTTTTGGGAGAAAAATCTTTTGTACGAGGGCGAATCGATTTACAACTACCTTCAAGTCAAGGAGACGCCCGACAAAATTATTTTTTCTACCAATGTTTTGTTCGGCGTGCAGTCGCTCAAGGTCAAGGGCGGCGGCTTAACGGGCATGTACTACGATTACGCGCTGGCGGCTCCAGTTTTGACTGACTGCAAGAAGATTTTGATTCTGGGCATGGGCACGGGAACTTTCGCCGAGCAATGCAGGAAATATTTCCCCGCCGCGCAGGTTGTCGGAGTTGAGATTGACGAGAAAATAACCGCGCTTGCCAAAAAATATTTCGCCTTGCCCGCTGATGTCGAGGTCGTGACTTATGACGGACGCGCCTTTCTTCAAGCCGACAAAAATATTTACGACGTGATTTTGGTCGACGCCTTCCAAGATATTTCGCCGCCGTTTCAAATGAGTTCGACAGAATTTTTCGCGTTGGTCAAGAATCATTTGGATAAAAATGGCGTTATGGTTGTAAATATGAACATGCGGGCGAGCGGCGCGGGCAACATCAACGAATATTTGATTGACACGATAGGGAAAATTTTCCCCGCCGTGAAAGTTGTCGACGCAAGCGGCGTTACGAACCGAATTTTATTCGCGGCGGCGGACGAAAATATTTTTAATGAACTTCACGACCGCGCAGAGGCTCTTGACGACGAAAAACTTTCGCGGCTGATGATTCACATTGCCAAAACTTGGAAAACTCCCGCGCTCGGCGAAAATATTTTGACTGATGACCGCTCGCCCGTCGAACTTTTGAGCATGAAGGCTTTGGATAATTTGATTCAACAAAATTTGCAACGTTGCAAGGAAATTTATCGTCGCGAAGGCTTGGACGGCGTGCTGAATTCTTTTTGAGCCATAAAATTCAGTTCAACATGAATTTTGGTAGGAAATTTTAAACTCACAGCTAATTTTATCGTTTGAAAGGTGATTTTTATGCAAATTTCTACTCTGAATTGGTTTCCAGGACACATGAAGAAGGCTCAACGCCTCATCGAAGAAAATTTATCCCTCGTCGACCTCGTTATCGAACTTTTGGACGCCAGAATCCCTATCAGCAGTCAAAATCCCATGCTCCGCGAACTTTTGGGCGATAAATCGCGCTTAATCGTCTTAAATAAGGCTGACCTCGCCGCTAACGTCGATTTTTGGCTCAAAAAGTTCCGTGAGGATAATTTTCAAGCCGTCGCCGTCGATTCCGTCAAAGGTTCCGGCATTAAACAGCTTATCGCGCTTGCAAAAGCACTCGCACAAGAAAAAACGCATAAATTAACTAAACACGGCGCAAAACCGCGCTCCGCTCGCGCTATGATTGTCGGTATTCCGAACGTCGGGAAGTCCTCGCTGATAAATCGCCTCGCGGGCATGAATCACGCTAAAATTGAGAATAAGCCCGGCGTTACTCGCGCTAAACAGTGGATTAAAATCGCTGACGGTCTCGATTTGCTCGATATGCCAGGAATTTTATATCCGAAGTTCGATAATCCTGACGTCGCGCTAAAATTATCTTGGACTTATGCAATCAGCGACGAGATTCACGACCTCGAACCGACCGTTTGCAAACTCTTGGAAGTTTTAGCCGAAAAATTCCCCGAAGGTCTCGTTGAACGCTATAAAATCGAAATTTCAACTTACGGTCACGAATTATTGAATCAAATCGGATTAAAGCGTGGTTGCATAAAAAAAGGCGGCGTCCTCGACACCGACAAAGCTTTGCATTTGATTCTTACCGATTTCCGCGCGGGCAAGCTCGGTAAAGTCAATTTAGATTAACAAAAGCCCTCCGACAACTGCCGAAGGGCTTTTTTTACTGCCTAGACGAGTTTTTTTTACCAGTTCCATTCGGACTCGGTCATGTGGTGCCCGGTTACGTTCATTGCGTGCTGACGTGCCTGTTCCTGCGTAACTTCGTGTCCGTTAATGTAATATATGTTCTTTTTGGTACTACCAATATTTGTTTCTACACCGACTGACGCCCACGCATTTTTAATTTCTTTTGCCTCATTATTTGTACTCCAAAATATCTTCCAAGCACCGTAGCGATCGCACGAGCCGTTCAAACTGTTAAGAAAGCGGCTGTCATCTGCAGTTTCGTAGCGAGAGCCGCCTGCCACGCCGTCAAGTTCCTCATCGGTAAGCTTTTCGAGTTCCATATTGATTTTTTTTATGTTTTCCTCACGTGTTGCCATTTTTATCAGTCTTCTTTGATTAAATTTTTCTTTCTGCCTATTATACGCCTAGTGTCAAGTTTTGTTACAGCCTCCGAAAAATTTTTTTAATTGTAAAAATTTCGCGTCCTGACGCCATTTAACCGCTTTGAAGAGTTCAGTATTTGGGATTTTCACTTTTGAACCTCTAAATGCCTTTCAAAACCGTTTTTGGCAGGAAAATTGACGTTCGCGGCTAATTTTCGGCTTTGAGGTGATTCAATGAACCTGAAAAAGTTTTTACCGGCGATTTTAGCGAATATCTCCGCCGCTTTGAGCGAAATTTTGCTTTTGGCGTCGTCTGCATGGCTAATCGCGACCGCCGCACTGCATCCGCCGCTGTCTTCGCTGTCAATCGCTATTACTTTGGTACGAACCGCAGGAATTTCACGCGCCGCACTCCGATATTTGGACAGATTCATATCTCACAAGATAATTTTCAACTTCCTTGACAATCTGCGCGGCAAATTATATCTGCGAGCCGCAAAAATCTTGCCGATGAAGTCGGGACGCGCTCGCGAAGGAGAATTTTTACATGAATTAACCGTTTCAGCCGATTTATTGAAAGATTTATTGCCGCGAGTGGTCTTGCCGCTATCAACCGCTACACTCGTGACGATTTTATTAACATTTTTCCTGAGCGAACCGATTTTGCCGCTGATTTTTATCACGAACATAATTTTAGCCGCGCAGATTGATATAAAACCTGCCGACGACTCCGATTATCGCGAAAAAATTCTGGACTTCAACGACGGGCGCGACGAATTAAAAATTTTCGGCACTGAACCCGCGATTAAAAGCCTAAATCAAGCGGCGGAGAGTTTTGGAGCGGAAAATTTCAAAATCACTGCGCGGCAAATCAACTTCGACACGGCTTTTAAGATTTTTAACGCGGCTGGATTTTTTTTTATGCTGTTTAAAGTCTCTGCGGCAGTTGATACAATCGGATTGACGGTTTGGAGCCTTATTTTCTTGGCGACGCTGGAAATTTTTGCTCAAATACCGCCTGCAATTAGGAGTTGGAAGAAGATTAAGCGATTAAGATTAGAAGAGATTAAGAGTTTAGCTCCTGCACAGATTTTTAAGACTAATAAAGCCATTGAAATTAAAAATTTGAGCTTCAGCTATGGCGGCGAGAAAATTTTTGACGATTTTAATTTGAATATTGAACGCGGCGAACATTTAGCGATTGTCGGCGAAAGCGGCGCGGGTAAAACGACGCTTTTATATCTTTTGATGAAACTTTTTACTCCTGACAACGGCACGATAGCGATTAACGGTAAAATTTCTGCCTCGACGTTCACGAATTACATTTTTTCAAGTTCGATACGCGATAATTTCAAGATTATACACGAAAATATTACTGACGAGGAAATTTTAACGGCTTTAAAGATTGTTGGGCTTGAAAATTTCGATATTAATTCTGCAATAGGCGAAGACGGCGCAAATTTATCGGGCGGCGAGCGAAATCGTTTACAAATCGCGTTGGCACTGGCTAAAGACGCAGAAATTTTGATTTTAGATGAGCCGACGGCAGGAATTGACAATCTCCGCGCAGAAAAGTTAGTAAAAAATTTGATTGAGGCGACAAATAATCGCACTCTGATAATCATCACGCACGATTCAAATTATTTTTCGGAAATGGGGAGATTTGAACTGACTTCATAGCAGAAACGCTATAATAAATACAAAAATTATTTGCGGAGGCTTTTTTATGAATCGGCGAACTTTTATTAAAGGAAGTGTTGCGTTAATGGCTGTTGCAATGATAAATCCGACAAATTTTGTTTTCGCCGCCGAAAATAAGGCATGGTGGAAGGAAAAGGCGGTCTATCAGATTTACCCGAAAAGTTTTCTTGACACGACGGGTAGCGGGACTGGTGACCTGCGCGGCGTGATTGAAAAACTCGATTACATTAAGAGTTTGGGCGCGGGAGCGATATGGTTGACGCCGTTTTATCCCTCGCCGATGGTCGATAACGGCTACGACATTGCGAATTACACGGAAATTGACCCGCGTTTTGGAACTATGGCGGATTTTGAGGAGTTAATCGCCGAAGCTCGCAAGCGCAACATAAAAATTGTGGTTGACTTGGTTTTTAATCACAGTTCGGATCAAAATTCGTGGTTTTTGGAGTCAAAATCTAGTAAAACTAACCCGAAAGCGGATTGGTATATCTGGCGCGACGAGAAAACAAATTGGCGCGGGATTTTCGGCGGGAGCGCGTGGACTTGGTGTGAAGAGCGTCAGCAATATTATTTGCACACTTTCGCGAAGGAACAGCCCGATTTGAATTGGGAAAATCCCAAAGTTCGGCAAGCCCTTTACGACGCGGCGAATTTTTGGCTTGATAAAGGCGTTGGCGGCTTTCGCATTGACGCGATTGTTTATATCAAAAAGCCGAATGTAATTGCGGACGGCAAGCCAGATGTTCCCGACGGAACCTGCTCCATTCACAACATGACGGTGGCGACGCCTGGAATTTTGGATTTTCTTCGCGAGTTTAAGGAAAAAGTTTTCAAAGGGCGCGATATTTTCACGGTCGCGGAGGCAAACGGCGTTAAGCCCGAAGATTTATCGGAATGGGTCGGCGAGCGCGGCGTTTTCGATATGCTGTTTGACTTCAGCCACGTTAATATCATGTTCGACAAGGGCGCGGAAATTTGGCACAGGGCGCAACTCTACAAGCTCAGCGAGTGGAAAAAAGCTTTGACGGAAAGTCAGAAGGCAACTCGCGGCAGTTGGTATCCCGTCTATTTTGAGAATCACGACCGCCCGCGTTCGATTGACACGTTTTTTCCACACGGTTCGGATAAAAAATTGGCGGCGAAGGCACTCGCGATTATACTTTTTACACTGCGCGGGACGCCTTTTATCTATCAAGGCGAGGAACTCGGCTTTGCCAACACAAAATTTGATTCGATTGACGACTACGACGATATTTCTTCGCGTGGGAATTACGATTTGGCGCGGGCGGACGGCTTGAGCGATAAGCAGGCGATGAAATTTGTCCACAGATTCAGTCGCGACAACGCGCGGACGCCTATGCAATGGAATTCGACAAAGAACGCGGGCTTTACTTCGGCGGATAAGTCTTGGTTGCCCGTTCACAGCGACTTTAAATCTTGCAACGTCGCGATTGAGGAGCAAGACGCGGATTCAGTGCTGAATTTTTATCGCAAGCTCGGAGCGTTGAGAAATTCCAATGAAACTTTGATTTACGGCGAGTACGAGGAACTTTATTCCGAAAATGAGGAGCTTTATATTTTCACGCGGACTTTTGGCACGAAAAAGTTCATGACGATTGTAAATTTCACGACGCACGATGTAAAATTGCCGATTTCCGGCGGGAAAAAGATTTTGGGCAATTATTCTGATGAAAAAAGTTATTTAAGGGCGACGGAGGCGGCGATTTATCAATTAGGAATGAGGAATTAGGAATGTGGAATGAAAAG
>JBGUYA010000064.1:0-2112 GCA_045118435.1 Quinella sp. | reverse complement strand
CCGCCGCGTTGAAGTTTGACTACGCCGAAGACAAAGAGGCTGTCGAAGTTCAAGACTTCATCAAGGCGAACGGAATTGACGCCGCGATTACCAACTTCACGGGCATAACTCCCTACTCAAAACTTTTCGCGCTCGTTAAAGCTAATCTTTGATACTTAACAATAACCTTTACAAAAAATTTGCCCCGCCGAAAATTTCTTGGCGGGAATTTTTTTGCTTGCAGTCGGCACTTTTGACTTCAATAAACGCTTTGAACTTGCGGAGAAGGATTTTTTTTGCTATCATGATAAAAATTTTAGGAGAGGTGACTTTAATGGACAGCAAAGTTTTGTTCAACGTTCAGTACGGCTTGTTCGTGTTGAGCGCACGCGACGGCAGCAAGGATAACGCCTGCATTATTAACACCGTGACGCAGGTGACCGCCGCGCCCGTGACTAAGGACAGAATTTCTATCGCCGTGAATAAATCGAACTACACGCACGACCTTATCGCCAAGACAAAAGAATTCACCGTGTCGATTATCAGCGAGGCGGCGACCTTTGACCTGTTTAAGAATTTCGGTTTCCAGAGCGGCAGAAATATCAATAAATTTGCTGGTTTCGATGATGTTAAGCGCACGGCTAACGGCACGCTCGCCATAACGCACGGCACGAATTCTTACATCAGCGGCGAAGTGATTCAGCAAATCGAACTTGACACGCACAGCATTTTTATCGCGGAAGTTGTCGACATGGAGAAACTTTCCGACGTTCCCTCGACGACTTACAACTACTATCAAGCGAATATCAAGCCGAAGCCCGCCGTCAAAGCTACTGGCAAAACCAAATGGATTTGCAGGATTTGCGGCTACGTTCACGAGGGCGACGAGCCTCCCGCAATTTGTCCGCTGTGTAAGCACCCTTCGACCGATTTTGAAAAGGTCGTTGAGGCTGTCGAAGAGGCTCCGAAGAAAAGCAAATACGCCGGCACCAAGACCGAGAAAAATCTTTGGGAGGCGTTCGCGGGCGAGTCGAAGGCTCGCAACATGTACACTTACTTTGCGAGTGTCGCGAAGAAGAACGGTTACGAGCAAATTGCCGCACTCTTTTTGAAGACTGCCGACAACGAGAAGGAACACGCCAAGCTTTGGTTTAAAGCGTTGGGCGAACTCGGAACGTTGGAGGAAAATCTTTTGCATGCGGCGGACGGTGAAAATTTCGAGTGGACAGACATGTATCCGCGCATGGCTCGCGAGGCTGACGAGGAAGGCTTTCACGAACTCGCCGAGCAGTTCAGAGGCGTTGCGGCGATTGAAAAACATCACGAGGAACGCTATCGCAAGCTTTTGAAGAACGTCGAGACGCAGGAAGTTTTTAAGAAGGCTGGCGTTCAAGTTTGGGAGTGCAGAAATTGCGGGCACTTGGTCATTGGCACAGACGCCCCCGACCTTTGCCCCGTTTGCAAGCATCCGCAAGCGTTTTTCGAGATTACCGCAGAAAATTATTGAGCCGATAAAAAAATTCAAGCGGCGAGCTTTTTAAGCCCGTCGCCTTTTTTTATTTCTGATTCCTGATTCCTGATTCCTGTCTCCTGATTCCTGATTCCTACCTCGCGCCGAGTTCAACGCGAAGCAAATCGTATTCGTTGTAAAGCTCGCGCAGTTTCAAAACGTCGTTGGCAGTTTGAGCACTTTCCGCCTTGCGAACTTCAATTTCCTCTTTGAAAGGTTTTTCGTAGTCAGCCAGAATTTCTTTGACGCTGTTATCAGCCGCAGTCTTGAGTTCGTCAGCGAGATTGTCGGCAAGGTAGCGGCACTTCTGATTGAGTTCTTGACGCGCTTGCATTTCCGCTTCGACGCGACGACGTTCCGCCTCATTCTGCGCGGCGAGTTTTGCCTCAAGTTTCGCGTGGTCGTCGTTGTTGCCCAAAAATTTTCCGAGTGTGCCGATTATCCCGACGATTGTGATTATCGGACCGATGACCGGCACGACCGAGCCTAAAACTCTTCCGACGGCGGTTTCTGCGATTGCTTTGCCTATTCCGGTTTTGGCGAGTTGCGCCGCGATTGCCGTCCCGCTCTCCGTCAAAAGCCCCGCCGCTATGCTCATTGTCGCGGGGTCAAATTTTTTATCG
>JBGUYA010000063.1:0-16696 GCA_045118435.1 Quinella sp. | reverse complement strand
GTTTCCTCCGTGTAGAAAATTTTATTGTCGTCGAGAGCATAGCCCTCCGTCGTCGCCGAAGTTGAATAAATCGCTGTCGTGCCGCTTAAGTTCCAAGCTGCCTCTTGCGTCGTCGAAGTTTCAACGTCGCTTGCAAGTTTCAAGCTGTAATCTTCGCTGATTGTGACCGTCAAAGTATCCAAAGAACTTTCGCCGACCGTTACGATTTTATTATCCGTGTCAATGTCAAGTCCGCTCGTCGAAGTGACGCCGCTAACCGTGACCGTTTCCAAACTCGCCGCCGCGCAGGTGATTAATTTTTTATCGTCGGACAAAATCGCGCCCGCAAAAGTTTCAACCGAATACGTCGCAACGTCGGAGGCAATCGACCAGCCCGCCTTCGTCGCCGATAAACCCAAGCCCGCAATCGTGACGTTGCCCGCCACAATTCCTCCGTCAATCGTCTCAAGATTATCAACAGCCGCATTTAACTGAATCGCGTCGCCCACGCCAAAGCCCGAAACTTTGAAACTTGCAACGCCTTCGCCAACAAAGATCGTATCGTCGCCCGCGCTCACGTCGACCGTCGCCGCCTCGCCATAAAGACTTATCAAATCGTCGCCCGCGCCGCCGTTGATAAAAGCACTCGCGCCGTAGCTGATAATCTCGTCGTCGCCTGCGCCCGCGTTGACGGTGTTAAGATAACTTTCAGTCTCTTGAAGATTTATGAAGTCGTTGCCTTTTCCGAGATTTATAAAATGATGACCGCCCGCCGTCGCAATGACAGAATCATTGCCCGCGCCCGCGTTAATCGTGGCGAACTGCCCGCTGATTTTGATACTGTCCGCGCCCTTGCCGCTTGTTATGTAGGAGCCTTCCGACGTCTCGATAATGTCCGCCGCGTCGGAGCCAATCAGCGTATCGTTGACGGTCAGCCCGACTACTTTAAAATTGTCGGCGTTGTTAATGACTTGGTGAACGCCGGTATTCTCGACGGTATAGACGCCGCTTGAAACGTTGCCGAGCTTAATCGTCTGCGCGGCAGTCGCGGCAGTCTCGGAAGTCGAATTGCCGCTGATATAATAATCGCCGCTTTGATTGAGATTGACGGTCGCGGTAATTTCTCCGAAGGCGGGGAGATTTTGGGCGGCGGCTTGTTTGGCGAAGTATCTTAGAAACATGTAGCCGCCCGCGTAATAATTGGCGTTGCCGGTGCCGGTGTTGTTCACGTTCAAAACGGTATCGAGCGTTGAAGAGGTCGCGCCGATTGTGAAAATTCTCCTGCCGCGTTCGTCGTCGATGCCGTGAACGAGTTCCGCCGCGCCTTCGGTAATAAATTGCGGGAGCTTGACGAAATAATTAATGTTAGTCTCCATGTTGGAGTGGGTCAACTCATGCGCGAGCGTGCGGTCAAGCAAATTGGTTACAACGGAGCTTGAGCCGTCAACGTTATCAGAGGTGATATTTTTAAAGTAGTTCAAGTTGATTTTGAGCATGAGCTGAGTTGTTGAGCCGTCTTCGTCTCTTGGCCAATAGGGCGTTGCCGCAAGAGCACTGCCGTTGCCGTTGCTGTCGAAGAAAAAAAGTCCAATATCCTTGACGGCGGCGGTCGAAGATTTAAAGCTTATGCCGTAACTTTCCTCGCTGAGCGTGAGACTTGAGCCGAGCCACCATTTGAAAAGCCCCGCGACGATTGTCCGTTGGTCGTCGGTAAGTTCGTCGAGAGTTTTGGAAATAATGTTGCTTGTACTGCCTGAGGTATCGTTCGCGACGCCGAGCAAGTGGAGTGTCAAGCCGTTGCGCGTGAAAGTCGCGGCGTTCGGAAAAGTGCTTGAGAGACTTCCGACGACCGCGCCGCCGATTGAGACGTTGCCCGCCGCGCTTGTGTCGACGTCGTTAAGGTCAACGGTGATAGCAGAATTGCTTGCGGTGTTCGCGACGTTTGAATTAACTTTGCCTTCGGAATAATTTTTTGTCGTGAGATTATCAAGGTCAATGCCGGATTTAGTGAGCCAGCGGCTGATTGTCGTCGAATTGATTTTGGCGTTCTTAGCGGTGTCAAAGTCGCCGAGCCGAATTTTGCGCGTGCCTGTTTTATCGGTGACGACGAGCAAGCTGTCTTCAATCTGCACGGAGCCAATTTCAAACTCGCCGCTAATCGTCAAGGTGTCGTAAGAATTCAAATCGTTGAGTGTAATATCGGTGACGCCTTCGGAAATTGTGATGAAGTCGTTGCCGTCGCCCGAAGTAATGGTTGCGCCGTCGGCGTTAACAATAATTTGGTCGTCGCCCGCACAGGCGTTGACAGAATCCGCGCCGTTGGCAGTAATCGTATCGTCGGCGTCGGTAGCTTTGACAACCCAATCTCTATCGTTGGTGATAATGTTTTGCGGTGTCGAAGTCGCGGCGTTGTAGGTGTTGATAAAAATTTCGGGAACGACGGACTGCGCAGTCTTGACGGTTGAAGTGCCCGCGTCCGCTCCGCTGATTGCGCCCGAATCTACATTGCCGCTTGCCTCGCCCAAAGTCGCCGCTTCGCCGCTTGAGTTGAAAAAGAACTTTTGATTCAAAACAATGCCGCAGTATTTTTCCAAGAAAATATAAGACATGCGCTCCTTGATAAAATTCTCGACAGTCGAGCGCGAATCATTTGCGCTGTCTTTGTAGGCGTTGCTTTTATTATCGGTGTCGTAAGTTTTGGCGTCGGCACTCAAAATATCGGACGAGATTTCGGAAAGGGTTTTGCCCTTGTAATCGGAGCCGAGAACTTCTTCAACTGCCTCTTTTTCTGCGTTGACTTGGTCAGTCTTCATTGCGTCGATAACTTCTTGAATGTTGTTGTATCTTGAAGAGGCTCTGACGGCAGAATCAAGCATGTTGACGCCGACAGAATCGGAATTGGCGAAGCCGTGATTGGCAAGCTGATAAAAAAAACTCTTGATAACTTCTTGCGCAGTCATGAGAGCGAACCTCCTTATCAAATCTTATGCAAATTTATTCTGCGGCGGCGATTTTGTCAATCAAAAAATTTTTATGACGGCTTGACATAAACGCGCTTTAAAGATAAAATTCAATGCTACTGATTGACAAAGATAATGGGGAAGTTATGCGCGTCGTGTCCTGTGGGTGATTTTCCGGATTACGCCGCGCAAACGTGTTTAAGGAGTAATTTTCCTAAACCCTAAATAAAGGAGTGACGGCTTTAATGTTTAATCCCGTTCCCGTCGGCAAACGAACTCGCTACTCTTACGCCAGAATCAAAGAAGTTATGGAAATGCCGCATCTGCTCGACATTCAGCGGAATTCGTATGAGTGGTTCAAAAAGGAGGGGCTGCAGGAAATTTTCAAGGATATTTCGCCTATTTGCGACTTCACCAACAATCTCGAACTTTTCTTTGAATCATTCTCCTTCGGCGAATCGAAATACTCCCTTGATGAATGTAAGAAACGCGATGGCACCTACGCCGCGCCCGTGCGCGTTCGCGTTAAACTCCTTAATAAATCTAAAGGCGACGTCAAAGAGCAAGAAGTTTTTATGGGCGACTTCCCTATTATGACCGCGACCGGCACTTTTATTATTAACGGCGCGGAACGTGTCATTGTGTCGCAGCTCGTGAGAAGTCCCGGCGCGTATTACGACAAAGAAATTGATTTGAGCGGAAGAAACATTTATACGGCGCAAGTGATTCCGAATCGTGGGGCGTGGATTGAACTTGAAACCGACTCGACAGGTGCTATTGCCGTTCGTATTGATAGAACGCGCAAAATGCCCGTTACTTATCTGCTTCGCGCTCTCGACTTCATTTCTAATGACCAAATCTTAGAACTTTTCGACGTCAATTTCTTTATCGCCTCTAAACTCGCTGATGATACCGTTGCCGCTCAACTTATCGCTTTCCTTGAATCTGATTCCGAAAATAACAGCGACGCTCGCAATACTTTGACCATAGGCTACCTTCGCCGCTCCGGTCTTCGTAATGAAGAGACTTTCCTTAAACTTCTCGACGCCTACTCCGAACTTGATTCTAAAAACGATAAACTTTCCAACTTGAAATATCTCCTTGACAAACTCCACCAACTTGACGATAAAAATCCGCTCACGCTCGGTTATAAGGCTTTTGTTGACCTCCTCGACGCCGATAAGAAAAATGGCGAAGATAATAAGGAAAAGGCTCTTATCGGTATTTATAATCGACTTCGTCCCGGTGAGCCGCCCTCTGCTGAAAATGCTTTATCTTTAATGAATTCCCAATTCTTTGACCCGCGCAGATATGATTTCGCTACCGTCGGTCGCTATAAAATTACTAAAAAGCTCGGTTGGAAACGCCGCCTCTTAGGTCATACTCTCGCCGACGATTTACTTGACCAAGAGACCGGCGAACTTTTAATTCCCGCTGGTACTCTCGTAACTCAAGCTGTTCTCGACGAAATTCCGGATAATAGAGAGGCGGAGATTTTCGGGCTTAAACCTGACGAGGTTCATCGCGGCTTTATTAATCCTATTCCTGTTCGCGTTAAATCCGAAAATGGCGATTTTACTATGCTTTGCGCACCTAACCTCGATATTCACGATAACAGAACTATTTGCATTGCCGATATTGTTAGCTCTATCAGCTACGTTTTCGATATTATGGCGAATATCGGTTTGATTGACGATATTGATCATCTCGGCAATCGTCGCGTCCGCTCGGTCGGCGAACTTCTTCAAAATCAATTCCGAATTGGCATGACTCGTATGGAACGCGTCGTTCGCGAAAGGATGACCACTCAAGATTCCGAAATTGTCACTCCTCAAAACCTTATCAATATTCGCCCGGTCGTCGCCGCTATTAAGGAATTCTTCGGCTCCTCCCAACTTTCCCAATTCATGGATCAACATAATCCGCTTTCCGAACTTACTCATAAACGACGCCTTTCCGCTCTCGGTCCTGGCGGCTTATCTCGTGAACGCGCTGGCTTTGAAGTTCGCGACGTTCATAACTCTCACTACGGCAGAATGTGCCCCATTGAGACGCCCGAAGGTCCCAATATCGGCTTAATCGGCTCCCTTTCCAACTACGGCAGAATTAATCAGTACGGTTTCATCGAGACTCCTTATAGGAAAGTGGTCAGGGGTCAGGAATCGGGAATCAGTTTTGTCAGTAATGAAGTGCGCTATATGACTGCCGACGAAGAAGAAAATTATATTATCGCGCAGGCTAATGAGCCGCTCGACGATAACGATTGGTTCGTCAATGAGCGCGTCACCGCACGTAAAAAGGAAGAAACTACCAAAGTTCGCCGCGAGAAAGTCGATTATATGGACGTCAGCCCTAAGCAAGTCGTCTCTATCGCTACCGCTATGATTCCCTTCCTCGAAAATGACGACGCTAACCGCGCTCTTATGGGCGCGAATATGCAACGCCAAGCCGTTCCGCTTTTAAAAACTCAAGCACCGCTCGTCGGTACCGGTATGGAATTCAAAGCCGCTTGCGACTCCGGCGTTATGATTCTGGCACGTCGTCCCGGTATTGTCTCCTATGTCGACGCAGATACTATCAAAGTTAAAGTCGACGACCGCTTTGTCAACTCCACCAAAGATAAATTCGACGTCTATCGCTTGCAAAAGTTCGTCCGTTCCAATCAGGGCACTTGCATTAATCAAATCCCGCTCGTCACTGAAGGCGAACATATCGACGCTCGCCAACCCATTGCCGACGGTCCCGCCACTTCCAACGGCGAACTCGCTCTCGGCTATAATATCATCGTCGCTTATATGCCTTGGGAAGGTTATAACTATGAAGACGCTATTCTTCTTTCCGAAAACCTCATTAAGCGCGACATTTACACTTCTATTCATATCGAAGAATACCAGTGCGACGCCCGCGATACCAAACTTGGTCCCGAAGAAGTCACTCGCGATATTCCTAACGTTGCCGAAGATGCGCTGACTCACCTTGATTCGGAAGGCATTATCGCTATCGGCGCGGACGTTCGCACCGGCGATATTTTGGTCGGTAAGGTCACTCCTAAGGGCGAAACTGAATTGACTGCGGAAGAAAGACTGCTCCGCGCTATTTTTGGTGAAAAGGCTCGCGAAGTTCGCGATACTTCCCTGCGCGTTCCGCATGGCGAGAGTGGCAAAATCGTTGCCGTCAACGTTTTTACTCGTGAAAACAATGATGAAATGGCTCCGGGCGTCAATAAGCAAGTCCGCGTTTACATTGCTCAAAAGCGCAAAATCTCTGTCGGCGATAAAATGAGCGGTCGGCACGGCAATAAAGGCGTCGTCAGTGATATTCGCCGTCAAGAAGATATGCCTTTCCTCCCCGACGGCACCCCCGTTGACATTGTTCTTAATCCGCTCGGCGTTCCCAGCCGCATGAATATTGGTCAAGTCTTGGAAACTCACTTGGGCATGGCTGTTCGCCAAATCGGCTTGCGCATTAAGAATAAGGATAAAAATATTGAACGCGACCTGCGCGAGTTTGGCTTTGATGTCGATACTTACGGCTTGCCTAAGCCCGCTGAGGCTGGCGTCAACATTGCCACGCCCGTTTTCGACGGCGCGCGCGACGAAGATATTGCCAACACTATCAAACTTGCCGGTCTCGACGATGACGGTAAAACTATCCTCTATGACGGCAGAACCGGTGAACCTTTTGAAAATCGCGTTACCGTTGGTTGCGTTTATATGCTTAAACTTCATCACCTCGTTGACGATAAAATTCACGCGCGTTCCACTGGTCCTTATAGTCTCGTCACTCAACAACCTCTCGGCGGCAAGGCTCAATTCGGCGGTCAACGCTTTGGCGAAATGGAAGTTTGGGCTCTCGAAGCTTATGGCGCATCCTATACCCTCCAAGAAATTTTGACTGTTAAATCTGATGATGTCGTCGGGCGCGTCAAGGCTTACGAGGCTATCGTCAAAGGGCAGAATATCCCCGAACCCGGCGTTCCCGAATCCTTCAAAGTCCTTATCAAAGAACTTCAATCCATCGGTCTCGATATTCGCGTCCTTACCAAAGACTCTAAGGAAGTTATTATCCGCGACGACGACGACGACGACGGCTCTGTTAAGAAAAAGGCTGATGATCTCGGCGTCGATGTCGGCAACTTCGGCGACCATGAAGTTAAAGCTCCGCCCGAACCGCCGCCCGAAGATGAGCCAGACTTCGACGAACCCGAACCCGATGAGCCTTCCGACGAGGATTTCGATAAGCAACTTGAAGAGATTACTAAGCTCGAAAATGAGGCGAAGAAGGATTTATCACTCGATTTCCCACTCGATAAGCCCGCAGATGACTTTTAATAATGCGTAATGCGCAATGCGTAATGATTTTTAATTACGAATTACGAATTACGAATTACGAATTGCATTTTGGAGGTTTTCCTATGCTCGACGTTAATTTATTCGACTCTATGCGCATTGGTCTCGCCTCGCCGGAGAAAATCCGCGAGTGGTCTCACGGCGAAGTTAAAAAGCCCGAAACTATCAACTATCGCACTCTCAAGCCCGAACGTGACGGACTTTTTTGCGAAAGGATTTTTGGTCCCACTCGCGATTGGGAATGTCACTGCGGCAAATATAAGCGCGTCCGTTATAAAGGCACTATCTGCGACCGTTGCGGCGTCGAAGTCACTCGCGCCAAAGTCCGCCGCGAACGCATGGGGCATATTGAACTTGCCGCCCCCGTCAGTCATATCTGGTACTTCAAAGGTATTCCCAGTCGCATGGGGCTTTTGCTTGATATGTCGCCTCGCAATCTTGAGCGCGTTCTTTACTTCGCCTCCTACATTGTCCTTGACCCGGGCGATACCGATATGAAACCTAAGGAACTACTCACCGAAGGTCAATATCGTTCCCAAAAAGAAAAATTCGGTCGCAATGCCTTCAAAGTCGGCATGGGCGCGGAGGCTATTCAATTCCTTCTCAAATCTCTTGACCTCGACGCCCTTTCCAAAGAACTTCGCGACGAACTCAATTCCTCCAATGGTCAAAAGCGTATTCGCGCTATTCGCCGCCTTGAAGTCGTTGAGGCTTTTCGCAAATCCGGCAATAAGCCCGAATGGATGATTATGGACGTTATCCCCGTTATCCCGCCTGAATTGCGCCCTATGGTTCAACTCGACGGCGGCAGATTCGCCACCTCCGATTTAAACGACCTCTATCGCCGCGTCATCAATCGCAATAATCGCCTTAATCGCCTTCTCAAGTTGAAGGCTCCCGATATTATCGTTCGCAATGAAAAGCGTATGCTCCAAGAGGCTGTCGACGCACTCATCGATAACGGAAGGCGCGGTCGCCCTGTCACTGGTCCCGGCAATCGCCCTTTGAAGTCTTTATCCGATATGCTCAAAGGCAAGCAAGGTCGCTTCCGTCAAAATCTGCTCGGCAAGCGCGTCGATTATTCCGGTCGCTCCGTTATCGTCGTCGGTCCCGAACTCAAACTACACCAATGCGGTCTCCCCAAAGAAATGGCTCTCGAACTCTTCAAACCCTTCGTTATGAAAAAACTCTCCGCCGATTCCGGCTTGACCATCAAAGCCGCCAAGAAAAAAGTCGACCGCGCTCAAGCCGACGTTTGGGCTGTTCTTGAAGAAGTTATAAAAGAGCACCCTGTGTTGTTAAATCGTGCGCCGACATTGCATAGGTTAGGAATCCAAGCGTTTGAGCCGGTATTGACAGAGGGTCGCGCGTTGAAGTTACATCCGTTAGCGTGCACGGCGTACAATGCGGATTTTGACGGTGATCAAATGGCAATACATTTGCCGCTTAGTGCTGAGGCTCAAGCGGAAGCGCGGGTGTTGATGTTGGCGGCAAATCACATATTGGCACCCAAAGACGGCAAGCCCATTATCGTACCAACACAGGACATGGTCTTGGGGACGTATTATTTAACAAAATTGCGGCGTGGGGGGCGCGGCGAAGGGAAAACGTTCACGGGGATAGCTGAGGCATTAATGGCATATGAGCGCAAGCTGTTGGACTTACAAGCAGAAATCACTGTTCGGCTTGATTCGGGGCGGGTACCTGCTTTGGTTGTGGGGGCGTCGGTTATCGTCAAGACATCCGTTGGGCGATTAATCTTCAACGAGGCTTTGCCGGTGGCTTTGCGGGATATACATCAGGAAAATGGCGACTGGGTTTTGGGGTCGGTTATGAACAAGAAGGCATTGGGTCGATTGGTGGCGGCATGTTTTCAGTTATATGGGGCTACTAAGACAGCGGAAGTTATTGATTCGGTCAAGCGGCTTGGTTATCATTATGCATGTGTTGCTGGGATGACTGTTGCTATCTCTGATGTTATCGTACCTCCTTCTAAGTCTTCAATTCTTGCGGCTACCGCTGAGCGGGTTAAGCGGGTTGAGCAATATTATAGTCGGGGCTTTATGACTGAGCGTGAGCGTTATGACAAAGTTTGTAATCTTTGGTCGGCGGCTACTGATTTAGTTGCAGATGCCATGATGGAGAATATGGATGAATTCAATCCGATTTTTATGATGGCAGATAGTGGGGCTCGTGGTAATAAGCAGCAGATGCGGCAGTTGGCTGGCATGCGGGGGTTGATGGCAGATCCTTCTGGCAAAATTATTGACTTGCCTATCACTGCTAATTTTCGGGAAGGGCTTAGTGTTTCGGACTATTTCATATCTAGTCATGGGGCGCGGAAGGGCTTAGCTGACACTGCTCTTAGAACTGCTGATTCGGGGTATTTGACACGTCGCTTGGTCGACGTTGCTCAGGATGTAATAGTTCGCGAGTATGATTGTGATATATCGGCTGTGAATTTATTATTGGTACGTGCTCAGTTGGCTGAGGACACTTTTGATTCTTTGGAGATCTTGCAGGATAGTTTAATGGGGCGGGTAGTTGCGGCTGACATTTATCATGTTGAGACTGGGGAGCTTGCGCTTGCGGCTGATACTATTTTAGACTCTGATAATATGATAAAGCTCGGCGAGACTGGGATATCGGAAATTGCTTTACGTGGGACTAATTTGACGGAGCCTCAGGCGGCTAATCACAGTCGGGTCGTTGAAGTTATCAAGTTAGGGACTCGGGACTCTAATCTTCGTGCAAAGTTGCGGCATGCTTTTATCCATGAGCATATTGGGAAGGAATTGGCTCGTTCTCTTAACTTTGCGGGCATGGAGATAGCGGCGGGCTCGCCTTTAACGCACGAGGTTTTGGACGCACTCTTGGACGACGAGGAAGTCGAGGAGCTTTATATTCGCAATAATAATATACGCGGTATCGCGGTCGAGGCAATTACTGAGGGGCGGCGCGGCGTTATAGAGAGTTTGCGGGACCGTATAATTGGTCGGAACTTGGCTGAGGATATATATGACGGTGAAGTTAAGATAGCGTCGATAAATGAGCGGATAACTGAAAGTTTAGCTGATAAAATCTGTGCAGTTCGGGATAAAGTTTTGATTCGTAGCGTTCTGACGTGTAAAAGCAGTCAAGGCGTGTGTATCAAATGTTATGGCGAGGACTTGGCAAATCGGTCTGAAGTAGAAATAGGCGAGGCTGTCGGGATAATCGCGGCGCAGAGTATAGGCGAACCCGGTACGCAGTTGACGATGAGAACGTTTCACACGGGCGGAGTCGCGGGCGGCGACATAACGCAGGGCTTGCCGCGCGTTGAGGAGCTCTTTGAAGCCCGTAAGCCTAAGAATTGCGCGATAATCGCGGAAATAGACGGCGAGGTAAGTTGGGGCGAGCCAGATAAAAATGGCTTGCGCGTGATAGTCATCACCCCCTCCGACTCAGAGAACCAAAACCCCCGCGAATACTCAATCCCCTTCGGAATCAACCCCTTAGTCAAACCCGGCGACAAAATAAAGGCGGGCGACCAAATCACCGACGGTCCCAAAAACCCCCACGACATCCTGCGCATCTGCGGTTTAAAAGAAACCCACCGCTACCTCGTCAAAGAAGTCCAAAAAGTCTACAAATCTCAAGGCGTCGAAATCAACGACAAACACATTGAAGTCATGGTCCGTCAGATGCTCCACAAGGTTAAGATCGAAGACAGCGGCTCGACGGAATTCCTGCCCAGTGAATTTGTCGACATTAACGTTTTCGAGGCGGCGAACACCAAAGCCATTGAGGAAGACAGAGCACCCGCCGTTGCCAAACCGATTCTGCTCGGCATTACAAAGGCGTCGCTTGCAACGGATTCTTTCCTCAGCGCGGCGAGTTTCCAAGAAACTACAAGAGTTTTGACCGACGCGGCGATTAAAGGCAAAATTGACCCGCTTATCGGGCTTAAAGAAAATGTCATTATCGGCAAGCTGATTCCCGCCGGTACGGGCATGGCTCGCTATCGTGAACTGAGCGTTGTCGATAATGAGGCTGCCGAAAGTTAAATTTTATAGAGACTGAAAAACCCGTTCAAATTTTTGAGCGGGTAATTTTTTATCAAGTAGCGGGTAGCTGAGACCCGGGCGCACAGGACGTGGCGAATGCGAACTGGTGTAGCATTCGCGCCCGCGCTATTTTGCCGAATGCAAAATAAGCAGGTCGGAACGCCTTTTTCTTTGCTTACTTTCTTTTGAGCACTGTGAATGTACAAACTAAGTGCAACAGAATGAAAAACTCATAGTTTCCTGCTAATATGTTTTGTAACTCATATAGCATAAGGCGAGGAAAAACTATGATTTACAAACATCTTAGCATACAAGAGAGGAAAAGATAGCAATTTATCGGGCACAAGGATTATCTCTTTGCCAAGTCGCCAAGCTTCTCGGCAGAGATAAAGCAACCATTTCCCGCGAACTTAAGCGCAACTCCGACCAATACTTACCAAGTAAAGCCCAAGCCAAGCTTGTCAAACGGTTGTTTCTCGGATTACATTGGTCGCCGGAACAAATCTCCGTTCGTCTTAAAAGGGCAAGCCCCGCCGCAAAAAAGGTTACGTTTCCAATCGCGGGAAAATCCCAATCAGTCACGAATTGCCGGAACTACCGATTGAAGCAAATGAACGCAGTCGAAAAGTTTCAATCATACTAACGGCTTGTTGCGCGAGTATTTTCCGAAGGGTTACGACTTCAACCGGCTCAGCGACCCCGACTTACAAACAGTCGTCGACCAACTTAACCGACGTCCGAGAAAATGTTTGGGTTATAAAACTCCGGCAGAAGTATATTTTTCTACCCCATTGCACTTAGTTTGACAATTCAGCCTACCCATTATTTTAAGGAGAGATTATGAGGACTGCGATAATTACGGGCGGCACGTCGGGTATCGGGTTTGCGACAGCGAAAATTTTTCTCGCGAACGATTTTAACTGTGTGCTCGTCGGCAGAAGTTCTGCACGGTTTGAAAAAGTTAAGTCGGAACTCGTCGGGAGCTTTGAATTTATTTCGGCGGACGTTCGCAAGGTCGAGGACTGCAACAAAATTATTTCACAGACGATAGAAAGTTTTGGCGGCGTCGACGTGCTGATTAACTGCGCGGGAATTTATCACGAGGGCGCAATCACTTCGACCGACGAGAAAATTTTTGACGACATCATTTCCACGAACGTCAAAGGGAGTTTCTTCACGACGCGGGCGGCAGTCGACGAGCTGATTAAAAGTCACGGCGCAATCGTCAATGTGGCGAGCGACGCCGCAATCAAAGGCAATTACTTCTGCGCGGCGTACGCGGCAAGCAAGGGCGCAATCGTCTCCTTCACCAAGTCGCTTGCGTTGGAGTTAGCGAGCTTTTCCATTCGCGTGAACTGCGTCGCGCCCGGTGATATTTTGACGCCGCTCACTCTCAATCAATTAAAAACTTCCGGCTCAACGATTGAGGAGCTTGCAAAATTTTATCCGCTCGGCAGAATCGGTACGCCCGAAGAAGTCGCGCAGGCGATTTATTTTTTGGCGACGGCAAGTTTCATAACGGGCGCAGTCTTGAGCGTCGACGGAGGGCTTACGGCGTGACTTCAAAAAAATTCCTTGACTAAAAAATTTATCTGTGTTAATATGTCGCACAGTTACTTGGCGCCTTCGTCAAGTGGTTAAGACACCGCCCTCTCACGGCGGGTTCAAGGGTTCGAATCCCTTAGGCGTCACCATAAATTGAAACTTACAAGGGCGTTGCGTGCGGCAACGTCCTTTTACGTTGCGGAGGGATTGTTTTGAGAGAAAAAGAAATACGCGCGGCAATGGCGCGGGCAGTCGAGGACGTGCGCACAAAAAATCCGCTTGCCCCGTCGATAACAAACACCGTCACCCAAGACTTTGTGGCGAACGCGCAGTTGGCAGTCGGCGGCTCGGCGGCAATGCTTTACCTTATCGACGAGTGCGAGGCAATGGCAAAAGTCGCGCCCGCATTTTATATCAACATGGGAACGGCAATGCCCTTCTACGCCGAAACGCTACCGAGAACTGCGCGGGCACTCTTCGCGAGTCAAAAGCCGTGGGTACTCGACCCGGTCGGCATCGGCTTATCTGAACTGCGCACACAAATTTTAAACCAGTTGAAAATCTACAAGCCGGCAATCGTTCGCGGCAATGCCTCAGAGATAATTGCGCTCGCAAACCTTTGGGGGCTTTTGGACATTTCGGAGACAGAAAATTTTTACGGCGTCGATTCAAAGGAAAAAGTTTCTGCGGCTAAAGAGGCGGCTTTTGCGTTGGCGAGGTTCACGGGCGGCGCAGTCGCAGTTTCGGGCGAAGAAGATTTGGTAACGGACGGCAATGAAGAAATTCTCTGCGCGGGCGGCTCGGAGCTGTTTACTAAAATCACGGGAAGCGGTTGCGCACTCGGCGGCGTTATGGCAATTTTCCTAACAGTCGCGACGCCGTTTATCGCGGCACTGACGGCAACGACAATGTTCAACCTTGCGGGCACAAAAGCGGCGGCAGACTCAAACGCGCCCGCGAGTTTCAAAATAAATTTCCTGGATAACTTGTACGAGTTGACGGCGCAAGAGGTCTCGGAAAATTTCCGCGTGGTCGGCTCAATGGAAACGCTGTTCAAATTCGCCTTGCAAACATTTTGAGGAGTGATTTAAATGAACACGTTGATAGCATTAGCGATTGCGCCGGTGGGCGTCGGCGAGGAGCTAAGCAAACACGTCGCCGAAGTCGTGAAAATAATCCGCGCGTCGGGTTTACCTAACAAAACTCACTCAATGTTCACGGAGATTGAGGGCGATTGGGATGCGGTAATGGCAGTCGTCAAACGCGCGACGTTTGCCCTCGCCGAAAAGGGCATACGTACCGAAGTTGTTTTGAAAGCCGACATAAGACCGGGCGTTTCAAACATGATGACGGGAAAAGTTGACAGACTCGAAGAAGCTTTGGCGGAAGTTAAGCCCGAAGAAAAGCCGATGTCGGTAGAAGACAGAATACGCGCGACGTTGGGACGGGTTGTAAGAAAATGAGCATTCGCGAACGTTTGGATATATCGGCTTACTTGGTTATCGGTCAAGAAAATTGTACACGCCCTGTCGAAGAAGTTGTAAGGGCGGCGGTTGGCGAGGGCTTTACCTGCGTACAAATTCGCTCAAAAGTTGCGACGGCGCGAGAAATGATCTCGACGCTTGAAAAATCTGCGCAAGCGATTAGCGAACTCGGCAAGAGTGATTCGGTTGCGTTGCTCGTCGATGACAGGCTTGACGTTGTGTTAGCGGCTCGCGAGTTTGGAATAAAAGTTGACGGCGTACACGTTGGGCAAAGCGATATTCCTGTTGAAGTCTGCAGGAAATATCTCGGCGAAAGTTCGATTGTCGGCTTGAGTGCGCGTGACGCCTCCGCTATCAATCCTGCGTTGGTTGATTATATCGGCGCGGGCGTGTTGCACCCCACTGACACCAAGCGCGACGCGGATTCGGCTATCACATTAGAGGAGCTTGCCGCTCTCGCGAAGGTTAGTCCTGTGCCGGTCGTAGTTGGCGGCGGCGTGAAATTGAAAGACATTCCCGCACTTGCCGCAACGGGTGTTCAAGGCTTTTTTGTAGTGTCGGCGGTCGCGGGCGCGGATAATCCTCAACTCGCAGCGCGTGAATTGGTTAGGGCTTGGTATGATAATTTATGACGAGAAAATTTGCGTGAGGTGTTTGGCTTGCGTGAGCGAGTCGGAATTCGGCGGCGTGACCTATGAACGCGGTCGAATTTTTTTTGACACAACCCGCGCAGAAGATTGGGAGAATATCATTGCGATTTGCCCCGTCGCCGCAATAAAAAAAGAAAATGAAAATCTGCGCGGACAAAAAATTTAAATCCCGTCGAAAAGCTCGGCGGGATTTTTTACGACATGAACATTGCAATGGATTTAATGGAGAAAGACGACTTGAGTAGCGTCGAGAAGTTGCAAGCTTATCAGGCGAATATGAAACAACTTTACGGCTTGGAAAAGTTCGCCTTCGTCGACTCGGACGGCTTGATTTTAACTTCGCACGGCACTCGCAACGACCTTTGTGAATATTGATTCGGGAAGGCGCAACGCAATGGAGAAACGTCAAGCACTGCGCGATACGCGCTCAAGACTGCGGAGGAGGCGAGCAAGGCGAAGACAACTTTCCTGTCAAGCATGAGCCACGAGAGCCGAACGCCCATGAACGCGATTATCGGCTTGGACAATCTCGCGCTTCATGAGCCGGACATTTCCGTGAACGTCAAAGATTACTTGGAAAAAATTGGTACGTCGGCGCAACACTTGCTGAGCTTGATTAACGACATACTCGACATGAGCCGGATTGAGTCGGGGCGCATGACCCTTCGCAACGAAGAATTTTCTTTCCCGAAACTGATTGAACAAATCAACACGATTTTTAGCGGGCAATGCAAGGAAAAGGCACTTGAATACAACTGCCACATTAGCGGGCAACTCGACGAGTTTTATATCAGCGACAGCGTGAAGTTGCGGCAAGTGCTGATAAATATTTTGGGCAACGCGGTCAAGTTCACGAACAAGGGCGGCAAGGTCGAGCTGAGCGTTGAGAAGACCGCCGACTTCGGCAAAAAATCTACGATTCGTTTCACAATCAAGGACACGGGCATTGACATGAGCAAGGAATATCTGCCAAAGATTTTCGACACGTTCATCCAGAAAAATATTCCGAGAACGCCGTTTTGCCAACGAACGATGATATTGAAATTCGCCCGCACGAGTTAAATGTTTTAGTCATTGACGACGACCCGATAGCTTGTGACCACGCGAAGTCGGTTTTGGAGAAAATGGGCATTGTCGCCGAGACGGTACTCAACGGCAAGGACGCTGTTGAAACGGTCAAAGTTCGTCACGCGCGGCGCGAGCCTTACAACTTAATCATAGTCGATTGGCAAATGCCCGAAATGAACGGCGTCGAAGTCACGCGACAAATCCGAGAGATTATCGGCAACGAGACAGCGATAATAATTCTGACGGCGTACAACTGGGATGACGTAATGAACGAGGCGATAACAGCGGGCGTCGACAGTTTTATTGCCAAGCCGCTGTTTTCTGGTGCGTTGCTTGAGGAATTTAAGAAGGCACTCAAGAAACGGAATCAAGGTTCCGCGCAGATTCAAACGAAAGCCGAGCTTAAGGGGCAAGTAACAGTTAAGAAAAACTTATAAGAAGCTATAAAACTTACACAAAATAATAAGGAGGTGAACACCGTTACTGAAAATTTTTATGTTGTCTGATGAATTTATTTGTGCTAAAATTCCAATAGTTCTTTGAAAAGTTGGGGTATGCGGTTGGTAACTCGTGAACGTTGTTACCGTAAAACTCCAAGCGCAGTAAAGACCATAC
>JBGUYA010000062.1:0-2781 GCA_045118435.1 Quinella sp. | reverse complement strand
GACAGAACCGACTCGGATTTAATCGTCACGGTTGGCGACGAAAACATTACGCTAAAAGGCGCGGCGACTTTATCGGCTCCGAATATCTTCGGCGAGCTTAAGCAGTGCCTCTGTCATGGAATATAAACTTGAGGACGAAAGAAATTATGTGACCTTGACGAGTAAAAACTACAACGACAGCTCACCTTTAACGAAGATGCCACAGTTAATTTCGACGATATTAAAGCCGATTTGTTCAGTGTCAGCGCGTTCTCTACAAAGGGCAAGAATGCAATTTCGTTCAGCAATTCAACTTCCGCACGTGTCACGGCTCCCGCAAGTGCTCAAATCGATATTGGCACAGGCACATTTACAATCAACTACTTGCATGTAAATTCGACGAGCGGCGCGGGCACAATCACCGTAGAAGATGACGGCTTGAGCTTCAAAGGTTACGGCGTGCAATTCATCGATTTGGAAGTTGCGAAGGAAAATTACTTCAAGAAAGTTACGCCGATGGTCGTCTCTTATAAAACTTCCGATAAGAGCTACGCGATTCATAATACGGCTTGCGTTAAAACTCTCGCTCACGACTTCACGAAGATAACGCTTTCTTTCCAAGACAATACCAGAAATTTTTCTGTCAATGATGAAAATTACGCTTACTTCAAAGTCAACGGCAAAGAATTTTTGGTTGCAAACGACGCGGACAATCTCAACGTCATCGAGGCTAAGGACAGCAAATTTAAAGTTCAGGGCAAAGAAGTCGAGACGAAAAATATCAGCCGCATAATCATTGACGAGCAAATCCGTTTCACGGGCACCGATATTGACTTCAACGACGTGAAAGTTAATTACGTCCAGAATAAAGTTGTAAGCTACACGCTTGACGGCAAGGAAGTTACAATCGACAAGTCGGCAACTCTTACGACATCCGGCGAGACTAAAACAATCACCTGCGCGGCAGGAAGTTATGTTATCAACGGCAAGAGTTTCGAGACCTCGACGAACTTAACGTTCACTGCCAATGCGAACGAAATTAAAATCCCGTTGAGCGATAAGAATACCGAGATTTATTTTGACGGCGTAAAAGTCAACGGCGTATCTGGCGGCGAACTTGTCTTCGACTTGACTAATGATAAAGTTTTCATACCGAACGGCGCGATAGTCAATGTTTCCTCTTCCGAAGCGGTTAAATTAAATCTCGTGGCGGGCGACTTCACGGTAAACGACAATAAAATTTCTTCCGCAGTCGGGATTGAGATTACTGCCGATAAGGACAACATAAAAGTTCCGCTGAGCAAAAATCCCGTCACGATAAACAATGCGAAAATCACCGGCACCAATGAGGCAACGATTGATAACCAGAAAATAATTGCTTTACCTGACGGCGCATTGGTCGAGAATTTAAGCGAAAATATTTTCAAGCTGACTGAAAAGAATAGCGCGGTTTCCTTCGGCAACGCGAATAAAAAAGTTGTGCTCACCAAAGACAGCACCGCTTACATAAAATACGTTTACGAAGATATTATCAGCGTCGGATTAAATTCGGTCATGTTCGAGAATGTGAAAATTGTCGGCAATGACGCTTGGACGATTGAGACTGTGGGCGCGCGTGGCATTGACAAAGTAAAAGATATAACGAGCGGCGCGACAATTACAGCGTCAATGTCGGAAGGTGCCGAAGGCGATTTGAATTTCGACGTTGAGACCGAAGGCAGCGGCGACTTCACCATTTGCGAACAAAAATTCATTTCGACGGGCGACGCCGTTAATGTCTTTACCGTTTCTAAATCGCTTACCGAGCCCGATTCACCCGTTGCAGTCACGGCGATAACTAAGAAGTCAGGCACGGTGGAAGGCAACTTTGAGGAAGGGATAAAAGTAAACCCTCAAGCCGACAGCAAGAATTACATAGTCAAGGCGACCAATAGCGACAAAGATATTGAGATTGCGCTTGACACCGAAGGCAAAATGTCGGTTGAGAAAATAGAGGACGGCGCGAACGTCGAGAAATACGGTCAAGCGGAAAAAGTTATCACGGTCAAGAACAATAAGGAATATTCGTTGCAGATAGCCGATTACAAGTACACAGTCAACGGCGATTTGGACGACGACGGAATAACTTTCGAGTTGGTTGACGGCGACTTCAAAGTTCGCACGCTTTACGCAAATGGTCTCGTCACTCGCTACAACGTCAACGATGAGGAACAAGACGTTTGGACGTGGAGCATTGAGGAAGATAAATGGATTCAACAACAAGAAAAAGAAGAGCCACCCTACGAGATTACGATAAACGCCGACAAGACTTTGACGCTCAAAGCCAACGGTAGCGAAATCGCGCCCTACTCCGACAAAATTATCAGCGCACCCAAGAGCGGCTCGCCTGTCGATAAAAATATCAGCGTCACGACGACCGCCATTGACAAGACGACGACTTTTATTAACAACAGCGACGACGCGCCCAATATTCTGGTTGGTGACGAAGAAATTATCACCGCGCTTGCCGCCAATGCCGCCGTCAAAGTCGATAGCAACAGTTTCACGCTAAACAGCGCGGCTTCAACCGGCACGACCTTTAAACTCGACACAAAGCGCAACACTCTGAACATTGGCGACGACTTCAAAGTTGTTTACGCCGCGAACGCCGCCTATGAAACCAACGTCAAGCTTACGAACGATAACAACGACTTGAGCTTGAGCAACCGCGCGGCTGTCACGGCTCCCGAAGGCAAGGCGATTGAGTTCACGGCGGGCGGCGATTACTCCGTCAACGGAATCAATTTCAACGTGACGAGCGGC
>JBGUYA010000061.1:0-14534 GCA_045118435.1 Quinella sp. | reverse complement strand
CCAGGAACTAGGGCTTTTGCTGATTCCCGATTCCTGACACCTAAACAAGGAACTAGAGGCAGTCGCAAATTTTTGAGCGACTGTCTTTTTTTTGCGCGATAAAAATTTCTTGACTTAAGCAAACTCCAACCGCTATTATAAGAAAAAATCCCCTGCGCGGGGTTAAAAGGAGGAAAAATTTTATGGCAATTCAAGCTCCCGTCGTCGGCTCAAAGAACGTCACCGGCGAAAATTACAGCGGCTCTGCGGCGAAAGTCTACTTCACAAAAAAAATCGACGTCGAACACTTAATCAAGCTCTACAAAATGATTGACGAAAATATTTTTGGCAAGGTTGCTATCAAACTGCACACGGGCGAGAAAAACGGTCCGAATATTCTTCCGCGCGACATGGTTCAAGCCTTCCAAGCGCAAGTTCCGAACTCCGCTATTGTCGAATGCAACACACTTTATCACGGCGACCGCTACGATACCAAAGGTCATCTCGAAACGCTCAAGGTCAACGGCTGGACTTTCTGTCCCGTCGACATAATGGACGACAACGAGCAGACCGTCAACTTCCCAGTGCGCAACGGCTTTCATCTTAAGGAAGTTGCTATGGGCGGCAACCTCACCAACTATGATTCGCTGATTGTCTTGACGCATTACAAAGGTCACGCAATGGGCGGATTCGGCGGCTCAATGAAAAATATCGCTATCGGTTGCGCGTCGGGGCACGTTGGCAAGGCGCAAGTTCACGGCGTCGACCCTAACAATGTCCCCGATTGGACGCAGTGGCCCGTTAAAGAATATTTTATGGAACTCATGTGCGACAGCGCGAAGGCGACTTGCGACTATTTCGGCAAGCACATTGTCTTTTTGAACGTCATGCGCCGAATCAGCGTTTCTTGCGATTGCGAAGGCATTGCCGCCGCCGAGCCGACTATGAAAGACATCGGCATTGCGGTTTCAACTGATATTCTCGCCGTCGACCAAGCTTGCACTGATTTGATTTACACCGCGAGCGACAGCCACGACATGAAGGAGCGAATTGAAAGTCGCGTTGGACTTCGTCAACTTTCTGCAATGGCGGAGAAGAAACTCGGCAATCCGCAGTACGAGCTGATTGAAATCGATTAAAATTTTTCTTGACAAGCGGTGAGAAATGATTTAATATAACCCCGTTTTGGGGGCGTAGCTCAGCTGGGAGAGCGTTTGACTGGCAGTCAAGAGGTCAGGGGTTCGATCCCCCTCGTCTCCACCAAGTGCGAACTTAAAGAACGTTATATAGATAAAAAAGTTTCCCCGTTCAAAGCGAGCGGGGTTCTTTTTCGCAGTCACGTTGAGATAAAAAAATCACTAGCAAAACGTAGAGCTTTTTCGTTTAGTTATCGAAGAATGTAAAAGTTCTAAGTAGCTTTACAAGCGCGAAATGTTTTGGACTCGGAAATAAGAACAGCTTAGGACATCGTCCTACAGCAGAATCACGAGCGAAAATGTCAAAGGTCAATAAAGGCATTCCAAAATCCCCCGAACATTGTGCAAAAGTTTCTAAGGCAAAACGTGGCGAAACTCCCTACAAAAATTTGTCGAACGCGATAACCGAGAGACAACTCACGTACAGAAAATTGGCTAACTTAATGAATATATCTCACCAATCACTCTCTCGCAAAATGAGCGGCAAACGCAGATTTCATGCTAATGAAATTGAACAACTCGTTGCGATTTTCGGACTCCCCGCAGAATATCTTATGGCACGCGACTGAACATTGGAAGGCAAAAAAATTAGGCGACAGACTTTTTCAGCCTGCCGCCTTTTTCTATTCAAAGAGTTATTATCAATCTTGCGGACGCGGTTTTCTAATCAAGCCGAGAATCACGCAACCGACCGCCGAACCTGCCGCAATCGCCGCCAAGTAGCCCAGCGGGTTGCCGATAGTCGGGACGACGAAGATACCGCCGTGAGGAGCCATCAACGTGCAGTCAAACATCATGACCAACGCGCCGGTCAAAGCCGAGCCGACGACGCACGCGGGGATAACGTGGAGCGGGTCGCCCGCCGCAAAAGGTATCGCGCCTTCAGTAATGAACGACAAGCCCATTATGATATTGGTCGCGGTAGTTTTCTGCTCGTTCTTCGTGAACTTGTTCTTGAAGAAGACAGTCGCAAGCGCAATGGCAATCGGGGGAACCATGCCGCCCGCCATAGCCGCCGCGATGACGTAGTAGTTGCCGTCAGCAAGCAAGCCGACGCCAGTAACGTAAGCTGCTTTGTTCAAAGGACCGCCCATGTCAACAGCCATCATGCCACCGATAACCGCGCCCATGACGAGCTTCGCGGAAGGATCCATGTTGGCAAGAGTGTTCTTCAAAGCCTCGTTGATGCCCGCGACAGGCGGACCGATAAGGAAGTTACAGACGAGACCGATAATCAAGACGCCCAAGAGCGGGTAGAAGAGAATCGGCTTTGTACCTTCGAGGGAAGGAGGCAGGACACTAAGAGCTTTTTTGAGCCAGTTGACAACGAAACCTGCGATAAAGCCCGCAAGCAACGCGCCCAAGAAACCGGAGCCGTTGGCAGCACTGAGCGCACCGCCGACAAAGCCCGCCGCCAAGCCGGGACGGTCAGCAATAGACATTGAGATAAAACCTGCAAGAACCGGCAACATAAATCCAAAGGACGCGCCGCCAATTCCCATAAAGGTCGCGGCAAGCGGAGTTATCGAACCAAATTTGCCGCGTTCCTCTGCGGGCAAACTGTTCAAGTCAACGGAGAAACCGTCAATCAAGAACGAAATCGCGATTAAGATACCGCCGCCGATAACGAACGGCAACATATGCGAGACGCCGTTCATTAAGTGCTTGTAGACTTGGCGACCGATGCTTTCATTTTCAACGCCGCCGCCCGCATCGCCTGCATTGTCTCCTGCCTTTGCGTGATAAATCGGAGCATTTCCGCCGAGTGCTTTGTCAATAAGTTCATCAGCCTTGTTGATACCGTCGGCAACTTTGGTTATGACAACGTGCTTGCCGTCGAAACGAGCCATTGCAACGTTTTTATCCGCCGCAACGATAATGCCGTCCGCCTTTGCAATTTCCTCCGCCGTCAAAACGTTCTTTGCGCCGCCGGAGCCGTTCGTCTCAACCTTAATGGAAATGCCGCGTTTCTTGGCGTGTTGCTCAAGACTTTCCGCCGCCATGAACGTGTGCGCGATACCTGTCGGGCAAGCCGTGACTGCCAAAATCTGAATGTGGTCGGCAGCTGGAGCGGGCGCGGCGTTCGCGGAGTCGGCGGGAGCTTGGAACTTGCCGTCTTCTTTGTCGTCAATGATTTTAAGGAACTCTTCCTTCGTGGTCGCCTTAATCAAAGCTTCTTTGAAGTCGGGATCCATAACCATTGTGGCGAGCTTTGACAGAATCATCAAGTGTTCGTCGTTGCCGCCGTCGGGTGCCGCGATTGCGAAGAACAACCGCGCGGGGTTGCCGTCCATTGACTCGAAGTCAATGCCTTCGGGAATGGTCATTGCGGCGAGACCGGGAGCCTTGACGCCCGCAGATTTTGCGTGCGGTGTGGCAATGCCGTCGCCGAGACCGGTTGTGCCGGACGCCTCACGAGCTTGCACATCTTTTAAATACTGTGCTTTGTTCTTGAGGTTGCCGCCCTTTTCCATCAAGTCAACCAGATGCGATATTGCGTCGGGTTTATTCTTGACTTTGGCACCGAGATCAATGCTCGCGTTTTTGAGCAAATCTGTAACTCTCATGGTGCATACTCCTTACAAAAAATATAGATAATTTCTGACCGCCGCGCAGTGGCGACGGCTATAATCAATCGGACAATGCCGACTGTTGACATTAATAAACTTGCTTAAAATCGGCTCGGAAAATTTCTAATTGAAATTGTCATTGGACGCCGTGAATCGCGCCCGCTCGCGTTTTCTTTTAAAATATCGGCTATTGTCAGTTCCATTGCGCTCGAATATTTGAGCCGTTTCTAATGAACGTTATTCGCCAAATTTGATGAAGGTCAAGGTTATCCCAATAAACATCTCTGCCGCTTGAGAAAACGATGCTCAAGTCAAAGATAGAGCCAGAGCCAAGTGTCACGGAGCGTGACTGCCTATTATACAATCCTCCAACGTTGTGACCGTTCAAGTAAATGGAGCTGATGGACTCACCTGTGTTGTTGACGAACACGAGCTGTCTCGTTGCGTCAGCTGAGCTTTGAACCGCTACGACGAGGAACGCCGCCAACACGAGAACCCGAACGAGTGGCGCGATATACCTACGTGTTATGGCTTCGGGGGGGGGGTATTCGATTTAATCATAGTAATCAATCCTCCTTGATTGAACCGAGAAACATTAACGCCGATTTCCGAGCCGACTTTAATTCATGAGAAAATACTTTTAATTTTGTTGAAGAGCTTTTCGCCGAGCGTCTCGTCGTCTTCGGTAGCTTGGAAAGGTTGAGCTTGACCTTCCTTGATACGCTTGAAAAGCTGTTCGGGCTTGCGAATAGCCGTGCCGACCGCCGTTTGAATCATGGGTTTGCCGTCGAAACGTTTCATGGGAATTCGTCTGCTCGCCGCAGTAATGACGACGTCGGCATTTTTAATTTCCTCGTCAGTCAGCGCGTGATAGACGCCCGCCGCACCGTGAACTTCAACGCGAATACTCAAGCCCAATTTCTCCGCGCATTGCTTGAGAGCCTCGCGAGCCATGAACGAGGAAGATATACCCGTCGGGCAAGCCGTGACCGCAATAATTTTTGTGTTGGAAGAAACGTCGGGTTCGGGCGTCTCGTTCTTGGCGCGGTCGGCTTCCTTCTTGTCGATAATCTTAATGACTTCGTCGGGCGTTTTCGCCTTAATCAAACTTTCTTTAAACGCGTCGTCCATGAGCAAGACTGCGAGCCGCCCCATGTTTGTCATTGCGGTATCGTCGGCTTTTTCGGGTGCCGCGAACAACATTAACAACCGCGCAGGTTTTTTATCGAGCGAATTGAACTCGACGCCTTCGGGCACAGTGATTATCGAGATTGACGGCTTTTTGACGGAAGAATTTTGCGCGTGGGGAGTTGCCAAGCCGTTAGCAAGTCCGGTGGAGCCTTGCGCCTCGCGCCGCAGTATGTCGCGCTTGACAATCGCCTTGTCGCGGATTGTGCCCGCCGTCATGAGCAAATCGACAAGCATATCGATTGCCTCGTTTTTGTCGGTCGGGTGCATGTTGAGCGCGATAGATTTTTTGGAAATGTAACTTGTAATTTTCGTTGCCATTAGAAAACACCGCCTTGGGTAGGGAATTAGGGAATGAGGGAATTAGGGAATTAGTGAAATAGACGTGCTACTTCCCTCTTTCCCTACTTCTCTACTTCCCTGTCTTATGCGAGAGTTTTAAGCAGAGCCTCGACTTCGGGGCGAGTGGCGAGATTTTCGGAGAACGCCGACGCCGAGCCGGTGCAAAGTCCCATTTTAAAGGCGCGTTCATAATCGCCGTCGCTTTCAATGTAGCCCGCGACAAATCCCGCAACCATTGAATCGCCCGCGCCAACCGAGTTGACGAGCTTGCCTTTCGGAGCCGGAGATTTAAAGAACGTCGCGCCGCCTTCGGGCACGAAGATTGCGCCGTCGCCCGCCATTGAGATAAGGACGTTTCTTGCGCCCATTTCCTGCAACTTCTTGGCGTAGGTGAAAATTTCCTCGTCGCTCTTGAGTTTGACGCCAAACATATCGCCGAGTTCGTGATTGTTGGGTTTGATGAGCCAAGGATTGAACTTCAAGACTTTAAGGAGCAGTCCTTTTTCCGCGTCGACGACAAAGCGAATGCCCTTGCCTTGAATTCTGCTGAGCGTTTGCTCATACATGTCATCGGGGAGCGTGTTCGGAATTGAGCCGGAGAGAATCAGCGTATCGCCCTCGCCGAGCTGTTCGAGTTTCTGGAAGAGTTCCTCGCGTTTGGCGTCGCTGATTTTGGGACCTTGACCGTTAATTTCAGTCTCGCCGCCGACTTCAGCCTTGACCTTGACATTAATGCGGGAGAAACCTTCGTCGAGCTTGACGAAATCATCAGCGGCGTTGAAGTCGCGGAGTTGACGAACAATCTCGTCGCCCGTGAAGCCCGCCAAGAACCCTGTCGCCGTCGACTTGTGTCCGAGATTGCCGAGCACGATTGAGACGTTGACGCCCTTGCCGCCGCCGAGCACCTGCTCATAAGTCACGCGGTTAATCGCGCCCGTCGTAAGCTTGTCGAGGCGAATGATATAGTCAATCGCGGGATTAAAAGTTACGGTGTAAATCATTTTACAGTTTCCCCCTTACAAAAAATTGATAGAATTCCTTGTGATTATACAACAGGGCAAATCACATTTCAAGGCGATTTTTCAATACTCTCTGAATCTTACGAACCGAATGTAGAAGTTTATCGCGTGGAGCCATCGGCTTGAATTTCTTCGACTGAAACGCGCTCGGTCGTCAACACTCCGTGCAATGCGGAGCGTTTTAACTTTCAAGCAAAAAATTTTCTGGGAGTGGACTTCAATTTTGACAAGCCGACGGCGATTTGCTAAACTGCGCAAAAAGTTTAGGCAAGGAGGAATTTTATTGAAGGCGATTTATCTGGACTGCGCGGCGGGCATAAGCGGCAACATGTTTTTGGGCGCGTGCTTGCAACTGGGCGTACCCGAAAAATATCTGCGCGGGGAACTCGACAAACTCAAGCTTGATTTTGAACTGGAAATTTCAAACGTCAGCAAGAACGGAATAGGCGCGGCGTATGTCGACGTTCAGCTTGCCAAAGATTTTGAGTCGGAACTTGACCGCCCCAACATTCGCCTCTTGCATCGTCACGAGCACATTAAAAATCACAGCCACAGAACTTTTGGCGACATAAAAAAAATTATCGAGGCGTCGGAGCTTAGCATGGCGGTTAAAAGTCGTGCGCTTGCAATTTTTTCTGTGATAGCTCAAGCGGAAGGCAAAGTTCATCAACGCCCCGCCGACGAAGTAACTTTCCACGAGGTCGGCGCGATTGATTCGATTGTTGATATTGTCGGTTGCGCGATTTGCCTTGACTATCTCGACGCAGAAAAAATTTTCGTCTCGCGAATCAACACGGGTAGCGGCTTCGTCAAGTGTGCTCATGGTTTAATGCAAGTTCCCGCTCCCGCGACTGCCGAGCTTTTGCAGGGCTTTAAGACTTACAGTTTCGGCGCGGAAAAAGAGTTGACGACTCCGACGGGCGCGGCTATTGTCAAAGCTCTTGCCGAGTACAGCGCGGACTTGCCCGAAGATTTTTCTTCGGAGAAAATTGGCTACGGCGCGGGCACTTGGGACTTAGATATTCCAAACGTCTTGAGGATTTATCTTGGCGAGTTCAGTGGGCAGACCGAAAAGCATTTGGTCAAGCTTGAGGCAAATATTGACGACATGAATCCGCAGATTTATGGCTGGCTTTACGAACGACTTTTCAACGCGGGCGCACTCGACGTTTGGACGACGCCCATTTACATGAAAAAAAATCGCCCCGCGCAGATGCTGAGCGTCTTGGTCGACAAGGAGCACAAGGAACTTTGCATAAAAATTATTTTTGAAGAGACGACGACGATTGGCTTGCGCGTGATTGAGATTGCGCGGCGCGTCGAGGCTGTTCGGAAAATGGCGAAGGTCGAGACGAGTTTTGGCGAAGTTCAATGCAAAGTCAGCGCGTACGACGGTAAAATTGTTTCGATAACTCCCGAATACGAAGACTGCCGCCGCCTTGCCGAAAAAAATTCCGTGCCCTTGAAAGCGGTCTGGCAAGAGGCTTTGACCAAACAAGAGGCGCGTCTCGGATAAAAAAATTTCCCCGACACCTTGAAGGCATCGGGGTTTTTTATTTTAAGCCGCGCAGAGTTTATTTCCTGGAAAGTTTTGAGCCGCTGACTTCGTAGAGCTTATCGTTGATGTTGAAAGTCGTCGCGGTCGTGACGTTCTCGAAGGTGACCGAGCCGCCGCCTTTAATCGTGAGCGCGAGCGTCCCGTTGCTGTACTTCGACTTGCTAAACTTGCCGTCGAGAAGTTGAAGCATGTCGCCGTCCGTGTAGTCGAGAATAACATCGTTGCCCGTGCCGGGTTTGTAAAGGAAAGTATCGTTGCCGTCGCCGCCCCAGAGCGAATCATCACCTGCGCCGCCCCAAAGCGAATCGTTACCGGCTTGCCCATAGAGTTTGTCGTTGCCGTCTCCGCCCGCGAGTGTATCAGCTCCGGCGACGCCGTAAAGGATATCGTTCTTGGTACCGCCGACGATTGAGTTAGCAAGCTCGTTGCCGGTAATTTGAATCGCCTTTGTGCGCTTGGCGGCGGAAGCATTTGCATAAGCGGAAGAAAGCGTAACTTTTGACTTGGAAGAGTTGGTCAGGTTCAACGCCGCGCCGCCGTAAATTGTCGTCGTCTCCAAGCCGTCGGCGTCAATGACGGTGATTTGCTTGCCCTTGCCGCCCTTGATTGTTATCGCGCCGTCTTCAGTCTTAAGGATAAGATTTTTCTTCTTGAACGAAGTACTTTGAACGGAGCCGCTGAGGAACTGAATTTTGTCTTCGCCCGTCGTGAAGTCGGCAATGTAATCTTTGCCGCCCTCGTAAACGAAAACGTCCTTACCTGCGCCACCCTTCAACGAATTTTTACCAGTGCCGCCGCGCAGAGTGTCATTACCTGCCTCGCCATAGAGTTTATCGTTGTCGGAGCCGCCGTACAAAACATCATCGCTCGCGCCGCCGTAAAGTGTATCATTACCTGCGCCGCCGTAAAGTTTATCCGAGCCCTTGCCGCTCTTTATCGAGTTGTTCGCGGCGTTGCCCATAATCTCAAGCGAGGTCTTGAGCGCGGTCGCGTCGACTTTGGTAATGGTGTCGGAGTAATCAGAGAGATCAATTTCGCCCTTCTTGAACTTGGTCGACGCCGTGAGGAGGTCATCATCTCTCGTGAGCCCTTTGGGCAGTAAATTCAATTTTGAAATGGTCTTATCGGAATAGGAGCTGTCGGTTTCCGTGTTGGAAGCTTGTTTGGCGAGGTAGCGCAGGAACATGTAGCCACCGGCATAAGCGGGATAATGTTGATAAAGCTTTGTCACGTCCAGAGCTTTATTCAAAGTGGAGGAGTCGCTTGCGTAGGATTTAATATCGGACTTGCGGTCGTCGTCGATGCCGTGCGTCAGTTCGCTCATGCCGTCCTTAATGAACTGCGGCAAACCGTTTGAACCCGTCGCGTATCTGATATTGGCGTCCATAACGGCGTGCGTGAACTCATGCGCCAAAACGCGGTCAAGATAAAAATCGTCCCAATCTTCCATCTTGCCGTCTTCGTTGTCTTCGATAACCGAATCGTAATAGTTCATGTTGATTGAAAGTTGGAGCTGACCGATAATATCGCCGTTGCTGTCGCGCCAAGTGTTTTTTGAAGTGTTATTGAGGACGCCGACGCTTGCAAGCACCCCGTCACTTGAGTCGTTGTAGAAAGTGACGTAAAGCTTGTTGTCCTGAATCGTCGAAGTGGAATTGCTACTGAAGCCGAAGTTCGAGCCGTAGGATTCTTCAATGAGATTAAGTGCGCCGGGCAACCACCAATCTTTCAAGCCCTGCCAAATGTAGCGTTCCTTATCATTGAGCGAATTGTCGTTGTAGTTGATAGTTTGAACGGTATTGCCGCTCGTCCTTGCCAAGTAGACGTTCAAGCCGTTAACATTGAAATAGTTGCCGGTAAAGTTTTTGTTGACGTTGCCGGTCTCTTGAATAACGGAGTTTTTGGTTTTCTCGTAGTTGGAGCCGCCCGCGTCGTAACCGCTAATCGCGCCCGTGTCGTCGTTGTCAAGGTCGATGTTGCATTTGTCCTTAAGGAAAGATTTCCAATCGCCCGCGTAGGAGGCGCAATCGCTGACCATAGAGTCGATAGCCTTTTGAATTGTCGTGAACTTGTTGTTGGAGGCGTACTTGACGGCGTTATCGAGCATGGTTGTTATATTGGAAATGGTCGCGTTGTCGAGAGAGAGCATAAATCTTTTGATAACGTCTTGCGGCGTAATCTCGTCGTCGACAACTGAATTGGTTTTGCCGTTTATGTTGACGGTCTTGCCCTTCGCGCCGCTGAGCGTGATTTGACCGCCGCCCGCGATACTCACGAGAACATTTTTGCCTTTCGTCTTGCTTGAGAAATTCACACCGCCGCCAATCGTCAACGTGTCGTTTGAACTCCAGTTATAAATGATGTCGTTGCCGTCGCCGTAGGTGTATTGGTAGAGATGACTTGTCGCGGTGTCGCCGTAAATCGTATCGTTGCCCTTGCCGCCAGTGACGGTCAAAGCCGAGCCGCTCAAGCTGATTAAGTCGGCTCCCGCGCCGCCGTTGACGGAGTGCCCGCCGCCTTCCGCGTAAATCGTATCATTACCCGCGCCGCCGTCAAGTGTGTTGTACCAGTAGTAAGTGATGTTGATAGAGTCGTTGCCGTCGCCACCGACGATTTTTGTAGCGTAATGGTTGCCTGTGACGGTATCGTTGCCGGCTCCTGCGGTAATAGTCGTGCGGTTGTTATGCCCTTGAATGAAGTCGTCATCATAGCCGGTATCGATTGAAGACGAGTCAGTATATCCGATAATGACGGAATCATTGCCCGCACCCGTGCCGATTGTTACATTCGTTGCGTTGTTATAGATTGAGTCGTTGCCGGAGCCGGCGAAGATTTTGTTATTTGTGCCGCTGTTGGAAATGGTATCGTTATAACTTGTGCCGTAGAAGGTTCCGTTGGCGGAGGAAATGACGGTATTTATGCCGCTCGGTATGGTGTAAATGCCTCCGGTTACGCTGACGGTTTTATTGCTCGCGTTGACCAAAGTCATTGAGCCGCCGCTTAACAAACTTATCAAGACATTGCCGCTGTCGAGAGTTTCGCGCGTGTAGTAGGCTCCGCTTTGCAAAGAAATGCGGTTGCTTGAATTCCAATTGTAAATGGTATCGTAGCCGTCGCCCGCCGCGAATTGGACAATGTTGCCGCTAACTATCGTGCCCGTGCCGAACGAAATTTTATCATTGCCCGTTCCACCGTTTATCGTCGAGTAGACGCTGTTGTTGAAGATAGAATCGTTGCCGGAGCCGCCGCTTATTGAGGAATAATAGGTTATGTTGGAAATGGTATCGGCTCCCGCGTCGCCGTTGACCGTCGAATAGTTACTGCGGCAATAAATGGAATCGTTGCCTTCGCCGCCGCTGATTGAAATTCGCGAACTGTTGTTAGTGTAGACAGTATCGTTGCCGCCGAGCGCGTTAATCGTTACGTAATTGCCGCTGTTGATGATCTGATTGTTATTGGCGTTGCCGGTAATCAGAGTATTGGAGGCGGAATTGCTGATTGGCGGTATGGTGTAAATTCCATTTGTGATGTTGATAGTCTTACCCTTCGCGCCGTTCAAAGTCATTGCGCCGCCGCTTACCAAACTTATCACGACGTTTGAGCCGACAGTTGAGCGCGTGTAAGTGTCGCCACCGAGTGAGATTGTATCTGTCGCCTTGAAATTGTAGATAACGTCTGAGCCGTCGCCCGCAGTGAATTGATAGACGATGCCGCCGCCGAGACTTGAGCCGTAAATCGTATCGTTGCCCGTGCCGCCTTTGGCAGTCAAGCCGCTCGCCGTGCCGCGCAGTTCTATCCTGTCGTTATCTGCGCCGCCGTCGATTGAAACATAATCGGCGTTATAAGTCGTAAGGAGGTCATTGCCGTTGCCGCCCGCTATCTTCGAGTTCAAGCCGTAGTTCGTGTTGGCAATGGTATCGTTGCCGTTGCCGCCGTCGACCGTCGTATCTCTGCCGCTGTTGTCGACAGAATCATTGCCATCGCCCGCCATAATCGAAGCGTATCTGCCGTAAGTGGCAGAAGCAGACGTGACGCTCGGAGCCATGCCGTAGTTGACGATTGTATCGTTGCCGGCGTAGCCCAGAATTGTTACCCTGTTTGCGTGATTATAAAGGGTGTCGGTGTAGCCCGTGCCGTAAACCACGCTGACCGAGTCAGAATTTCTGTAGTTGGTGAAGTTTTTGCCGCTCACCGTATAAATTCCGCCGATAATGTTAATGGTCTTGTTGCTTGCGCTGTTCAAAGTAATTGCATCGCCACTGAGCAAGTTCACCACGACATTCGAGCCGACGGTCTCTCTTGTGTAATAGGCATCGCTCGCCAAAGAAAGACTGTTGCCCGACGTCCAGCCGTAAATTATGTCGTTATCATCTCCGTCGGCGAATTGAATAATGTTGCCGTTCGCTGAGGAGTAAAGGGAAATGGTATCATCGCCCGCGCCGCCCGCTATCGTCGAGTTATAGCTGTAATTGTAAATGTAATCGTTGCCGGAGCCGCCGTTTATCGACGAGTTGTAGGTAATGTTGGAAATGGAATCGTTACCTGAGCCGCCGCTGATTGTCGAATAATTACTGCGACAGAAAACGGTATCGTTGCCCGTGCCGCCCGTTATCAAGATTCGCGAGCTGTTGTTGGTGTAGATAGTATCGTTGCCTGAACCTGCGGCGATTGTCACGTCGTCGTAGCCGTCATTGTAAACGCTATCGTTGCCGCTACCGGCGTAGATGTAGGCATTGTTGACGGAAACGCTCATATTGTCGTTGCCGTTTGAAAATCTCTGCAGGTTAAAAACAAACTCATTCATTTCTATCCCTCCCTTAATAACAGAAAAATATTTTGATACTGAATAAATTATAGCCCAAAGCTTGATAAATGCAAGATAGAATTTTTTAAAAATTTAATGAGAAAAAAAGAGAGCCACCGAAAATTTATCGGTTGCCCTCATTTTTATTGCCGCGCAGATTTATTTGACGAGTTTTTTTCCGCTGACGTGATAAACGTCGCCGTTGACGTTAAAAGTTGTAGCATCAAAATTTTTCAGCGTAAGCGCGTTTTTGGTCGAGCCGACTTTAAAATAAATTGCATTCTTGCTTTTGTTGTAAGTGCCGGAGAATGCGCCCGTAATCTTTAGCATGTCATCATTTTCAAAGCCGTAAATTATATCTTTACCGTCGCTGCTGTCGTAAATAAAGGTATCGGCTCCTGCGCCGCCCCAGAGTTTATCGTTGCCCGCGCCGCCGTGCAATGAGTCCTTACCTACGCCGCCAGACAAAGTGTCATTACCACTACCGCCAAGAATTGAATCGTTATCTGCGCCGCCGCTTATATTGTCGTCACCGTCTCCAGCAAGAATATAGTCCTTGCCGTCGCCGCCCCAAATTTTATCATTGCCCGCGCCGCCAAGAATCGAATTATTCAACTTATTGCCTTTGATGCTGATTGACTTTGTCCTTGCAGAGGCGTTCACAAGTTCAATGGAGGCAGCAGCGGTTATCTTAGACTTCGATTTATCCGTCAAGTTCAGAACCTTATCGCATTTAATGTTGAGAGCCGACAAATCAGCCGCGCCGCTCAAAGTTACCCTGCCCTTACCGATTGTCACGATAACATCGTTATTGCTTGTCTGCGTTGAATAGACACTGCCCGAAATGTTAAGTGTACTTGTAGCGTTAAAGCCTTCGATAAAATCTTTGCCGTCGCCCGAATTGTACTTGAACACGACATTGTTGCCGCAATTTTTAATAGTGTCATTGCCCGTGCCGCCGTTGATTGTCGAGTTGCTCCCGTTGTAATTTTCGCTATCCGGTTCATAAAAAGCGTTCCAAGGTTCGTAATAGCGGTAGCCGTTGTAAATCTGGTCATTGCCTGCGCCGCCGTCGAGGGAAGATTTTAAGCCGTGACTTATGACGGTATCATTACCCGCGCCGCCGCCGATTGAAACTTTATTGCCACCGCGCTCGCTCTCCCAATAGCCGCCGTTAATCAAAATGTCGTTCTCCTTGCCGCCGTTGATTGAAGATTTATCGGCGTAATTTCTAATCAAATCGTTGCCCCTGCCGGCGTTTATCGTGATGTTGGAGCCCTTGCCTGCCTCCAAAGTATCGTTGCCCTTCGTACCCGTTATCAACAAATTTTCATTGGCATAAGTCTTGGAAGTAACTTTGCCTTTGGCGTCCTTGACCGTAATTTTTTTGTCGCTTGAATACTTGAGACGTATGGAGCCACTACCAATATTCAAGATAACGTCGGAACCGTCGAGCGAAGAGCTACTTATACTTCCGCTTGTCAAGTTAATCGTCGTGTCGGAGCTGTAGCTCGTGAAAACGTCGTTGCCGTCGCCGTCCGCGTAGCTGAATACTTTCGCCTTGCCGCTCAAGGTATCGTTGCCCGTGCCACCGCTGATTGTCACGTTGGTGCCTTCATTGTAAATAGAATCGTTACCCGCGCCGCTAGCGATTGTGACGTTGGAACCGCTGTTGTAAATGGAATCGTTGCCGGTGCCGCCTGAGATTGTCACGTTGGTGCCTTCATTGTAAATAGAATCGTTACCCGCGCCGCCGCTGATTGTCACGTTATCGGGCTTGCTGACCGTTTCCCATTTTTGCTCATCATAATTGTATCCGTCTCGATTGTTATTGCGAATTGTGTCATTGCCCGCGCCGCCCACTATTGAAACTTTTTG
>JBGUYA010000060.1:0-24285 GCA_045118435.1 Quinella sp. | reverse complement strand
GCCCGCGTCAACAGAGACACTTGCTCCCGTGTTTGAAATCCTGTCGTTGCCCGCGCCCGCGTCTATCAAAGCGGCGTTGCAAGCACTGTAGATTGAGTCATTACCTGCGCCACTGCTCACGGTGTGATTTGAAGTGTTGGCGGCGAGAGAAATGAAATCCTTGCCCTTGCCGGTCGTTATCTTGTTGTTCGAGGAGTCTTTGTTGATGTAAATGGAGTTGTTGCCGCCGTCGGAAGTGATTGTAAGTTTCTTGCCGCTCGCCTTGATTGAGTCGTTGCCGTAGCCGCTTTGAATTGTGACGTTGTTGGTGGAGCTGGTGATTGTGTCGTTACCGTAGAAAGTCAAAAGCAAAGTGTTGGGCGTCGAGCTGTTGGCAATGGTCAAGTCGCCCGCCTGACGCGCGAGATAGCGGAAGAAAGTATAGCCGCCATCGTACATAAAAGATTCGTCTCTTGCCAAATCGTTGGCGTCAAGCCCGACATCGTACTTCGTGACGTCCGCCGCGAGAGCTTTAATTTTATCGGCGTTGGAATTGGTAATGCCTATCGTCAGCTCCGCCAAGCCTTCCGTTATAAAGCCCGGCAAATATCTGTACAACGGCAGATAGAGCATGTTCGCCATCATGACGACGTGCGTCATTGCGTGAGCAATCGTGCGGTCAAACTCGCTGTTGGCTTTGGCAGTGTCGAGCGAATTATAATAAGCCATGTTGATTGTCAAAGTAATGCCGGTTGTCTCGGCGGTTATTCCGTCATCAAATTCTTTGTAGGAGGCGGGCTCGACAGAAATTTTATCTGCGTCGGCGTCGTTGATGAACTTGACGTAAAGTTGATTAGTTGTGGAATAACTCGTATTTATCCGATCCGGATATTTGCTTTTATACTTCTCATATTTGTCGAAATTTTTAAAGCTAAAATTATCGCCGTAAGACTCTTTAACGAGGTCGAGCGCGTCCTTGACCCACCAAGTATAAAGTCCTTGCCAGATAAATTTCTGCGCGGCGGTCAAATCGCTGAAAGCTTTTTTATCGGCAAGCGTGACCTTCAAATTTTCGACAGTAAAGGATTTGTCTTGGAAAGACGTTTTTAAAGTGCCGCTCTCCGAAATTATATTGTCGTCAGTTTTGATCTTGGAACCGCCCGCGTCGGAGCCGGTGATTGCGCCCGAATCTTTGGTTTTAAAATCTATACCGCAGTAAACTCGCAAGAAATATTCAACGTCGGTCTCGCCCTCCAAGTGCGGCACGGAAATATTTGACGCGCCTTTTAAATCGTTCATGAATTTTGCTTTGACCGCTTGAAAAGATTTTAAACCGTCGCGCGGAAAAGCGGCACTTATCGCCTTATTTAAGGCGGCTTCACCGTTCGACTTTGAAGTGTCCAAAGACTTCATAAAATTTTGGATGACCTTTAATTGTGTTGCCATAGAAAATTTTCTCCTTCCCTAGAAATTTTGCCTATTATACAAAAACTTTTCTTAGCTTACAATAAAAAAACCCTCAACTTTTTGTTGAGGGTTTAAAAATCTGCAGTGATTTATTTTTCGAGATTAACTTTCGCGTTGAAGGTGAAATTTTTTCCGTCAAAGCCGATTTCTACTGTGTCGCCGTCCTTGACTTCGCTCGCGATAATTTTCTTACTAAGCTCCGTCTCGACCGTGTGAGTTAAAAGACGTTTGAGCGGTCGCGCTCCAAAGTTTGCATCAAACCCTTGAGTGGCGAGCGCGTCAACGGCGTCTTGCGTCCAATTAAGCTTGACGTTGATTTGCTTTTCGAGACGCTCGCTTAAATCTTTGAGCAGAATTCCGGCGATAGCCTTAACTTGGTCTTGAGCAAGCGACTTGAAGACGACAATATCATCAATACGATTCAAAAATTCGGGGCGGAAATAATCCTTAAGCAAGTTCTTGATAATGTTTTCGGCTTCGGCGAACGCCTTGTTTGTGATAAAGCCGATTTTCGCACGCGTAAGAATTTCCTGCGAGCCGAGATTGCTCGTCATGATAATAATCGTGTTCTTGAAGTTGACGACGCGCCCTTTGCCGTCGGTCAATCTGCCGTCATCGAGAATTTGCAAAAGCACGTTGAAAATGTCGCGGTGAGCCTTTTCAATCTCATCAAGCAGAATTACACTGTAGGGGCGGCGGCGAACTTGTTCGGTAAGTTGCCCGCCCTCGTCGTAGCCGACGTAGCCCGGAGGCGCACCGATAAGCCGCGCGACCGTGTGCTTTTCCATGTATTCTGACATGTCGACGCGAATTATACTGCGCTCGTCGTCGAAGAGAGCCTCCGCAAGTGCTTTGGCAAGCTCGGTTTTGCCGACGCCCGTCGGTCCAAGAAAGATAAACGAACCGATTGGACGATTGGGATCCTTGATACCTGCGCGGGCGCGAAGGATAGCCTCACTGACCGCCTTGACTGCCTCATCTTGACCGACAACGCGCTCATGCAAAGTGTCTTCGAGGTGCAAAAGTTTTTCGCGCTCGCCCGTCAACATTTTGGCAAGCGGAATGCCCGTCCAACGACTAACGACGCGGGCAATGTCTTCCTCGCCGACTTCTTCTTTCAAAAGGCGTGAATCCTTCTGCGCGCCAATCTCTTCCTCAACTTGCTTTAAAGTTTTCATGAGTTGCGGGAGCTTGCCGTATTTAAGCTCGGACGCCTTCTGCAAGTTGTAGGCGCGTTGAGCCTCCTCAATCTCATTGTTGACGGCGTCGATTTCCTTTTTAATCGCACGAACGCGAAGGATTGATTGCTTTTCCGCCTCCCACTTGTCACGCAGAAGTTTTTCATTGTCCTTGAGCTGAGAAATTTCTTCGGCAATCGATTTGAGCTTGTCCTTCGACGCGGCGTCGGATTCTTTTTTAAGAGCCTGCTCCTCAATTTCAAGTTGCATAATCTTGCGGCGCGTCTCGTCAATGGGCGCGGGCAGTGATTCAATTTCCGTGCGAAGTTTCGCCGCCGCCTCGTCGACAAGATCAATCGCTTTGTCGGGCAAAAATCTGTCGCTGATATATCTGTCGCTGAGAGTTGCCGCGCTGACCAAAGCCGCGTCGCGAATTCTTACGCCGTGATGAACTTCGTAGCGTTCCTTAATCCCGCGCAGAATTGTAATCGTGTCCTCAACGCTCGGCTCGCCAACCATAACGGGTTGAAAACGACGCTCAAGGGCGGTGTCCTTCTCAAGATATTTGCGGTACTCGTTAAGGGTCGTCGCGCCAATGCAACGGAGTTCGCCGCGTGCAAGCATAGGCTTAAGAATATTTCCGGCGTCCATTGCGCCTTCCGCCTTGCCCGCGCCAACAACTGTGTGAACTTCGTCAATGAACAGTAAGATTTGCCCGTCGGACTTTGTAATCTCGTTGAGGACGGCTTTTAAACGCTCTTCAAACTCTCCTCTGAACTTCGCGCCGGCAATCAGCGACGCCATATCAAGCGCGTACAAAGTTTTATTTTTGAGTGATTCGGGAACGTCGCCCGCGACAATTCGACGTGCCAAGCCTTCAACTATCGCAGTTTTGCCAACGCCCGGCTCGCCGATAAGCACGGGATTATTTTTCGTCCTGCGGCTCAGAATTTCAATCGTGCGGCGGATTTCTTCGTCGCGTCCGATAACAGGGTCAAGCTTACCCGCCCGCGCCGCTTGCGTTAAATCTCTGCCGAACTTCGCGAGACTCTGATAAGTTTCTTCGGGGTTGTCACTCGTGACGTTCTGCTTGCGATTCTTTTTGATAGCGTCGTCAATTTTACTTTTGGTCAGCTTAAAATCTTTGGCAATGTCTTGAAGTTCCTTTTTGCCGTCGGTGACGAGCGCAAGGAGCAAATGTTCGGTGCTGATAAATTCGTCCTTCATTGAGTTTGCATAGTCATTTGCCTTGCCGATAACTCGCGCCAGGTCGACGCCCATTGACAGCCGCTCTTGACCTTTGACTTGCGGAATTTTATTCAGCTCCGCTTCGAGTTTCACTTTGAGCATTGGCAAATCGGTCTGACAATCGGCAAAGATTGTCGCGAGCAAACCTTCCGGCTCCTTCGCCAGCGCAAGCATTAAGTGCAAAGAATTGAACTCCTGATGATATTTCATTGCGGCGAGTTGTTGCGCCGCCTGCATTGCCTGTTGAGCCTTCGCTGTATATTTTTCTCCTGCCATGTTTATCACTCCCAAAAAATTTTGCCGAATTCTTTTCGACGCGGCTAATGATAAACTCAAAAAAGCAAAAAGTCAATAGGTCAATAAAAAATTCTCGGCGGTCAGATCACTCTAAGCGAACTCGACGCCCCATTAAAGGTTTCGTCGTCGCGAAAAATATTAACTTCTATCTGCTTGACGGCAAGACAATTTTTATCAAGAGCCGCGAGCCTGCCGCTAAACAATTTATTGTTGGCGCAAAAGATACGATGGAACATTTGAGTCGCTAAAGGACAAATCGCGCCGACCTCATCATCATCCTAACCAACACTCTCAAGAAGAAATTGATTTAATTAAACAAATGCGAGAGAAGTATCCTCACGACGGTTTGAATATGTTTTGGCATAGATTGTGCTGTATGGATTACACGCGTTCTATGTCGGCTCTGTTCAGAGTTATGCGTCGCTTAAATTTATACAGAGCCAAACTATTACACTTTTTGAAAATGGAGCGGTCGCATCGCAAAGATAACGAATACTTCTACGCACTAAATCATTTTGTAACATGTCTTTGACGACTCAACAAGAACAAAAAATTTATGTTGCAATTCGGCTTGTAAACGGGCGCGATTTATGCTTTAATAAACAAAAAAATTTTGGAGGAGTGAGTGCCTATGAATCTCAAGGAAGCGTTTCAAGCGCAAAATACTCTTGAAAATCTTATCAATTTCGTTTCCATGTATCTCAATGATGAAGAGAAATTGACAAGCGTCACGGAAAAACATTTTCGGTCGAAGGCGGCGCAAGGTCAGCCCGACGAGAAAATCAATATCGTTGTCGACGACAAGTTTCCTACCGACAAAGTCATTGACTTTTTTATTCTGCTCCTTGAAGAACGCGAGAAACTCGCGCAGGCAATTCACGCGGCAAAAAAATCTATGGATTTCGATTTGGACAGCGCGGTCGATGTAAATAAAAAACGCCACCTTGCCGCAAATACCCTGCGCAGACTTCGTCAGTTCAAAAGTTCAAGTGTTGTTCAGAAAAATGCGGGTACAGGTTACATTTTCAACAACGAAGGCAATCAAACGACTTATCGCTACGACATTGAGCGCGTCAAGACGATTGACTTTGACCGCAACCGCGTCCGCGAATTGCTTACAAAATTGCAGACAAAGGCGGACGCCGTTTCAACCGAAATTGACGCTATGCTTGTTTCCACGACCGTTGATTACGAATTGCCCTTCGACATGCACGCGAGCAATTTGGAAGTTCTGGAAGATTACGTTGCCGACAGCGGCGATTGAGTTTTTAGTTTCAAGGTCTCGGCGGAGGGCAAGGGTTTTGTGCGGAGTCGGTTCAGGTGCAGATGAACTGAGAGGCTGCATACGTCGGCTTTTGCGGTTAAAAAAGCACGTTCGGTTTTCGCGGTTAAAGAAATCCACCTATGAAAAGCCCTCTGAGGCAAACGCTTTTTTCAAAGCAATTCTGTATTTTTCGCCTCGTTAGCTCGCAAGTCGCAAAATCAAAAGCTCGCTAATTTTTAAACCCCGTCTTTCACCAAAACTCGAGTACGTCTCAATCAGCACATTAAATTTTTTGCAGTCGCCGCGCTTGCAGTTTGGAGCGGGCGGCAAATAGACGACGCCGAAATTTTTGCCTTCCGCCGAGATCTTGAAAACGACACTTAAGGAGTAGGGAGTAGAGAAAATTTTCTACGCTCTGCTCTTATTCTTTAAAAAGGATGTGATTTTATGGATGCACTTATTTTATCGCGGTTGCAGTTCGCAATCACAACGATTTACCATTTCCTTTTCGTGCCGGTGACGTTGGGGCTGTCAATCTTCGTCGCGCTACTTGAGACGTGGTACATATCGAGCGGCAGTTACGAGGAGCGCGTCAAGCTCAAAAAGCTCGTGAAGTTTTTCGGGACAATCTTCTTGATAAACTTCGCGATGGGCGTCGTGACTGGTATCGTGCAGGAATTCCATTTCGGTATGAACTGGTCGGAGTACGCGCGATTCATGGGCGACATATTCGGTGCGCCGCTTGCGCTTGAGGCATTGACGGCATTTTTTATCGAGTCGACATTTATAGGGCTGTGGATTTTCGGTTGGGACAAGCTCAGTGAGAAACTTCACTGCCTTTGCATTTGGCTTGTCGCCTTCGGCAGTAACTTATCGGCGTTCTGGATTTTGGTCGCGAACTCGTTCATGCAACACCCGGTCGGCTACGCGATTGAAGACGGTCGCGCGGTCATGACGGATTTTATCGAACTCGTCACAAATCCTTACGTCGTCGGCGAATATTCTCACGCGTTGTTCGCGGGAATAACGACCGGCGGCTTTTTGGTTATCGTCGTGAGCGCGTGGAAGATTGCAACGGACGACGACTCGCGCGAAATGTTTATGCAAACTCTTCGCCGCGCAACTCTTTACACGATGCTTGGAGTTTTGGGCGTCATGGGTTCGGGTCACTTGCATGCACAATATTTAGCAGTCGGCAACCCGATGAAGCTTGCGTCGTTCGAGGCGTTGTGGGAGACGGAAAATCCCGCGCCGTTCGCAGTCGTCGCCGACATTAATCAAGAAATGCGCCGCAACGATTCGGAGATTTTAATCCCTTACATGTTCAGCTTTATGGTTCACAACTCGTTTGAAGGCGAAGTCAAGGGCATTAACGATTTGCAACGCGAGGCAGTCGAGAAATACGGTAGTGGCTATTACATTCCCAACGACGTGCGCGGCATGTTCTGGAGCTTTAGGGCAATGGTCGGCACGGGCGGCTTGCTCTTGGCGATTGTCTTTGTAATGGGCGTTCTTGCCTTCTTCTGCCAAAGAAAACTTCGCGAGCATCGCTTTTGTTTAAAATTCATGCCGCTGTTGTTGCCGTTGCCGTTTATCGCGAACTCGGCGGGCTGGTATATCGCGGAGGCGGGGCGGCAACCTTGGATTGTTGTCGGCTTGCAGAAAACAGCGGTCGCGGTCAGCCCGAACTTATCGGCGGGCGAAGTTTGGATAACGTTAATCGGTTTCACGGCAATTTATTTATTCTTAGCGTGTTTGGCAGTCTTCGCGGCGGTCATGTTCATTCGCCGTACAAAAATCACGGAGGAGGTGTGAGCTGTGGATTTAAATATCGTTTGGTTTATCTTGATAACGGTGCTGTTCACGGGCTTTTTTATCCTTGAGGGTTTCGATTACGGCGTGGGCATGATGATGTTGGGGCGTCCGAAAAGTGAACGCGCTCAATTTGTCCGCGCAATCGGTCCTGTTTGGGACGGCAATGAAGTTTGGATGATAACGGCGGGCGGCGCGACGTTTGCGGCGTTCCCGCACGTCTACGCGACAATGTTCAGCACATTTTATCTCGCGCTGTTTCTGATGTTGCTTGCGCTGATAATGCGCGGTGTGGCATTTGAACTGCGCGGGCAACTGAAATATTCGGACTGGATAAATTTCTGGGACTTCGGAATAATGTTCGGGAGCTTTGTCCCCGCGTTGCTCTGGGGCGTGGCAGTTACAAATCTCCTGCGCGGGCTACCGATAGATTTTCAAATGCATTACGTCGGAAACTTTCTTGACTTGCTCAGCCCGTGCGCGTTAATCGGCGGAATTTTCTTCGTGTTGCTGTTCGCGTTTCACGGCGCAAATTTCCTGTCGATAAAAATTGCGGACGCGGGGCTTGTCGAAGAGTTGCAGGGAATAAGTTTTCGGCTGGGCTTGACGACGCTTTTAAGTTACGTTTTATTCGCGGCAGCGGCGGCGCACGATACCGACATTTTGGCGAAGTTGAGCACGATAATTTGCTTGGGGCTGTCAATCGCCGCGATAATTGCGAGTTGTGCCGCTTCGCGCGCTAAAAACGGTTGCCGCGCGTTTGTTTCGTCGACGCTCGCGATTGCCTTCCTGACGATTGGATTTTTTAACGCGTTGTTCCCGCGCCTCATGGTGTCGAGTATCTCGCCCGATTTTTCTTTGAACATTTACAACGCCGCCTCGACGCCGCACACTTTGCAACTTATGACGATAGCGGCGGCAATTTTCGTGCCGATTGTCTTAATCTATCAAGCTTGGTCGTACAAAGTTTTTAAAGACAGAATAACTTCTGCAGATGTTCACTATCATTGAGTTTTTCAAATCGAATAAAAAAATCCTCGTCGAAATTGCGGCGTGCAAGCTCGTCGAAGGATTTTTTGTTTTAGCAAGCGCGAGTTTCTTGGTAAAGTTCATTGACGAACCTTCATTACGCATTACGCATTGCGCATTCCTAATTGCTTTTTTAGCGGGAAGATTTTTAATGGCGAGCCGCGCAGAGATAATCTTCGCGCGACTTTCGACGAACATCCAAACTTCTTTCCGAAAAAAAATCCACGCGCAACTTTTTGAAAAGGAGATTGCAAGCGGCGAACGCCTGACGTTAATCTTCGACACGGTTCAATCGCTCGACGAATTTTTTCTAAAGGTTGCGCCGCAAGTTGCCTCCGCGATAATTTTACTGCCGATATTTTTAATCTGCGCGGCGTCGGTCGATTGGATAACGGCGGCGATTTTGCTGTTGACGTTGCCGATTGCGCCGCTGTTGCTTTGGCTGATTGGAAAGGCGACGGCTGAAAAAAATTCTCGCGCGTGGGCAGAACTTCAAAAGCTCAACGGCGAGTTCCGCGAACTCTTGGCGGCGATAACAACTTTAAAAATGTTCGGGCAAATCGAGGCGGGCGCAAAAAAAATCCGCGCGGCGTCGGAAAAATCATCGGCGGCAACTCTCGACGTGTTGAAGTTGGCGTTTGTGTCATCGTTCGCGCTTGAGCTGATAACCACGCTGTCAATCGCGCTGGTCGCCGTGACGTTGGGCTTGAGATTGGTTGCGGGCGGCGTCGAGTTTCAAGCGGCGTTGTTTTTATTGTTGCTCGCGCCGGAATTTTTCTTGCCGATTAGAAAGTTCGGCGTGGCGTTTCACGTGCTAATTTCTGCGCGGTCGTCATTGGAGCGATTAAAAAATTTCTTAAAGGTTGAGGAAGAAAAGGCGGGCGCGACGGGAAAAATTTTAATTCCGCCTTCAATCACGCTCGACAAAGTGAGCTTCACCTACCCGAAAAAATTTTCGCCGACTCTGCGCGACGTGAATTTGAAGTTCAAAGCTGGGAAGGTCACGGCGTTAATCGGCGAATCGGGCGCGGGCAAGTCCACGCTGTTAAAACTTTTGGCGGGGCTTTTAAAGCCGACGGCGGGAGAAATTTTCTGGAACGACATATCAACTTCGCGCATGGAAAAAAATTCGCGGCTGTCGAAAATTTCCTACATGCCGCAAGCCCCGCACCTCTTCGAGACGACGCTGATAAAAAATTTTACAATGTTTAACGAACTCGACGATACCCGGTTGCAAAATTTTTTGATCGCGCTGAACTTGTCGACGCTTGATTTAAATTCGCCGCAAAAACTAAGTCGCGGGCAACTTCAACGGCTCGGCTTGATTCGCGCATTGCTCAAAGACGCACCGATAATTTTACTCGACGAACCGACGGCGGGGCTTGACGAACTCACCGAACAAAAAGTTCTCGCGCTGATAAAAGAAATTTCTCTGCGCAAGACTATAATCATTGCGACGCACCGCGCGGCAGTCATAAATTTTGCCGACGAAGTTTTACAGCTCAAGCCAACGTGACGAGCGTCGCGCCGGAGCCGCCTTCGTCTTGGTCGGCGAATTGGAAAGTTGCAACGGATTTATGCCCGCGCAGATAATCTTGCACGCCCTTGCGAAGTGCGCCCGTGCCCTTGCCGTGAATTATCAAAATTTGCTTAAGCCCAGAAAGTTGCGCGTCGTCGATAAATTTACCGCAAACTTGTTCCGCCTCGTCAACCGTCATGCCGCGAATATCCAAACTTCGCGTGACGGTTGACGCCTTTTGTAGAAGTCCTTGCGAGCCGCGATTTTGATTGGAAGGCGCGGAAGAATTTTCTTGAGCGGCGTGACTGACGAAACGGCAAGCGGCAATTTTTATCTTGGTGCGCATGGCTCCGATTTGAACGGAAAGTTCTTCGTCCTCGATAGCAAGGACAGTGCCCTTTTGGTCAAGCGGCTTGATATAAACCGTGTCACCGACGGCGAGTTTTTTCTTGTCAATGCGCGTGCCGACAAATTTATCGGCGATAATGCCCGTCGCCGAATCGATTTCCGCCTCGCGAAGTTTGTCGCGCGACTGCTGAATGACTTGCTGACGACGCTTGACGCCCGCATCGTCAAATTGCTCCTTGAGCGCGGCGATAATTTCTTCCGCCTCGCGCTTAGTCTCGCGAATCATGGCGGCAGATTTTTCCTTTGCCTTGCGAATAATCTCGCCCTTTGTCTTGGCGAGTTCGTCGCGCATCTCGGCGATTTTTTTCTCATGCTTGACGGCTTGCTGTTGACGTTCAAAAATCTCGGCGTTGCGCTGTTCAAAAATCATGCGCTCATTCTCAAGCTCGGAGATAATTTTTTCAAAGTTGGCATGGTCGGCGGTGATGAGTTGTTTCGCGCGAAGAATCAAACTTTGCGGCAAGCCTAAGCGTTGGCTGATTGCAAAGGCATTGCTCGCGCCTGGAATTCCAATAAGCAGACGATAAGTCGGGCGCAACGTTTCCGAATCGAACTCGACGCAAGCATTTTCGATACCGTCGGTCGAGTAAGCGAAAGTTTTCAGTTCGGAGTAATGAGTTGTGGCGATAGTCGCCGCGCCGATTTGCAAAAGCCGTTCGAGGATTGACATTGCCAAAGCCGCGCCCTCGTCGGGGTCGGTGCCCGCGCCGATTTCGTCAAGCAAAACCAAATCTGTCGCCGTGACTTCGTCGAGAATCGCGACGATTTTTTTCATGTGCGCGGAGAAAGTCGATAGGCTTTGCTCAATCGATTGCTCGTCGCCAATGTCCGCGAAAATGTTTGTGAAAACCGCAATGCGCGAGCCGCTCGCCGCAGGAATATACAAGCCCGATTGCGTCATGAGTGCGAGCAAGCCGAGAGTTTTCATTGAAACGGTTTTGCCGCCCGTGTTCGGACCGGTGACGAGGAGCATTGAAAATTTTTCACCAAGCTGAATATCAATCGGAATTACGACGTTTGAATCAATCAGCGGGTGCCGCGCGGCTTTTAAGTCAGTGAACTTTTCAAGCAGTGGTTCAGTCGCGTTGAGTTCGCGGGCAAGCCGAGCCTTTGCAAAGACTAAATCGACTTCCGCCAAAATTTTTATGTTGTTGGTCAAAGCGTCGAGATTTTTTCTTACGGCGTCGCTCAAGCCGCGCAGAATTCTTGCGACTTCGTGACGCTCCGCCGCCTCCAATTCCTTAACGCTGTTGTTCAAAGTCACGACGCTCATCGGCTCAATGAAAACGGTTGCGCCCGTCGCCGATTGGTCATGAACAATGCCGGGAAATTGCGATTTGTATTCGAGCTTGACGGGCAAAACGTATCTGTCGCCGCGCATTGTGACAATCGCGTCCTGAAAAAATTTTTGCTTGCCCGCGTCGTGAAGGATATTAAAAATTTCGGTCTTGATTTTATTCTGTGCCCCGCGCAGGTCACGACGGATTTTCTGCAACTCCGCGCTTGCCGTGTCGCGAACGGTGCCGCGCTCATCAATGGCGTTGTCAAGTTGGCGTTCCAAGTTGCCCAAAATCTCAAGTTCGGTTGCGCGAGCTTTGAGTTGCGGCGCATCAAGTTCAGTTTCTTTGAAGAAAGTTTTAACTTGCCGCATGGTGTACATTGTCGAGAGGACGTCCAAAAATTCTTCGGCATCGGCGACGCTACCGAGCTTAATTTTTTTGAACGTTTCGCGAACGTCTCTAAAGCCTCCGAGCGGCGGCGAGCTTACCGCGAAAATTTTAACCGCCTCCGTCGTGAGCGATAAATTTTCTTTAACCGTGTCGAAGTCGTCGGCGGGTTGAAGTTTTTCGGCAAGTTCCTTTCCAAAATTACTCGTGGCGCAATCGCGGAGCCGCGCCAAAATTTTATCGAACTCCAAAGTTTTAAAAGACTTTTTCAGCATTAAATCAACCTTCCAAATTTTTTCTGATTGTAATTGACTTTGCTAAAGACGTCAAATAATATTAGCAAGATTGGAGGCGTTTTCATGAAGAAAGCGATAATTACGGGCGTGACGGGTCAAGACGGCTCGTACTTGGCGGAGCTTTTGCTGTCGAAGGGCTACGAAGTGCCCGGCTTGATTCGACGTCACAGCACGCTTTGCACGGAGCGGATTGATCACATTGCCGACGCGAATTTTTTTCTGCACTACGGCGACATGACCGATTCTTCCAGCTTGAGCAATCTGATTAGAAAAATTCAACCCGACGAAATTTATAATCTTGCGGCGCAATCGCACGTCGGCATTTCTTTTGAAGTGCCCGAATACACGGCGGAGGCGACGGGCGTCAAGCATGATTAAAATTTTGGAGGCGATTCGGCAAAACAAAGTCGACACGAAGTTTTATCGAGCGTCGACTTCTGAATTATTCGGCGGGCTGATTGGCACGGCTCCGCAATCCGAGACGACGCCTTTCCACCCGCGTAGCCCTTACGCCGCCGCCAAGCTTTATTCCTACTGGATAACGGTCAACTATCGCGAAGCTTATAATATTTTCGCCTGCAACGGGATTTTATTCAATCACGAGTCGCCGAGACGCGGCGTTGATTTTGTCACGAGGAAAATTTCAATCGCGGTCGAGAAAATCTGCGCGGGCTTGCAAGAAAAGTTATCGTTGGGAAATTTGGACGCCAAACGCGATTGGGGCTTTGCAAAAGATTACGTCGAGGGTATGTGGCTGATTCTTCAACAGGACAAGCCCGACGATTTTGTTTTGGCGACGGGTGAAACTCACACGGTGCGAGAGTTTGTCGAGGCGGCTTTTGAAGAAGTCGGCAAAAAAATTATCTGGCGCGGTTCGGGCGTCGACGAGAAGGGCTACGACTTTGCTATAGACAAACTTTTGGTCGATGTTAATCCTAAGTATTTCCGCCCGCCGATTTTATGTACCTTAACATGATGATTGAAATGAACGTTATTCACGCCGCGTGGAAAAATTTTTGCCGCAAGTTGGAGTTCTTAGGCTCGTCGTGCATTTATCCAAAGTTCGCGCCGCAACCTATGACGGAAAATTTCCTGCTGACTTCTTCGCTTGAGCCGACCAACGAGGCTTATGCACTCGCGAAAATTTCAGGGCTGAAGTACTGCGATTATCTCAATCGGCAATACGGTACGGATTTTATTTCGTTCATGCCGACGACGCTTTACGGCGCGAACGACAACTATCACCCGACGCGCTCGCATGTCTTGCCCGCGCTGATTCGGCGTTTTCACGAAGCGAATGTTCAAAGTCTGCCGTCGGTGACGTGTTGGGGCGACGGCTCCGCGCGGCGCGAGTTCATGTACGCGGGCGACTTGGCGAATTGTATTTGGCAAGCTGTTGAACGCTTTGACGAGTTGCCGCCGCTCATGAATGTTGGCACGGGCGAGGATTATTCTGTCGACGAATATTATCAGACAATCGCGCAGGTCGTCGGTTACAAAGGAACTTTCACGCACGACTTGACCAAGCCCGCTGGCATGAAACGCAAGCTAACCGACATCACGCGCATGAAAAATTTCGGTTGGCAACCGCAGACGACTTTGACGGACGGCATAAAGTTATCGGTTGATTTTTATCGTGAACAGATTGTTGGGCAGGGTTCAAACAAAATCGGCGTCGGCTGGGCTTTCATAAGTGATACTGGCAAACGCCTTGTCAACGAAATTCTAAATGCCAATCGCCTCAGTCAAGGTCCGTTGGTTCGCAAGTTTGAAAAGGAATTTGCGCGGCTTCACAATCAAAAGTACGGCGTCGCGCTCAACAGCGGCACTTCGGCGTTGCATGTCGGCTTGGAGGCGTTGAAGGAAAATTCGTCGACGTTGACGCCAAAACTTACAACATTGACCCCGCGCAGATTGAGGCGAAGATTGACGGCGACACTGTTGCGATAATGCCGGTTCATCTTTTCGGGCAACCCTGCGAAATGGAGCCGATTGTTGAACTCGCCGCGAAGTACAATCTCAAAATCATTGAGGATTGCGCGGAGGCTCACTTCGCCACGTACAAGGAAAAACCCGTTGGGAGTTTCAGCGAAGTCGGCTGTTTCAGCACGTACGTTGCACACACGATAACGACGGGAGTCGGCGGCGTTGTAACGACGAATGACCGCGAGCTTATGGAAATTTTTATTGTGAACTCAACCGTTTGGGTCAAGGAAAATATCGACGGTGATATTGATATTGCCGACAAAAAATTCGTCATGGAAAAATTTTCTGCGTTTCCAAATTTTCAAGGTGTTTTCCACGAAAAATTGGATAAGCAAACGCTTTTAAGGATTTTTACGAACGAGGGAACTTTTCCGCCGCTTGGCACGAGAATTTTCAAGCGAAAGTTTCTTGTTGAACAAGAGATTAAATTCAAAGAGAAAATCGGTGACGACGCGGAAATTTTATTTACAATCGACGCAATTTTTCAGACCGACGAAATTATTTTTATCCCGAACATTTTTTACCTTGCTCCGCGCGACAAAGTTTGAGCCGAAAAAAATTTTTAACTGCCGTTAAGCGCGGCAGATTTTTTTTTTGCCATATGGTACAATATCAGCAAAATTTTTTTGTAAAGGAGTGAGTGATATGTCTGTAGGGAAATTTATGTTCATATGCTTTACGGGTTTGCTGTTGAATTTGGTCGGCTCGGCGGTCGCTGAAATTTTCAACCTGCCTATTTTCCTCGACACGAGCGGCACAATTTTTATCGCGGCACTGGGCAGTTACATGCCGGGCATTGCGGTCGGTTTCCTTACAAATCTTCTCAAATCGCTGTTCGAATCGCATCAAATGTATTATGCCTCATTCAGTATCATCATCGCGATTTTCACAACTGTCATGGCGCGGCGCGGGTTCTTCCTGAGTCTTCGCAAAGTTATTGTTCTCATACCCCTTATTGCAATTTTTATGGGGTGTTGCTCGGTCAACATCGAAAATTTTTTGCACTCCGCCAACTTAATCAAAACCGTCAACGATTTTAATACAAGCTTTGTAGAACACTTCAGCCGCGAATTCCTCGATAAAACTATCGCGGTTCTGCTGGCGTTCTTCCTCATCAAGAAAACTCCCAATGACATAAAAAAATCTTTCCGCACACTCGGACAAAGACAGGCCCCGCTTTCCGAAGAAATGAAACGCGCCGTCGACAATGAAGATTATTTATCGTCGTCACTGCGCACAAAGTTGCTTTTGATTTTAATGCTCAGCTCGTTCTTTGTCTCGTTCTCGATTGCTTTTATCAGCTACACGATTTTTAAGGATTCCGCTTTGGGCGAGCGGGTAAAGGCTGTGAGTGGGATAACGACCGTCATTTTGAATGAACTCAATCCCGCGCAGATTGACAACTTTGTAAATCACGGGCGCAAAGACGAAACTTATAGGGCGATTGAGAACAAACTCTACACGCTGAAAAATTCCAACTCCGAGTTGAAATATATCTACGTCTACAGATTTTCGGAGGCGGGTTGTCAAGTTGTCTTCGACATATGCACGGCGGATTTTACGGGCGATGAGTCGGGCGAGATTATTGATTTTGATCCTGCCGTTCTCCTCTACAAAGACGATTTGATTGCGGGCAGACCCATTCCGCCGATAGTTTCCAACGACGAATACGGGCGGTTGCTGACGATTTACAAGCCGCTTTACGACGACAAGGGTAAGTGTCAATGTTATGCGGCAGTTGATTTGTCGCTTGATTCGCTCACTGAAGAAACGGGCGATTTTGTTATCCGCCTGCTGACGTTGTTTGTCGGTTGCTTTATATTTATCTTCGTGCTGGGCTTGTGGTTCATTGAAAATAATATTATCCTGCCGCTGAACACGATGGCTTACTGTGCACGGAGTTTTTCCTACGACAACGCCGCCGAACGTCAACAGAATATGGAGCTGATAAAGAGCTTGAAGATTACGACGGGCGACGAGATAGAAAATTTGTATTCGGCACTGATTCGGTCGGCAGAAAATATCGCGCAGTATTTGGAGCATTTGCAGTTGGCGAAAGTTGAAGTCGCAAACATGAAGGTAAAAGTTTTGGCGATGGACGAATTGGCGAACACCGACTCGCTGACGGGCATAAAGAACAAAACCGCTTACACCACCAGGATTTACAAGCTCGACGAAAGAATTGAGGCGGGCGACGCGAACTTTTGCATTGTCATGGTTGACGTGAACTTTTTAAAGAAAGTCAACGACACGTACGGGCACGAGCGCGGCAACGAGTATTTGATTAACGCCTGCAAATTGATTTGTTCGGTTTTCGGCGAGGAGCATGTTTATCGAATTGGCGGCGATGAATTTGTCGTTATCGTCGAGGGCGAGAAGGTTTCGCTGTGCAAATACTTTGAGAATCAATTCAAGGCGGAAATGAATCGCAAAGCTAATAATGAATTGCTTCAGCCTTGGGAAAAAATTTCGGCGGCAGTTGGCATTGCGTTTTACGAGGCGGGCGTTGACAAGACGGCTGATGAAGTTTTCAAACGCGCCGATAAGCTGATGTACGAAAACAAATTGGCTATGAAGGCTCAGCGTACCGATTGAGGAATCAGGAGTCAGGGGGCGGGAATCAGTTTTTCCTCTGTCCCCCGATTCCTGATTCCGGACATCTTTTTTGCGCTGTGTGTTATAATGACTGAAATTTTTATGTATTAAGGAGCGCGTTCATTGCAATTACTTTACAACCTTGCGGCGATACTCGTCGTGATACTAATCATTCCGGTGTTCATGATTCGTTCGATACGCGAGCGCGGCTTTGTCGAGCGAATTAGACAGAGCTTTGGGTTCTTCCCGAAGGGCGCACTTGACCCCGTCGCGAAAAAAAATTGTATCTGGGTACACGCGGCGTCGGTCGGCGAAATCGTGGCGACGAGTCCGCTCATTAAAGAATTCCGCCGCGAATTTCCCAAGTCGCCAATTCTGGTCTCGGTCGTGACGACGAGCGGCTACGAAATGGCGAACCGAATCATCAAAGACGCCGACAGCATAATCTATTTCCCGCTAGACTTGCCGTTCGTCTCGGCTCACGTGTTCAAAAAAATTTTCCCGCGCGTCTTTCTGAACGTCGAGACGGAGCTTTGGCCAAACTTTTTGAAGGCGGCGCGAGAAAATCAAGTACCCGTTATGATGGTCAACGGGCGTATTTCGGAAAAGAGCGTCAAGCGTTACAAGTACATGTTCTCGATTCTGCGCGACATGATTGGAACGGTAAAACTTTTCGCAATGGCGTCAAGCGTTGATGCGGGCTTTGTCAAGCAACTTGGAGCACCGCCCGAACTCGTGACCGTCACTGGCAACACGAAGTTTGATCAAACTTATACCGACGTGACCGACGAGCAACGGCAAAAAATTTTATCGGACATGGGTTTGACGGACGCTAAGGAAATTTTTCTTGCGGGCAGTACTCATCGCGGCGAAGAAAATTTTGTACTCAAGGCATTCAAGGCGATTCGCGAAAATCATCCGCAAGCTCGGCTTATCATTGCTCCGCGTGAACTTCTGCGCACTCGTGAAGTTGTCGCGCTGTGCAAGGCGGCGGGCTTTACTGTCGGCACAAGAACTGAATTGCAAAAGCGTCCACCCAAAGGTGAGGACATTATTATCCTTGACACAATCGGCGAGCTTGGACAGGTTTACAGCGTCGGCAACGTGATTTATGTCGGCGGCAGTCTCGTTTCGCACGGTGGGCACAATATCCTTGAGCCGGCGGCGCACGGCAAGGCGATTATCGTCGGGCACCACATGGAAAATTTCAAGGACTTGCACGCGCTGTTCAAAAATCGCGACGCTTGCATAACCGTTGCTGATGACACGGAGCTTGCCGCGCAGGCGAAGAAACTTTTTGACGAACCGGCGGAGCGTCGTCGCCTTGAGGAGGAGACAATTAAAATTGTCCATGAAAATCGCGGCGCGTCTCGCAAGTCAGCAGTACTTTTGCGGCAAATGCTGACGGAGTACGAGGCGAAAGAAAATGCTCGCCGCCTTCTCACGACAAAGAGCGTCGAAAATTTTCAAACGTATTTCCTGCGACTGATTCACGACGAGGAAGTTCGCGGAGTTTTTACGCCGCTGATGATTGCGGTAATGTATATTGGTTCGCTGATTTATCGCGGGCTTGTCGATTTGCGCTTGCTCGGCTATGAGTTGGGTTTTTCGGGCAAAGAGCGTTTGAATTGTTTCGTGATAAGTCTTGGAAATATCACGGTCGGCGGAACGGGCAAGACGCCGACGGCTCAGCAACTCGCTAAAGAAATTCGCGACATGGGCTATCGCGTGGTGATTTTAAATCGCGGCTATCGTGCGAAGTTTCGCGGCGAGGTCGGGATTGTCAGCGACGGCAAAACTTTGAAAATGAACGCGACGGAGGCGGGCGACGAAGCTTTTATGCTTGCGAAGCACTTGCCAAATGTTCCAGTGCTGATTGGAGCTAGGCGGGCGGTCACGGGTCAATACGCCATTGAAAATTTCGGCGCGGAAGTTGTTATTCTCGACGACGGCTTTCAACATTGGCAGGTTATTCGCGACTTCGATATTCTTTTGATTGACGCGGTTTCTGTCTTCGGCAACGGTTATCTTTTACCGCGCGGGATTTTGCGCGAGTCGATTGCCCACATAAGCCGCGCCGACGTTTGCTTAATGACAAAGGTTGACCAGGCGCGAGAGGGTTCCTGTGATTTGATTCGCGAGACGGTCGCAAGGTATAATTCTTCCGCGCAGATTGTCGAGAGCATTCATCAGCCGCGTTGCTTGATACCGCTTGCGGATTGGGCGGTTAACTTGGCGGGCGAAGGCGTTCCCGTGAAAATTATTTCGGGGCGAAAAGTTATGGCGGTCTCGGCGATTGGCAACCCCGCGTCGTTCGAGCGGACGCTTAGAGATTTGGGCGCGGAGATAATTTCGAGTCTGCGCTATCCTGACCACCACGACTATACGATTATGGAAATGGAAGAGATTTTGCGGCGGGCTGATTCCTTTGCGGCGGAGATGATAATCGTCACGGAGAAAGACGCCGTTAAAATTCCTCGCGAAGTCGCCGGAGAAAATTGGAGCATACCCATTTACGTTATCCGCGTCGAAGTAAAATTTTTAGCTGGCTCGGAGGAATTTCATGAGGAATTGCGCCGCCGACTTGAGGCAAAGATTAAAGGTGGCTGTTAGTTAATTCAAAGTATAAATTAAAGAACCGCAAGTTAAGCGCAACTAAGGAGGAAAAATTTTTATGAAAACTATTTTGACGGGCGACAGACCTACGGGCAAGTTGCATTTGGGACATTACGTCGGGAGCTTGCGCGAGCGAGTTCGCTTGCAGAACAGCGGCGAGTTCGACGAGATTTATATCATGATAGCCGACGCGCAGGCGTTGACTGACCACGCGGGCACTCCCGCCAAAGTTCACGAAAATATTTTGAACGTCGCGTTGGATTATCTCGCCGTTGGGCTTGACCCTGCCAAGTCAACGATTTTTATCCAGTCGCAAATCCCGCAACTGTTTGAGCTGACGGCGTACTACATGAATATTGTCACAGTCTCGCGCCTCGAACGCAACCCAACTGTTAAAGTGGAGATTGCGCAGAAAAATTTTGAGGCGAGCATACCGGCGGGCTTCCTTTGCTATCCTGTGAGTCAAGCGGCGGACATTACAGCCTTTGACGCAAACGTTGTGCCCGTCGGCGAAGACCAAGCTCCTATGCTTGAGCAGACGCGCGAGATTGTTCGCAAAATGCATGAGCTTTACGGCGAAGGAATTTTGGTTGAGCCGGAAATTTTCTTGCCGAGCAGTCAAGTTTGCAGGAGGTTGCCCGGCATTGACGGCAAGGCGAAGATGAGCAAGACGCTCGGCAACTGCATTTATCTCAGCGACGACAGAGCGACCGTTGCCGCCAAGATTAAGAACATGTACACCGACCCGACGCACATCAAAGTTAGCGACCCCGGACATATTGAGGGCAACGTTGTCTTCACGTACCTTGACGCCTTCAGCAATGACGCGGAAAAAGTTGCCGAGCTTAAGGAGCATTATCAACGCGGCGGGCTTGGTGACGTTGCTGTTAAAAAATATCTGCGCGAGGTTTTGGATGAGACGTTGGAGCCGATTCGCCGCCGTCATGCCGAATACGAGGCGCGTCCCGATGAAGTTATGGACATTCTCAAGGAAGGCACAAAGAAGGCTCGCGCGAAGGCATCGCAAGTTTTAAATCGCGTCAAGCGCGCCATGAAGATTGATTATTTTAGTTAAGGGAAGTAGAGAATGAGGGAAGTAGGGAATTAGCTACTTCCCTACTTCCCTACTTCCCTACTTCCCTACTAACCTATTTCCCTACCAAAGGAGTTTTGTAGAGTGAAAAAATTTTTTAGCATTGCCTTAATCGTGACGCTGATTTTATCGCTGACCGCCTGCGCGGACGCGGCGAAGAAGTCAAAGATAAAGTTCAAGAAGAAGGAACTAAAGAAGATTGAGTTGGTCGCGTCGCCTTCGCACGGCGAGCCGATGATTGTCCTGCGGCAAGATTATTCCGACGTGCCGATAATGGGCGAGCCGGTCGCCACGCAAGCGCAAATGGTCAACTACATAAATAAGCGCAATCCCAATCCTAAGCTCAACTGCACAGTCGAAGACGTTGTTCACCTTTACTACGTCGAGGCGGGGCGCGAGGGCATTCGTCCCGACATTGCACTTTGCCAAGCGTTAAAGGAAACGGGCGTTTGGGCTTACGGCGGCGACGTTGTTCCCGAACAGAATAATTTCTGCGGACTCGGCACGACGGGCGGTGGCGTCAAGGGCGCGTATTTTGAAACGCCGCAACTGGGAGTTCGTGCGCATATTCAGCATTTGCTTTCTTATGCGTCAAAGCGTCCGCCGAAAGTTGAGATTGTTGACCCGCGCTACGAGTTGATAAAAAAATTCCGCCCGCAGATTTTCGGCAAGCTCACCAATTGGACGGAGTTAAATGGCGTGTGGGCAGTGCCGGGCTATCATTACGGCGAAGACATTTTGAATTTATGGATGCAGGCGCAAATGCCCGACGCTTCCGACGTCTCGCTTGACGCGGCGAACTTGAAAGTTTTGCTTGAAGACGACAAGGCGGCGGCGTATGTCTATCGCGGACTGGTCAACATGGAGCGCGAAAATTTCTACGACGCGGCGGACGACTTTCAAGCGGCTTTGGACGTCGAGGCGGAGTTAAAGGAGGCTCTCTTTGACTTGGCACTTGCGCAGGAGAAAATCAATCACTTTGACGACGCAATCAAGACTTACGACGCGCTTTTGACGATTGACGAGAAATTTGTTGACGCCTGGTATAATCGCGGGCGGCTCAAGATTGCCAAAGACAACTTCGCGGGTGCGATAACCGACTTTGAAACGTCGCTGACGATTGAGACGATTAACGCCGACGCCTACAACGACATTGCCATTGCCTATTTCAAGCAAAAGAAGTACGAGGAGGCTTGGGACTTTATGCAGAAAGCCGCCGCGCAGAGTACAACCAATGCAGTCGTTCAGGAGAATTATGAGAAGTTTGCGGCTTGCGTCAAGGTCAAGAAATGATTTGGAGGTTCGGGCATGATTTCTTCAAGCAACATTGTCAGCGATCCTTTTGACAGGCAATTTTTTTATTGCGTTGAGGGATACACGGAACAAGAAGTTATTTTGACGCTCGGCGCGGGTTCTTACATTGGAAATGTCGAGATAAATACTTTTGTTGATAATCAAAATTTTCCGCACATTTTGGCGGGGCGTTTTTGTTCCTTAGCCGATAAAATTTATTTCGCCATCGGTGGCAATCACAACTACAAAAACGTTTCAACTTTTCCGTTCGACGTAAATCGGATTGTCCAAAAAATTTTCGCCTCCAATAATTCGCTTCCTTATGAGCGACCAAATCGTTATCAAATTATCATTGGTCATGACGTTTGGATTGGGTACGGCGCGATGATTATGGGCGGGGTGAAAATCGGCAACGGAGCGGTTATCGGCGCAAATGCCGTCGTCGCGAAAGACATTCCGCCTTATGCAATCGCGGTCGGCAACCCTGCGCGTGTCGTGAAGTATCGCTTTGACGAGAAGACGATTAAAAAATTGCTCGCGGTCAAGTGGTGGAATTGGGACTTGGAAAAAATAGCCGCCAATCTTCCGCTCATGAATGACATTGAAAAGTTCTTGGAGACGCATTACTCGCCGGAGCTCGAAGAATTCCCCGACGATGAACTTGCTCAAAAGTTGAACAATTTTGCGGTGGGGGGGCAAGCGATTTATCAACTCATTGCAGACTTCGAGGCGAAGAGTCGTCCGCTGTGGCCTAAAGTCATCAAAGATTTTAAACAGGCAAACTTGACGGATGCCGTACTCGTGATTTGGCTCGGCAAGGACGCGACGGAAGAAAACTCGCAAGCTTTGACTGCGACGATTGGCGACAAAAAGAATATCATCACGTTCAAACATGAAGAAAACTTTTCGCCCTCCGCGCTTAGGAAAGCCACTCATTTTATCACGACGCGCGAGATGTCGACGCTTGCGGCTTTCGATTATCTTTGGAATACCGACGTTAAAATCATTTCCGCACTCGACGACAACATTTTTGGAGGTTGATAGTTTGAAATTTGCAAAGCGCATGGGAAATTTCGGCGAAGGAGTTTTTGCCAAGCTCGCCGCCATGAAACAGCAAAAGATTTCGGCAGGCGCAGACGTTATAGATTTGTCAATCGGTGCGCCGAACATACCGCCGCCCGCGCACGTCATGAGTGTTTTGGCGGCGGAGGCACTCAAGCCAGAAAATTATGTTTACGCGATAACCGACACGCGCGAGCTTTTGAACGAAGTCGCCGATTGGTATCGTCGCCGCTATGACGTTGAAATTGACCCCGCGTCGGAAGTTTGCTCGTTATGGGGTTCGCAGGAGGGTTTGTCGCATATTGCTTTGACGCTGATTGACGACGGCGATTTAACTTTGGTGCCCGACCCTTGTTATCCAATTTTTGCTGACGGCGCAAAGCTTGTCGGCTCGGAAATTTTCTTCATGCCGCAACTCAAGGAGCACGATTATATTATCCAACTCGACAAAATTCCGCGCAAAGTCGCCGCCCGCGCAAAGTTTATGGTTGTCTCCTACCCGAACAATCCGACGACCGCCACAGCTCCCGCAGATTTTTATGAACGGCTGATTCACTTCGCCAAGAAAAATGATATAGTCGTCTTGCACGATAACGCTTACAGCGAATTGATTTTTGACGGAACGCGCGGTTTGAGTTTTTTGAGTTTCAAGGGCGCGAAAGATGTTGGCGTCGAGTTCAATTCCCTGTCGAAGACTTACGGGATTGCGGGGGCACGAGTTGGCTTTTGCTTGGGCAATAAAGATGTCGTTCGCCACGTCAAACTTTTAAAAAGCAATATCGATTACGGATTGTTCCTTCCGATTCAGAAGGCGGCGATTGCGGCGTTGCGAAGTCCTCAAGAAGTTATCGAGAAAACTCGCGCGGCTTACATTGAACGGCGCGACGCACTTGTTGACGGACTCTGCGCGGCGAGCTGGCAAATGGATAAGCCAAAGGCGACAATGTTTGTCTGGGCACCCATCCCGAAAAACTTTACAACGTCGGAGGAATTTGTTAAGACACTGCTTGAAAAAGCCAATGTCATGGTGACTCCCGGCTCCGCGTTCGGACCGAGCGGCGAGGGTTTTGTAAGAATGGCACTCGTGCAAACCGTCGACACTATGAAAAAAGTCGCCGCGCAGATTAAATCGATCCTCGCATAAATTTTTACCCCTTGCAATGGCGCAGGGGCATTTTTTTTGCTATCATGTAAAAAATTTTTGGAGGAAGTTTTTATGGCGAAGAATAAAAATTTGAACACGGCGGCGAAGGCGAAGAAGGATAAATTTTACACACAGCTTGAAGACATAGAAAACGAGCTGAGGCATTACAAAGATTTTTTCAAGGATAAAGTTGTCTTGTGCAACTGCGATGACCCGATTGAAAGCCAATTCTTTTTGCACTTCGCGCTGTTGTTCAATCACTACGAACTTAAAAAGTTAATCGTGACGAGCTACGCCGACTCGCCCATTGCTGGCAAGGAAATTAATCTTTT
>JBGUYA010000059.1:0-12569 GCA_045118435.1 Quinella sp. | reverse complement strand
GGCGGCTTAATGGAACCTTTGCTCAAAGCTACTGCTGAAAAAACTGCGGCTGAGACCGAAAAGAAAACTTTGCTCGATAACATTCGTAAAGCAATGAAAAATTGGCATTTATCTGCCACCGAAGTTATGAATGGTTTTGAAATTTCTCCCGAACGTCAAAAGGAACTTTTGCCTTTGATTTGATGATTCTATCCCAATTGAAACTATCAAGAAGATACTTAAATCTTTCATCACTTAAAAGGAGCAAATTTAAATGGAAGAAGAATTATCTAAACATATTTACAAAATGAACCCGCCTTGCCCTCATTGCCATGAAGAACATATGTGGTGGCACAGACGAATTCCTTTGTGGGCTGAACAAAAAATTGACCAATGGTTCGAGGAAAATAAACATCTATCAACATTTAAGCGTATGTTTTCCCCTGCTCCCGTCTTTGTTCTACAACATTTTAAGTGCAGCTGTTGCGGCAAAGAATTTAGCTATAAAATGGGAATACACATTGAAGACAGAACCGATTGGGTTGATGATGATTGCATTCCTATGGGCGTTGTACCTGTTGGATAAACAGTATTTAAAGGAATATTATTGGTTGTGGCGAATTATTAGCCAACAAGCAGATTTGAAATCTTTGGAGGACGATTTATAGACGAACGACCGTATAAATGCGGAAAGCTCCGCAGTGCTGTCAACACTACAGAGCTTCCTCTGGTGAATGCTTCGACTCATTTACCAGAAAGTCCCGAAGGACTCCCGCGCCGCCCAGACTTGAACCGTTACTTTCAAATTTGGAATTTCATTTTATAACAAGGCGGCTATTCTTGCAAGGACTTTTTGTTTTTTCGTCCACTATGGGCGAAGTGTAACTATAGCAGTTACAGAGACGGCATTCACCAGAGTGAGTGTCGTCTTTTCTTTTGCCTCCGACTAACAATTTTTTGACGAGGTGATTTTTATGAATCAAAAAGAAATTCCCGAAGCTATCGAAATGGAAAAACAACTTCTTTCCGCCATGTTCATGAAGGAAGGGCTTGTCGTTCCAGAGGTCGCCGCCATTATTGACGCCGACGACCTTTATCGTCCTGAGCACAGGCTCGTTTTCCAAGCCATTCTTCGCCTTTACGCCAAAGGAGAGCCTATCGATTATCTCGCCGTTGAGGAAGAACTTCGCAAGACTGGTGATTTTGGCAAGATTGACCATCGCTATCTGCTTGGGCTTATCGACGCTACCTTCACCACTGCACGCGCCGAGTACCACGCCAACATCATCAAAGAAAAATCCAATCTGCGCAAACTTATCGAACTTAGCGACGTGCTCCAAGACGAGGCTGAGCGCGGCGAAAAATCCTTTTCTGAAATTATTGCCTATGCTCAAAGTCACCTTTTCAGCTGGTGCCGTTCCTCTCTTCCTTCTAAATCTTCACACCTTGCGGATTATTTCGCTAACCACCTCAAAGCTGACATCAACTCTCTGAAAAACTACGCCAATCGACTCACCGGCTTTAACAATCTTGACCAACAGCAATTCTTCAGTCCAGGACTTTACGTAATCGGGGCAACGCCCGCCGCCGGCAAAACGACTTTCTGTTGGCAACTGCTCGAACAACTCGCCGAACGCGGCGAGGATTGCATTTATTGTTCTTATGAGATGAGCGACATTGAACTTTTCACTAAGACTGCCGCTCGGAGGCTTTTCTTGCGCGATAAGCAAACCACTCTAAATGCCGCTAATATTCGGCGTGGCTCGTGGTCGGCTCAACTTGATAATGTTATCAGGGAAGTCGCCAATTCTAAGACTAATTTGCAAGTCTTGGAATTGCAGGACGAATCGATTGATGAACTTCTTATTCGCCTTAAGCCTCTTTGCCTCGATAAACAAAAGGCTCCTGTCATTTGCCTTGACTATCTTCAAATCGTTCCTTCCAACAAGGAATCAACCAAACTCGGCGTCGACGATTCCGTTCGTAAGCTTAAAAAATTTCAGCGCGACACCAACACTACCTTTATTGTCATAAGTAGTTTTAATCGGACGAACTACACGCAATCTGTTTCCTTCGAGAGTTTCAAAGAGTCGGGCAACATCGAGTACACCGCTGATGTCGTTTGGGCTTTGCAACTCTATGTCTTGAACTCAATCAACGCTTCCAACATTGCAGACGTTCGCAAACGCATCGACGAGGCGAAAAAGCAACAACCGCGTCAAATTCAACTCAAATGCCTAAAGAATCGTCAAGGAACCAATTATGAGTGCTACTTCAACTACTATTCGGCTCACGACTATTTCGAGCCGTGTAAACACTTCAATAAAACCGAAAATAGTAAGGAAGTGTGACAATGCAAATCGTTAAACGCAAGAAAAATATTCAAGTGTATCCGACGAGGATATTAGTGATCCCCAATGACCGCTTCGCCAAAAAACTTTTCAATCTGAGCGAAGAGAATTTTCAAGACGCTTGTCGCGGCACTATCAGCCTTGTCGAGGTGAAAAGTCACAAAAAGTACGGGAAAATCATTTCGCCGTTCAGAATCATAGTAGACGAGCACGCGGAATTCACGCTGACGGAACCGCTCGACCAGTTCGACTGCGATGTTCTGATTGTCTGCATAAGCGAATACCGCGCCGGTAATTATCATCTTACTCCGGCAATAATCTATCGCGGACTCACGGGCAAAATTGGCAGATGTGATGCGGAACCAAGCAAAGACCAACTCGCCGCTATCCTGCACAGCCTCAAAAAACTTATGAGTCTTCAAATCGAAATAATAATGACGGACATTTGCGCTAAGTTCAATTATGAAGACGGAACGAGCACGCACATTACCGCAAATCTTTTGCCCTGCGAAATCATCAAGGAAACGACAATAAACGGCAAAGAGTCCACAGTCATACATTTGCTGGACGAGTCGCCGATATGGAAAGTGGCAAGCATAAAGAATCATCAAATACTTACATTCGATGCAGAGTTGTTGGACATACCGCGCCAACAAAATACGCCGTTGAGTATCATGGTGAAGTTTTACGTGATAAGGCGAGTACTGGAGAGTATAGGGCATAAAAAGATGGCATTGACTATAACGTTTGCCGATGTGTTCAAAAAGTGTCGGCTTGAAAACGCTCATTTGGAAATTAAACGTCGCATAAGGGAATTTATGATAGCAATCTTCGAGCACCTGAAAAACAAAGATGTAATAGGAGACTACAAAGTCAACAAAAAAGGGCGCACGTTCTACTCTATATCCTTCGTCGCTAAGTAAAATTTTAATCAGAATTTAAGGAAGACCGCGAAAAATCGTAGTCTTCCATTTTATTATAGAAGCAACCATAATCTATAAAAATTTGTGCAACGCCATTATTGTGATTTAGCAACGCCATTATTGTGATTTAGCAATCGGCAAAATTTATGAGTTCTAATATAATATAGTTGATGACACCAAAACTAAACGCTTAAACTCTATAGAGTTTATAGTGAAGCCCGAAAAGCCGAAGCCGCCCAGCCCGAAAAGCCGAAGCCGCCCAGCCCTTGCCGCCTAGAGCCGCTCGGACGCAAAGCCGTTCCGACGTGGTGTCTCGCGCTAGCCGCCCAGCCCTTGCCGCCTAGAGCCGCTCGGACGCAAAGCCGTTCCGACGTGGTGTCTATGCTAGCCGCCTAATGACGCGGAATTGACTAAGGCTCAGACTGCGGCTGTCGTCCGTGACAGCCTTGTCTTCGCTAAGTCAATTTAGCCGCGCTGGTGGGTTTATCACCCCCCAGTCCCCCCGTGTACTGCAAAAAAAATTCAATCCAACCACTGCTAAGATTTGATATCGCTAGACGCTTGCCTATCGGCTACGCTACGATACCAAATCTTGCATTGGTACTGGATTGGCATTCCATGCAAAATTTTTTTTGACAGTGACAATTTTTTACAAGATTCCAGCCTAGAGGTGAAAACAAAGGTTAATCATGGTTTTAAGTTCTTAAGATAAAGGTTTATCTCCCGAAAAGGTTGCGAGAGGTAGTCCGGGAAGTCAAGAAGCTGAAGCTGTTGAAGAGAAACGGGAAGAGAAAAAGCAACCTTTTCGTCTTTCATGAAGTTTAAGGGGGAGTGGGGGAGAATCCCCCAGCGTAAAGGCTTGCGTGATTTATGCAAGAATTTACGACCCAGAAAAATTAATGAACGTATGGATATGAAAAAGCCGCAGTGTGGAGCAATACGAAAAAAAGTACCTTGCGACTGCAAAGGTACGATTTGAGTATTGCGCGGCTTTTGAAATGTCCATGCGCGAAGAAATTTTTAGAGAGATAAGGGGGAGTGACGGGTTGACTTTTTGACTAAGAAAAATAACTTCGGTAATTTGGGTGGGGTGCCGGGGCTGAGCGTAGGCGGTTTTTGCTAGCAACGCGACGCAAAAATTTTTTCAAGCGTAGCGCAGAAAAAAAGCCGTCTGACGACGTGGCAATGAACAAGGATTGGAGCCCCTTGCCCCAACGGGGTGCCTGTAGCGTTAGCGAAGGCAGGGCGTAAACCGCAGTGAATGCCCGTCGTCAGACGCTCAGGGGCGGCAATACGTTTTTCAAAAAAGTATGTTGAATTGTATTGGAAGCGTGAACAATTTTAATTTTCAAAGTAAAAATTTCTTACTTTTAGTGTGTGGCAGTTTTCCGAGATGACTTCCTTTAAGTCTTCAGGAATTCCTTCAGGTGCAGAAATGTTAATAGCAAGGCGAATTGAAACTGAAGCGTTTGGCAGATGCATGAGATAAGAGGCGACCTCATCAATGTAGGCGTTGAAGCTTTTGTTCAATCTCGTTTTATCCAACTCTACGTCCATAGAAAAATGTTTTGGCAAGAGCGATTGTGACGGAGGTGGTGTAGGTAGTAAAGGCGGGTCGGTTCCGGCGGCGTCGTTTTCTTTTTTGGGAGGGTCAGGCGGTTTAATTTTCAGTTGCTCTTGAGCGACGGACGATTTGACTAAGAAATTTTCTATTGAAATTTCTCTGAGAGATATATCGCCGAATTTAAGTTCGTGGGTAAAATCTTCATCGTCTGACAGAGCAAAGGTTTTTTCCGCGACGCCTTTACGAACAGTTTCAAGTAAAACGTTTTTGTTAGTGAGACGTGGCATGTAGTAGTAAGTGGTAAAATACTCCCAAAGTTGATTTAATTTAACGGCATCACGTTCGCGCCAGATGAATTTATCAAGCAGGTTTTTTAGCTTTTCATGACCGAGCGATTGGAGCAGCTTTTCACTGCTCGAAAATTTTTCGGCGGTTACTGAAATATTATCCTCGTTTGTGCAGTCAATCTCCGTGAAGAACCATTTCAAAATACTCATATCTGCTTCGCCAAAATTATCGGGCGTAAACAGTTGACAGTAAGCTTGAGAAATTTTCATGGCAAAGTCTTTTTTCGCTGATTCGCGATTACTTTTGGCATCAACGAGTTGAACTCTGTCAAGATTAAGTTGGTCAGCTTCGTCGATAACTTCAGACCATGCTTTGAATTCACGAACAGTTTTTTTCAGCACAGATAATTTATCACTGTCTGCCGCAAGAAAGAGTAAAGTGTTTTTATATTTGCGTGGCACTGTTCCACGAGTGTTTAAAACGGTTTCCGCGAAGGCTAAGGCTGGATTGCTAGATTGCCTGTCATCAAAGGCGTATTTCGGAGCCGTAATAACAAGCCGCGCGTTTTGTTCGTCGACAACATCAGCTGAAGTCTTCGGGCAGAAGTGAACTGCCGCCCATGATGATGTACGCCACGTGCGAAGTCGCTGTTCAATCGCATACTCAATATCGTCGTCCGAAAATTGCTCAAGCTTGTCGTCGACAAGTTTGCGGAGCGTCGGATTAACACCAAACCAAAGTCGTGTATTCTGCGAATAGAGATAGTACAAGTTCGCTTTAAGCTTCGTTAATGCGTCGTTGAATACAGCAATGCTATCAAAATCCTGCGGCTGAATTGTGCCAAGCCGGATTTCGCTCTCTTCGATTCCGCTCATTTCATTTCTTCGACTGCCCGGCGCGGTTCCCATGAAAATTGTTCGCGAGATTTTTTGTGCCGCATTTAATCTTCCAAAACGTGGATTGTTGCCGTCAAGTTCATAAGGCTTTGACTCGTCGCCGTCAACTTCGGAATTGATTATCGAGTCCCAATTTCCTTTGAAGTATTTTGCCAGTTCAGCACGAACGGGAGCAAAATTAAGCGGAATATTTCCCGGCATAACCAACACACTTTGGTCGTTTTGTGACCAGAGGCAATGAATCACGTTAGCCATTAAGCGCAAAACTCCGCGAGTTTTCTGGAAGCCTTCAAGGCTCGTCCACTTGTCGTAAAGGTAATCAAAAAGTTTTGGGTGAATCGGATAGCAAGCAAGCAATTTTTCATGATAGTTGCTTTGTCGGCTCTCGTTCGGAAAGTCATTTGTGTTGTTGACGTACATACTAAAAAACGCCGAGCAAGTTTCCTCACGCGCTGTATCGTCGTTACACGTTTTGAAAAGTCGTCGGCGAACGATTTCGTAACCTTCGACGGGCGTGGCGGATTCCCAAACAAATTCAATGCGTCCAAAATAGTGCTCGACTTGCTTAAGAACTTGTCGCCCCAATTTGTCGCCGACTTCCGCATCGGATTCGGGAATTGAAACGACGACTGCACTATTTTTACTTGCCTTTGCCGCTTCCGTAAGCTCTTGAATAAAACTCAGCAGGTTGCCAAAAGTGCCTCCGTCGACTTTGCCTTGTTGGAGCTTTCGACCGTAGGCAACAACCTCGTCAATTAGAATCAAGCACGGACTTGCCGCGTTGAAAATTTCTCGGAGAGTTTCAACACCTGGAGCGGTTTTTTTCTCGTCATTCTCGCGAATCAATTCGTAAAGTTCGGGTTTGCCCGTTGAGCGTGCTAATTGCGCGGTGATTTCGCCCCAAAGCGTCGACTTGAGTGGATTTGTCCATGTCCCGACGATAACCGCCGTGTGTACTTTTGGCAGAAATTCAATTTTTGCCTCGTCCAAAATTTCTCTGACTGCCGAAGATTGCACCGCTTGAATCTTGCCGCCGAAAAGATGATACAACGCAAGCAAGCTGTGAGTCTTGCCGCCACCGAATGAAGTTTTTAACTGGATAACGGGTTCGCCGTCGCCCGAAGTCAATCGCCGCAACGTCTCGACCAGAAGAGTTTTCAAGCCGCCTGTTAAATACGTCCGCGAAAAGAATTCAACGGGATTCACATATTCGGGACTGCCTTCGCCGCGAACGACTTGCGCCAAATCCGCCGCAAACTCTGCTTGCTTGTAACGCCCCTGTGCAACGTCAGAATTAGGCTCTATCACGTCGCGCCAAGATTTTAAGTTGTTCGGTATCTGCAAAGGCTCCTGCACCGGCTTGACGACTGCGACGGGTTCGGGTTGCCGATTGAGTTTTGCGCTCCACATTGCTCGCAACTGTTCAGTCGTCTCCGCGTCGAATTGTTCGCTGATTAACGCCATAGTGTCCAATGCTCGCACAGTCGCCGCGTCGTCAAATGAATCCGGTTCATGCGCCCAAGCATTGCGAATTCCTTTGAGTTCCTTGACGTAATGAAAATAATTGCGTGATAAGCCGACCGAAAATATTTCCCGCCAATGAATATCTATCAGCAAAATGCAAAGTTGCATGTCCAATGCGTCCGTTAATTCTTCATACGTGCCCGCCGCCGGCAAAAATCTTTTTTGTTCGGGATAGAGCACGTCCAAAACGCCACTTTGCCACCAATTATCCGTGCCGAAATGTCGCGCCAATTTTTTCTGCACGAACGCCGCAAGCATCGGTCGCAAGACAAAATTCATCGCTCTGCCAATATCAGAGTGATTTTTTTCGTTCATAATTTTCACCTCCCAAAAAATTTTCTTCGCCGCCGCAATAAAAAATCCCGCCTTTCAACGGGGGTATTTTTTCAGAACAATTCGCCCTGCACAAGCTCCGAAGATTTTGTCTGCATGAATTCAGCGCGCTTGCTCAAAATGTCCTGCCACTCTACGACAAGTTCATTGTAGCCGGTGCCTTCCTTCGCCCAATTCTTTTTCTCGCAAATGTTATACAGCCGATACGCCAAATTTTTCAAAGACTCGGCGTCGCCGTCAAAGTTCGTCAAAAGTTCGGCGCAACCGGCAATGCCCAACTTGTCGAAGACTTTCACGAGACTTTGAACCCAAAGCCACGCGCAATTTGCCTCGACAAGTTGTTTGACCCAAGCTTTATCAAGTTGTTTGTTTTCGTTCAGCGCAGGAATTTCGTCGCGGTCTCTTAGCCGCACTCGTCCACGCGCAGATATTACCGCGCCCAAATCTTCAAGTCCGCCGACGGAAATATTTTTCGCCCGCGCCAAAACATCAGCTTCGCCAAAGTTAATCTCGTTGAAAGCGTTCTGAGTGAACAGGTCGACGCAGAATTGACTTGCCGAATCCAGCCGCCGACTTTGACCGTTAAAATATTCGTCGAGTTCGGCGTTGATGATTTTCAGCGCGTCGCGGACACTGACGGCGTTGTCGTTCATGTCGGTGATTCGTTCGTAGCGCGAATAAACGCTGATACCAGGTCCGATAGCCGCTTGAGCCATGTCGACCGGCGCAATATTCGCCTGTTGCATTTTATCAATCGCAGTCCGAAGTTCAGCTTTGAGTTCGCGCAGAAAGTCGCTCTTATCGCAAAGATTATTTTCCGGCGGACGTTTTCGACAAGCCAACACTATCGACGATGCCAAAGCATTTGTATCTATTGCTAGTGTCCGTGCAGTACGTTCTGTTCGTACAGGCAAAGTTGCTGTGATTTGAAAACCTACGTGGATTATCGACGTAAGCATGGTTTCCCAGCCCGTTGACGCTGAATCGGATTCTTGTTGCTTGAACGCGTAGTAAATTGTCACAGGAAAATCTTCACGGACAACGTTGTAAATATTGCGCAATGCTTGGAGCATTCCGTCTTCGAAAAATTTTTTAGAAGCTGTTTTATCTCTGCCATGTCGATAAATATCTGCTATCAGTTCGTCATTCTTGTCAAAGTTCATGCGTCCGAATAACGCAGGATAGATTTTCTTCAGCGGACGACGCAACCACACATAAAAAAATTCCGACAAGTCCGCATAACCTATATTGTCGTAATACGGCGGGTCTGTCGAGACTATGACCGACTCTTTCAGTGGAAAACTTTTCAACGCGCTGTGATTGATAACTTCATCTACAATCCGCGCAGGCAATTCTTTAACGCTCTCATAAATCCAGCCAAGCATGTTATCAAAACAGCCGCTTGAATTTGAAAAGGGATTTGTCTCTGCATAATCCCAAAACATTGGAATTGCTTGACGAGCAAACACATTTCGTATTTTCTCGCCAATATCTTGCCAACTACAAATTGAAGAACCTCTATCAGCAAGCTTATCAATTAAAAAAGCCAAGTACACGGTGAGAGCGTCGGCATAATCTTTGGAGCCGCCGTCAGCTTGCACTTGCACTTGAATTTCGGGAATCAAATCGCTAAACGTCGTTAAAGCCGCCAGTTGTCTGTTCGCGAACAAGCTCGCAAATGTTTTCATTCCATAATTAGGCGTCTTAAAGTCTCGTGGATTATTTGGCAAATCGCTGTCGGGATAATCATCAGGCTTTTCAACGTCGGCAATTTTTTCGTGTTCGGCGTCGGGCGCAAGATAAATTCTGCCGTGTTCGCCTTCCGCAACAATCGCCATAAGTTGAGCCGATAATCTTCCAGCTTTACCTTCGTTGCGAACGTGTTCAAGCGGAACATTTGCTCCGCAATGAAGACAACGAGCACCGTTGCGATTAACGGTACCTTCGGGCGCGTCTTTGCCGTTGCGAATTTCAAAGCGAATTTTATCGCCGTCGACAATCGGCTGAACGAAAACATTTTGCTTGGTCGAAAGCTTGAACGAGTGGACAAGCGGCATACGACGACTGCAAGCGGGATTGGAGCAAGTGACGGTACGCGCCCAAAGCCACGCGATAACGGTTTTGCCGTCAGCCTTCGGATAAAGTTCGCCGATTTTCTCAAAAGCACGCGCCTTGAGAAGTTTTCCGTAGTAAAGAATATCAGCGGCGAGACCTTGAGAACCGCGCCACGTGCTGATTAAATCCTTGTCAGGATTGACGGGCGGCTTATCTTTGAACTTAGCGGGCAGTTCAATCATAGCCTTGTTAATCATGACGGCGACGGGATTCAAATCGGATGCATAAGCTTTCAAGCCAAGCCGTTGAGCCTCAAGCGGAATTGTGCCGCCTCCTGCGAATGGGTCGAACACTGCGGGCAAATCTTCACCGACGGATTTTTTTATCTCGGCAAGCGCATTGGCAAAAATTTCTTCCTTGCCGCTGTTTTCCCATTCGACAAGCTCGCCAATGATTTCAAATAAACGTTCACGCTCGGCTTGCTGAGCTTCGGGCGTCGGAAATTTGTCTTCATGTTCGGACGGGTCATCAACCAACGACGCAAAAAGCACTGCCCGCGCAGTTGCAGTCGGCTTGCGTGACCACCAAAGATGCAGTGTTGAGGGGTGTCCGTGTCGAATGGATTTTTCACGCGCCGACGCCTTGTTGATAACGTCAAGCGGCAGAGCCACTTCGATTAACTTTTTCTTCAGCCCAAACACCTCCTCAAAAAAATTTTGCGACAGCTACACAGCCGCCGCGCAGATTTTATCAGATATAAACGTCGCGTTCAAGAAGGATTTGCCCTTGCCGAGTCAACGCAGAAATTTTATAATTCACGCTGACAGCATTGAAGTCGGGCGGACGAGTGAACGGCGTCTTGAGATAAACCACGTGCGCTGAATTGCCGTCGACCGTGACTATTGCAAGTATAAAGTTTTCTGGCGAGTTCAACGCAGTTAAAATTTCGTTTTTGGTGACAGTCACTGTGACACTCTCAGACGCCCGTCCTTTGACTTCTATGAAGCGGACGATGCTTTTATCGCGAGAGACCGATTCAACGTCGTAGCCGCGCTTGTAGGGGCTCAAATCGGCAGGTTCATTTCCAAGTTCGCGCTCAATTTTCATGACGGCTTCCATAGCAATTTTTTCAACACACGAGCGAGCTTCGGCATCGGCGGAGAAATTTTCTTTGGCACTCGAATCAAAATAACCTCTCGGAACAATCAATGCGCCACCGACTACGACAGGAGCCGCCACAGAAATTTTTCTTTGCAGAGCGATTTCGTCAAGCCGCTGATTCAAACGGTTTTCCAAATCGTCGGCGCGTTGTGTCGCACGGTCAGAGTTGATTTTGTCTTTGTCGCGAAGTTCTCGCGCCTGATTGTCCCAGTAATTTATTTCGCTACTCAGACGTTCTCTTACTGCCTGCTCCAATTTGTCAAGATAACTTTTTTTGTCGGCGGTGACTTTACGAAAGTGCGCCGGTATGATATTTTTTATCGCATAACTTACGGCAATATTTTCAACGTCGCCCTTAAGCCAATCTGCATTTTGAACTGCCGACAAAATTTCTTCACGTTCGGATTCTTTTGGCGAACGATAATCGAGATAAGGAGCATAATTTACGAGAATAGCTTGTCCGTTCTCTGGAATTTCCACGAAGTGCAGTCGCTTGGCAATGGTCTCGCGCCGCCCGTCCTGAAATTTGACTTCGACGTAGAAAAGCAAACGAAAATTTTTCCCGCTGTCGTTGTCGTCAATAAAAATTGTTCCCTGCTTCAAGGCGTCGCCGAATTTCTCCAAAGTCAAATCACTCACGGCATCCAAAAGCGGATTCGTTGGAGCCACCAAAATTGCAGAGACTACGCCCGCGATATGACAATTCTCTTTGGCAAAACAAATGCGCTCGTAACTTCCAGCTATCGGTTCCGCGAAACGACCTTTCAGGGCTTTATTACGAATGACGGCAGGTACACGAGTAATTTCGTAGCGACCACTACCGCGCTTATAAATTTGCCCGCCTAATTTTTGGAACGCCGCAAGAAAAAAATTCTCGACGAAGTGTGGCTGGAGTCTGTGCAATGCGCCGCGTTTCATGTTCTGACTTATGCCGATAACTTCGCCAAAACCAAGAGCATCTTCCGTTAAGGCGCGTTCGTTTAAAAGTTCTCGAATCTTGTCAGCGTCAAAGCTCTTATCCAGCACGCTGTTCAGACGTTGCACGACCGAAGGATCATTACCGTAGCGAATCGCTTCAATCAGCAAATCGCGCAAAGGTTTGTTGTTAAAAGAAATTTTGCCGAGAATATCAAAGACTTGTCCGCCCAGTGCGGCGCGTTCTTCTTCAATTTTTTTCAAGAGCCTTAAAAAGACTTGCCCTTCGCGAGTGTCATTGGCTACCAGATTCCACAAATGGCAAACTTCTTTTTGTCCGATTCTGTGAATTCGCCCAAATCGCTGTTCAAGCCGATTAGGATTCCAGGGCAAGTCATAGTTAATCATGAGGTGTGCATTTTGCAAATTGATACCTTCGCCAGCTGCGTCCGTCGCGACAAGTACAAGAAGATTTTTATCCCGCTTGAATCGTTCTTCGACGGCACGCCGCTCTTTTCGATTTAAGCCGCCGTGAATGGTTGCGACCATTTCCGCACGACCGAACAACGAAGAAATTCTT
>JBGUYA010000058.1:0-2894 GCA_045118435.1 Quinella sp. | reverse complement strand
GGAAAAGTTTTTGCCTTCGGGCGCAATGAAGATAATCGGATAATTTTTTAAAACCTTCCTGACCTGCGCGAGCGAAATTTTTTCGAGTTCGTCAAGTTCTTCCTTGTAAATGGGAATGACGACGGCGACTTTCGACAAAATTCTAACCTCCTTACATGTTCGAGCGTGTCTTGTGGAGCAAGGACATTTTCATGTCGTAGTAGTCGGGCGTCATGTCAAGGTAATGGCGGTGCGGATTTTCAAAACGCTGCTCCTCCTGCCAAATTTCGCAAGCGAGCTGATGTTTAACGTAGTCGCGAATATCATGCAATGTCGGCAAATCCTCAACGCGCCGCCCGTCTTTAACATACAGCTTGGAAAGTTTCTTTGCAGTGAAATTTTCAAAGCGGCGATTTTTCCAAGGCTTAATCGGGTCAACATAGCGATAGGGCTTCGACAAGTCGACAGTCTCATCAGCCAACGCCATTAAATCCGCGACAGCGTGACCTTGCTCATCGTACACGCGATAAATATTCTTCAAGCCGGGATTGGTAATCTTCTCGACGTTCTCGCTGACCTTGATTCGCGGAACGAATTGCCCGCATTCCTCGACCGCAACGATTTTATAAACCGCGCCGAACACTGGCTCCGACTTAGCAGTTATCAAACGCTCGCCGACGCCAAATGAATCAATCGCCGCGCCTTGACTAATCAGCGAAGTTATCGTGAACTCGTCGAGACTATTTGATGCAATGATCTTGCAATCGGTCAAGCCCGCGTCGTCAAGCATCTTGCGAATTTTTTTAGATAGATAAGCCAAGTCGCCCGAATCAATTCTAACGCCGCGCAGACGTTTTCCTTGCGGCTCCAGAATTTCTTTGGCGACGCGAATCGCATTGGGAATACCGCTGTGAATAACGTCGTAGGTGTCGACAAGGAGCGTCGTCACGTCGGGATAAACTTCGGCGTATTTCTTGAAAGCCTCGAACTCGTTTTTAAAGTACATAACCCAACTGTGCGCCATCGTGCCATTGACGGGTATATTAAAGAGCTGACCCGCGCTGACGGTCGCCGTGCCGTTGACGCCGCCGATAAAAGCCGCGCGTGCGCCGTAAGTTGCGGCGTCCATGTTGTGAGCGCGTCTAGCCCCGAAGTCGGAGACAAAACGCCCTTCCGCCGCCCGAACAATCCGCCGCGCTTTGGTCGCGATAAGCGATTGATGATTGACCTGCGTCAAAATTGCCGTCTCGACAAGTTGCGCGTCAATCAAGTTGGCGACAATCGTCATGAACGGTTCGTTAGGATACATGATTGTTCCTTCGGGGAAAGCGTAAATATCGCCGTGAAAATGAAAATCCTTGAGGCTCTCCAGAAAGTCCTCGTTGAAAATTTTCTGCCCGCGCAGATAATCAATGTCCGCCGCGCTGAAGTGCAGATTCTCCACGTACTCGATAATTTGTTCAAGCCCCGCGAAAATTGCAAAGCCGCCCGCGTCGGGGTTGCGCCGATAAAACACGTCGAAGGCAACGCGAGCACCCTCGCCGCCATTGACGAAGTAGCCGTTCGCCATTGTCATTTCGTAGAAATCCATCATCATCGACAAATTTCTTTTATCAAACTGCGACATGTAAAACTCCTCCAAAATCATTACGCATTACGAATTACGCATTACGCATTGAAAAAATGCCCTCCGGCAATCGAAGGACATTTTTTCTTTGAATAAGCCATTGCAGACTTATAAAATTCTGCGCGCGCCAATATAGTGTGAGCTCCAATAAGAACTGCCGAGCGAATCAACGGAAATGCCGCGACTTGAACTGGCGTGAATAAAATTGTTGTCGCCGAGATAAATGCCGACGTGAGACGCGCCCCAAGTGTAGGTTGAGAAGAAAACCAAATCGCCCGCGACAAGTTCAGTCGTAGAAATGGGCGTTCCGGCTTCATATTGAACATCAGCAGTACGCGGGAGGGAAATACCGGCATTGGCGAAGACGTATTGAACGTAGCCCGAACAATCAAAGCCGTAGGGGCTTGTGCCGCCGAAGACGTAGGGGACGCCGAGATAATCCATCGCGTTGTTAATAATTCTGTGAGAAATGTAATTGGAGCCGCAACTGATGTCGGGCATGTCCTTACCGAGCAGAGCCGAGTAAGTTGCCGGACCGATTAAGCCGTCCGCCTTAATGCCCTGAGATTTTTGAAATTGTTTGATAGCATCTGCCATAGCGGGACCAAAAGCTCCATCCGCCATGACGTCATAGCCCAAAACGACGAGCTTGCCTTGAAGTTCGGCTATTTCCTCGCCTTGATCTCCGACTCGATAAGCACCTGCCGCATAGCTTGTGGAAACGCTAATCGACAGCAAACACATCACCATCATTAACGCTCGCAAAAAACTCCTCAAAATCAGCCACTTCCTCTCTAAATATTTTAACGGAATTATAATCTTTCGATGTGATTATTGCCTGAATTACGCGCTGAAAATTTTCTGTCTAAAGCGGAAACGCCGCCGCGAAATTTCTCGACAGCGACGTTTTTAATTTCTCAGTGCGTTGACAGGCAGTCAATAAGCCGGATTCTGTTAGTGGCAATCATTTATCTTGCTTGAACGTTGCCGCCCAAGTCTAGCAACTTACCCGAAAGGTCAGCGAGCAACCTCAACCCTTTCCTATTTAGTTTTGCTCCGCGTGAGGTTTATCAAGCCGGTCGATTACTCGAACGCTGGTAGGCTCTTACCCTGCCTTTTCATCCTTACCTTGTAAGGGATCAGATGTCAGGTGTCAGGGGTCAGGGTTTTTCACTGATTCCCGATTCCTGAACCCTTGCCCCTTTAAAGGGCGGTTTTCTTTTCTGTGACACTGTCTTTAAGATTACTCTCACCGGGCGTTACCCGGCACGCTGCTCTGTGGAGTCCG
>JBGUYA010000057.1:0-4955 GCA_045118435.1 Quinella sp. | reverse complement strand
CGCGTCGATTAAAACTTTTTGACAGCAAGCGGCAACTCAAATATAATTGACACGGTTAAATTCTTCTGCGAAAGGAGTCGCCCTTGTGAAAAAAATTTTTGTGGGAGTACTTATCTTAATTGTAATGGGTTTGACGGGTTGCGGAGGTTTGACGAACGACAAAAAATTAGTAATAGGAGTTGATGACAACTTCCCGCCAATGGGTTTTCGCGACGAGAGCGGAAATATTATCGGTTTCGACATCGACCTTGCCAAAGAGGTTGCGCGGCGCATGAATGCCGACGTAGAGTTTAAGCCTATCGATTGGTCAAAAAAGCGCGAGGTAATTACTTCCGGCGAAGTCGATATGATTTGGAACGGGCTAGATATAAACGATAGGCGCAAGGAGTATATGATTTTCACTAGACCTTACATGGACGACCGCCAAGTCATTTTGGTCAGAAAGAATTTCGAGGAGGAAATTTATTCCGAAGGCGATTTGGAAGGCAAAATTATCGGGACGCAAGACGGCTCCACTTCGGCGGATTATATCAACGAGAATCCGAAACTAAGGAACTCCATTCGCGATCATAAAAGCTACAGCAAATTTAGTGATGTGCTTACGTCTCTCAAGAAAAGCGAAGTTGACGTGCTCCTCTGCGACGAGCTAATTGCGCGTTACGAGTTTAATAAAAATCCCAGCGATATTAAATTTATTGATATAAAAATCGGTTCGACAATGGAGACGGCAATCGGCTTTCGCAAAGACAATGTTCAACTGCGCGACGAAGTTCAAAAAGTTTTTGATAGCATGGTTAAAGACGGTACGGCAAAAAAAATTTCAGAGGAATGGTTTGGAGCTGACTTGATTAAGACAAAGATATAAAACAAGGAGGTCGTGCCGTGAAAAAATTTTTAATTATCTTTGCCCTTCTCCTTTTTCCAATCTCCCTTATCACGGGCTGCAGTAGCGGAGATAATAAGCCGCAGAAAATTATTGTCGGGCTTGACGACGCCTTTGCGCCTATGGGTTTTCGCGACGCGCATGGAAATATTGTCGGCTTTGACGTTGACCTTGCCAAAGAGACGGCGCGGCGCATGAACGTTGCGATAGAGTTCAAGCCCATTTCATGGAACAACAAAGAAATGGAGATCTCGTCGGGGAAAATCGACATGATTTGGAACGGGCTGGACATAAACGACAAGCGTAAGGAGTACATGATTTTCAGCAAGCCCTACATGGACAACCGGCAGATTCTTTTGGCCAGGAAGGGCGACACGCAAGACATTCACTCTGTAGGCGACCTTGCCGGTAAAATTGTCGCCACACAAGCCGGTTCCAACTCCGAAGATTATGTTGAAAGCAATACGAAACTCCGGAACAGCCTCGCCAAGTTTATTACTTACAACAACGTTAAAGAAGGCTTTGAGTTTTTGAGCGCGGGGAAATTTAACGTGATAATTGTCGATGAGATTGCGGCGCGTTACGAGATAATGAAAAATCCCGACGCGTTCGAGATTATTGAAGTGACGCTTGGTCCCGTGACCGAGTTCGGCATTGGCTTTCGCAAAGACAGCGTTGAGCTGCGCGACAGAGTTCAAGAAGTTTTCAACGAAATGATTGCGGACGGCACGGCTAAAAAAATCTCCGAGAAATGGTTTCAATCAGACCTTATCAAGTCGAGACGCTAAAGGGGTTTATCTCATGAGAAAAATTTTTTTACTAATCTGCGCGGCATTGCTGATAAGCGGTTGCGGCGGAGAAGTTAAGGAGCATGAAAAGATTGTTGTCGGGCTTGATGATGAGTACGCGCCGTTCGGTTTCCGAGATGATGACAATGAACTTGTCGGCTTTGACATTGACCTTGCCAAAGAGACGGCGCGGCGGCTCGGCGTTGAGTTTGAATTTAAACCTATCGATTGGAATTCAAAGGTTGAAGAGCTGAATTCCGGTAAAATCGACATAATTTGGAACGGGCTTGACATTACGCCCGAACGCAAGGAATTTTTTCTTTACAGCAACCCTTACATGGACAATCGCCAAATTGTTTTGCTTAACCAAAATGCCGACTTTACAATAAATTCCGAGTCGGATCTTGCTGGCAAGCGCGTCGGGACGCAAAGCGGCTCCAACTCCGAAACTTACGTTGAGCAAAACGAGACTCTCCGAAAATCTATTCGCGAATTCAAAACTTACAGCACGGTTTTAAATGCGTTCAATGCGCTCAATAGCGGCGAAGTTGATTTGCTGATTTGCGACGAACACGCCGCGCGTTACGAGCTGAGCAAAAACACTGGTAAGTTTAAGATTGTCGAAGTGACGATTGGTCCCGTGACGAAAATCGGGATTGGCTTTCGCAAAAATGATGTGGAACTTCGCGACAGAGTTCAAATAGTTTTCAACGATATGATTAAGGACGGTACAGCCGCCAAAATCTCCGCGCAATGGTTCCATGCAGACCTTATTAAGACAATGTGGTAAAGGATTTCATAATGCTTTCAAAAAAATTGTTGCCGCGCTTGCAATGCTTTAATCAATAAAGTATAATGCAACGCGGTTTATTAATTTTTTTGTCGAAAGGGAGTTTTTAGGGCATGAAGAAAATTTTTATGGCGGCTCTGTTGCTCGTGACAATGGTATTCGCGGGTTGCGGCGGCAGTAATGAGCCTGCCAAGACTGACGGCGACGCTAAGGAAGTCAAGAAGATTACAATCGGGCTTGACGACGAATACGCGCCGATGGGTTTCAAGAATGAGCAAAATGAAATTGTCGGTTTCGACGTTGATCTTGCCAAAGAGGCGGCGAAGCGTCTCGGTTCCGAAGTCGAATTCAAAGCCATTGACTGGAACAGCAAAGAGGCGGAGCTTAAATCGGGGCGCATTGATATAATTTGGAACGGGCTTGACATTACGCCCGAACGCCAACAGAACATGCTCTTCAGTGATCCTTACATGGACAATCGCCAAATCGTCTTCGTGAAGAAGGACAACGATCAAGGCATTAAGGCTGAGGCTGACCTCACGGGCAAAGCTGTCGGCACGCAAGCCGGTTCGACCGCCGAGACTTACATTGACGGCAACGCGGAACTCAAAGGTAGTTTTAAGGAATTCAAGACTTACGGCGACTACGTCAGCGCGTTCATGGATTTGGAGAACGGCAGAATCGACGCGCTTGTCTGTGACGAGATTGTCGGGCGTTATGCAATGAGCAAGCAAGACGGCAAATTTGACGCGCTTGATGTTACTGTCGGTCCCGTCACTCAATTTGGTATTGCTTTCCGCAAAGACGATACCGAACTGCGCGACAAAGTTCAAGGCGTCTTTGATGAAATGGTTAAAGACGGAGCCGCCGCCAAAATTTCCGAGCAGTGGTTCCAAGCTGACTTGATTAAGAAAAAATAATCGGCAGTTGCTGATTCGCAAACAGTGACCGCCGCAGATTCAATTAGGAATGAGGAATTAGGAATGTGGAATGACAAAACCATTCCTAATTTCAAATTCCTAATTGTTTTTGACGGGAGTTAGGGAATAGCTGTTATGGAAAAATTTTTTGATATGACGCTCCTCATAATGGAGGGCGCAGAAGTCACGTTGGAAATTTTCTTCGTGACTTTAATTTTAAGCTTGCCAATCGGGGCGTTGGCGGCACTTGGAAGAATATCGAGTTTCGCGCCGTTGCGCTACCTCATGGAATTCTACGTGTGGATAATGCGCGGGACGCCGCTGATGTTGCAGTTGTTGTTCGTGTATTTCGCGTTGCCGATGGTCGGAATAATGTTGCCGGACGTGGCGGCGGCGTTGCTTGCGTTCACGCTCAACTATGCGGCATATTTTGCGGAAGTCTTCCGCGCAGGAATTCAAGCGATACCGCGCGGGCAGTACGAGGCGGCTAAAGCTCTCGGACTCAAGCATTGGCAAATGATGCGCTATATAATTTTCCCGCAAGTGTTGCGCGTCGTGTTGCCGCCAATTTCAAACGAGACGATTAACCTTGTCAAAGACACGTCGCTTATTTATATCTTGGCAATGAACGACTTGCTACGCGTTGCGCGGACGATTGTTCAACGCGAATTCGACATGACGCCGTTTGTAATCGCGGGCATATTCTATCTGGGCATGACGGCGATTTTGACTTGGATCTTCAAGAAGCTTGAGCAACGCTACGGCTCTTACGAGACCTGAACTGCAATTAGGAATGTGAAATTAGGAATTAGGAATTATTTTTTCCATTCCACATTCCTAATTCCAAATTCCTAATTCTTTTTAAGAGGGGGCTTTAAGTTGGTAAGAAAAATATTTTTGAGTCTCCTCATTTTGATTGCGGCGACAGCGACGGCGTACGCGGAGGAGGAGCAAAAAGCCGAACCGAATTTCAAAGAGCGCACGGCAAATTTTGCAGAAGTGCAAGCGGTAAGATTTGGCTACGGCAATGGCACAATCCGAATGGTCTTTGACATTACAAAGAAGGTCGAGTTCACCGAGTCTTACGTCGAAAATCCTTCGCGCGTCATAATAGATTTGCAAAACGCCTGGCTCAATCCCAAAGTTCAGCGCGAGATTGAATTTAAATCGTTGGCGGCGAAAAAACTTCGCATTGCGCAATTCGATTCGACTACCGTCCGAATTGTCATAGAGTCAATGGCGGATACGCGTCCATTTTATCTGAGCGGCGGCAAGGCGGGTTATCGCTTTGTTATCGACGTGGGCAACGCCGAGTTCAAAGAAGATCCCGAACTCAATAAACCAGAACCCAAGCCGACAACTCCGCCGACAACAACTGAACCAACTGCGCCGACCGTCAAGGAAATTCCGCGTGACGTTGAAATTGTCGACACTGAAGACGACGCGGCTTTAAAAGAGCAACGCGAGCGCGAGCTTAAGGAAAAACAAGAACGCGAACTTAAAGAAAAACAGGAACGCGAGCTTAAAGAAAAACAGGAACGCGAACTTAAAGAAAAACAAGAACGCGAACTTAA
>JBGUYA010000056.1:0-8090 GCA_045118435.1 Quinella sp. | reverse complement strand
ATAAAGTTGCTGTCACCGAAATTACCTTGACCGACGGCAAAGATTCGCTCGAAAATTCTTTCAACAACGTAACGATTAACGCGCTTGGTGAAAAAGATACCATTTCCAACGACAGCGAAGACGTCACAATCAACGCGGGCAACGGTAATGACTCAATCGAAAACTACGGCTCGAATGTCGAAATCAATGCGGGCGTGGGCGACGATTATATTTCCAACGAAGGCTGGTACGACTCAATCAACGGCGGCGCGGGCAACGATAATATCTCCAACAGCGGCACAAAAGTTTCCATTAACGGCGGCGAAGGCGACGATTATGTTTATAGTGAAGGCGATAATGTCACAATCAACACCGCGCAGGGCAACGACACAATCAAGCTCGGCGATGGCTCTGGAGCAGTCAAATTGGAAGGATTCGGCGCGGGCGATGTCATTGAGTTTGAATCTTCGGTAGAGGAGCTTGAAACAATCAATGGCGGTATACAAGCCGACGGCATTACCATTTATGGTATTACCAAACCTACAACGGAAATTTCGTGGGAGACAACTGATGCTGGCGTTGTTTTCAAGAAAACGACTACAGCGGGTCTGAAACTGAACGGCAACAAGATAACTTACGCCGCTGCCAGTAGCGAAACGCTCTTCACGCTGACGAATGTTACGGCAAGCAACGCTATCAAAGTCAACACGAGCAAGAAGACAGTCACCTTGACGGCGGCTAACCTCAATGGCAAAGACGTCACGTTCAGTGCGAACGCGGGCAGTTACACATTGGCACTGAGCGGAGTAGCAGGTTCAACTTCGACTGCGGCTCATTTCGACGGCACGACTTACAAGTCGGCAAGCAGGACGGCGGGCTATTCTGTCGCAAGTGATAAGAAGAGTATCGCCTACACTTCGGAAATTAAGGAAGCCGATTTGTTCACGCTGTCCAACGCAAAGATTACCAATGCTATCAAAGTCGACACGAGCAAGAAGACTGTCACCTTGACGGCGGCTAACCTCAACGGCAAAGACGTCACATTTAGCAAGAACGCGGGCAGTTATACATTGGCACTGAGCGGAGTAGCAGGTTCAACTTCGACTGCGGCTCACTTCGACGGCACGACTTACAAGTCGGCAAGCAGGACGGCGGGCTATTCTGTCGCCAAAGATAAGAAAAGTATCGCCTACACTGCGGAAGTTAAGGAAGCCGATTTGTTCACGCTGTCCAACGCGAAGATTACCAATGCTATCAAAGTCGACACGAGCAAGAAGACTGTCACCTTGACGGCGGCTAACCTCAACGGCAAAGACGTTTCCATCACAAAGGGCTACAAGTTGAGCCTTGCTAAAGACGTGCCCACTTCGAGCGTAAAAACCGACGGCTCCTTTACGACTTTCAAGAAAGGCACCGCCACTTATAAAGTAACTTCCTACTGCGACTATTACACGCTCAAAAATAACAAAATCACTCACACGGCGGCGCAAGGCGGTCAAACGATTACAATCAAGGGACTCAACTCAAAAACCAACCTTGCCGCGATTAAGTCGGGTATTAAAGTCGCTCAACAGAAGAATGGCAGTTACAAGATCACTTTCAACGATTCCGCTGTGCTTGCTAGCAATGCCCCGACAATTACGGCGGATAATGGCATAAGTTATTCGCTGGCAGTCTCCGATGAGTTGAAACCCGCCAATGCTCCTACTTGGAACATGAACGGCACAAACGGTAGCTTAACAGCCGACACAAGCGCGGGCTACACCGTTTCTGGCAACAAAATCATCTACAGCGCGAAGAAGACAGGCTCGGCACAAGTGGTTTTGAGCGGCTTGACGAAGAACGCCAAACTCACTGCGCCAAGCAATAAAGTTCTTACGATTGCTGCTACCGCGCTCGGCAAAAATACTTCGCTCAAATCCAACAGCGGGAATTACTCAGTCAAGCTGACCGGCGACATGAAAGGCAAAACCTTCACAGGCACTGCCAAAGCCGACACGATTAATATAGCGGCGAGCAATGCGGCGGTTATTGGTGGCGACGGTAATGACAAATTGACGCTCAGCGGCTCCAAAATCACCGTCACGGGCGGCAAGGGTAAAGATGTCTTTGTCTACGAAAAAGGCGACAATGTTATTGCCGACTTCACGGCGGGCGATAAAGTTTCAATCGGCGCGGCAATTTCCAAAACGTCTCTCAGCGGCTCCGACGCTATCTTCACGGTCGGCAAGGATACTTTGACCGTCAAGAATGGCAAGGACAAAGAAATTACCTTTATCACGGCTAAGAACAAGGAGCAAACGGTAATAGGCGGCGCGTTGCTTGTTAATGACTCGACGAACGCTAAAGTTTCGCTTGAAAAATGGCGTACAGTTGCCGATGCCTCTTCTCGCACAAAGAAAGCTATCCAAATCACGGGCAACGCGAGCAATAACACAATTCTTGGCGGCTCTAAGGATGACGTCCTCTACGGCGGCGCGGGTAATGATTCGCTCGTCGGCAACGCTGGCAATGACAAACTTTACGGCGATGCGGACAATGATACTCTGCGCGGCGGAAAAGGAAATGATTCGCTCTGGGGTGGCAACGGAGCAGATACTTTCATCTATGAAAGCGGCGACGGCAACGACGTTATCTACGGTTTCGACAATACGGACATGTTGCAAATCACCGGAAAGTTCTCTTCCAGCTATGATAAGAAGAGTAAAGCTGTTTCGTTCAAAGTTGGTTCTACAGCTAACGCCATTACGCTGGAGAATTTCTCCGCGACAACTTTCAACGTCAACGGCATCAACTACAAGATTAGCGGCAGTTCATTGAAGAAGAAATAAACTCTGCGCGGCAAAAAAAAATTTATCCCCACCAAAGCGGCGGGGATTTTTTTATTTCAATGCCCGGACTTTTTAAATCGCCCGCCGACAATGTCATTGACGGGATAAATCGTGATAAAGGCATGCTCGTCCATGTCCAAGACAATTTCCTTGAGTTTGTCGACTTCAAGGCGGGTCACGACGCAATACAAAATCTCTTTGCTTTGGCGAGTGTAGCCGCCTTCGCCGTGCAGGAGCGTGACGCCGCGTCCGAGTTTCGCGTTGAGTTCGTCAGTGACTTCGTAAGGAACATTTGTAACAATCATGACGGAATACATTTCGTCAAGCCCCTTAATAACAACGTCAATCATCTTGGAAATGACAAAGTACGCGAAGAGCGAATACATAGCCTTATCCCAGCCGAAGAGCAAGCCCGCGCCGCTCAAGATAAAAAGATTTATGAACATGACGACTTCGCCGACCGACCAGATAGTTTTCTTGTCGACGATAATCGCAACAATTTCCGTGCCGTCGAGAGAGCCGCCCGCCCGCATAATCAGCCCGACGCCGATACCGTCAATTATTCCGCCGAAAATCGCCGCGAGGAAAGGATCATTCGTGACCTTTGGATATTGCCCGATTACTTCCGACCAAACACTTAGGAAACAAATCGCCACAATCGTCGCGATAACGAAACTCTTGCCGATTTGTTTGTAAGCGAGCCATAGGAACGGGATATTGAACGCGATTAGGAAGACGCCGAGCGGCAAGTCCGTCATGTACTGCGCCATAATCGATAAGCCGACAACGCCGCCGTCAATAACTTCATTTGGAATAAGGAAAAGTTCCAAGCCGACCGCCGCAATCACCGCGCCCACGCACAGCTGAATATATTTTTTGACGTAAGCGGAAATATTACTGCGCGGAATTTTTTTATCATTCAATGTCTATCACCTCAAAGCAATTATAAATCAATAGTCAAGATTCTCAACATCGAATAAGATAAAATTTGAGAGGTCGCAGAATTTTTAGGCGGCTGTCTTTTTTTTGCTATTGAAATGATTTATAATGCAAGAAAAATTTTGGGGGCGAGAAGTTGGAGCGATACAATCACGGCGGGCAAATCTACGACGCGGAAGGCAAGGCGGGCGCGTGGCTCGACTTCAGCGCGAATATAAATCCATTGGGCTTGTCAGAAAAAATTTTGCGGGCGTTGACTGAAAATCTGCGCGGCGTAGTGAATTATCCCGACCCACAAGCCACCGAACTTAAACGCGCCATTTCTTGTCGCTATTCAGTCTCGGAAAAAAAATTGGTCGTACTCAACGGCGCGGCGGAGTTTTTTTATTTATACTTGAACGCGACGCGCCCTACTCGTGTTATAATTCCCGTGCCGAGTTTTTCGGAGTATGAGCGGGCGGCTCGCGCGGCTCGTTGCGAAGTGAAATACTTTTACACCCGCGCAGAGGAAAATTTTTCGCTCAACGTCGACGAACTCCTCGCCGAAATAAAATCGCCTGCCGACTGCGTGATAATCGGTCGCCCGAATAATCCGACGGGCAATTTAATCGCGGTCGAAGAAATTTTGCGGCTCGCGCAGTTTGCAAATGTCGTTGTCGATGAATCGTTTATAGATTTTCTTGAAGTTGATTCGGCAAGAAAATTAGTCTCGGAAAAAATATCTGTCGTACAATCGCTGACAAAAATCTTTGCGATACCGGGCTTGCGCTTAGGCTTCGCGGTCGTCGAAGAAAATTTGGCGGAACGATTGAACTTGTCAAAGGACGTTTGGAACGTGAATTTCCTCGCACAAAAAGTGGGCGTCGCGGCTCTCTCCGACGAAGATTTTTTAAAGCGAACGCGCACTTGGCTTGAGGTTGAGAAGAAATTTTTTGTCGAACGCCTTCAACAACTGCGCGGGATAAAAATCTTTCCGCCGACCGTGAACTTCGTCCTGTTTCGTCACGTACAAGCCGATAAAATTTTATCCGAACTGCGCCGCGAAAAAATCTTGCTCAGAAGTTGCGCGAACTTCGAGGGGCTTGACGGCTCATATCTGCGCACGGCAATTCGCTCGCGCAAGGAAAATCTTTTGTTAATCAACGCGCTTGAAAAAATTGGAGGTTGAAAAATGATTCAGATTTGTTTTGGGCTGAACGACGCCGACGGTCGCTACTCAAAGTTTATCGGCACGACTATGGCGTCTATCTTTGAAAACACCGCGTCGCCCGTCACGATTAATATTCTCCACGACGCGACTTTGACGGACGACAACCGCGAGAAATTTATCAAGCTCACGGAGAAATATAATCAGCACGTGGAATTTCACAATGTCGACGAACTTTGTCCCGCCGAATTAAGTTTTCTGCGCGAGAAACTCCTTGATAAAATCAATTCGCGATTCAGCATTGGCATGTTCTATCGCTTGCTTGCCAAGAAGATTTTCGGCACGGGCAAAATGATTTATCTGGACGCGGATATTATCGTCAATCTCGACATTGCCGAGCTTTGGCAACAGGATTTGCAAGGTTATCCTCTGGCGGCGGTTCTCGAAATCATAGCAACTTCAGGTTACATGCTTACTGATAAATTCATCTTGCACAAGGGCATTGTCAAGTTGGAAAATTATTTTTGTTCGGGCGTCATGATTCTTGATATTGACAAGATTGACGACAATTTTTTCAGTGACGGCGTGCAATTTTTGATTGATAACCCTGAGTGCGAGTCGCCCGACCAAGATATTTTGAACGCCTTCTTCTCCGAAAATTATTTCAAGCTCGCGCAGAAATTTGATGCGTTTGTTTCCTGTGAACGTAATTGTGAATTGCCCGTTCAGAAAAAAATTTATCACTATGCGGGCTGGAAAATTGGTTTGAATTTGGACGACGGCTACAATCGGCTTTGGTTTGAACATTTTGCGCGGACGTCTTGGTTCAATGTCGACATTATTGACCGACTCGGTGAGCAATTTTGTAAGCAACACGATATAGATATTAATAATGCTCAGTTTATAATGCAACTCAGTGCTAACCATAACCGCGCTTTTTTCCTTTCACCGGGTGATGTTCCAGCAATAAAAATGCTTTTTGACATTCAAGACGACGAGCCGATTATCGAAGCTAGCGGCGGCGATTCACTGAACGAGTTGCTAACAAAAATGGACGAATTGCGCGGGCAGAAATTCTTTTTCATTTCGCATTCCGATTGGTACACAATGAAAAAAGTTCTTGAGTACTTCGGCTTTAAGAATAATGAAGACTTTATGAACATAGAAAATTTCCTAACGAGCGAACAGGGCGGCAATCCTCCTGACACGTATAGTTTTATTAGAAACATTTGATTGGAGTTGAAGAAAATTTTTAAGACGACGACTCGCGAAGGTTACGGCGCACTTGTAAGTTTCGCGGGCATTTTTGTTAATCTACTGCTTAGCGTCGTCAAGCTGACGATTGGTTTTTTCAGCGGCGCGATTTCGATTATCGCCGACGGTTTCAACAACCTTTCCGACATTGGCACTTCCGTTATCATGCTCGCGGGTTTCAAGATTGCCGCAAAGCCTGCCGACGAGGAGCATCCTTTCGGGCACGGGCGCGCGGAATATCTCGCGGGGCTTTTCATTGCGGCGGCAATGATTCTTGTCGGCTCGAAACTTTTGTACTCGTCGATTGAAAAAATCATCACGCCCGAAGATTTGAACGTCGACAAAATCACTTTGCTTGTGTTGAGCTTATCGGTTGCGGCGAAATTTTTCTTGGGGCTTTTCTATCGGCATGCGGCGAAGAAAATAAATTCGTCGGCGATAGGCGCGTCGGCTCTCGACAGTTTCACCGACTGCCTCGCGACAAGCGTCGTCATAATTTCTGTTGGCGTCTGGCTTGAGTTCGGCATTAACATTGACGGAGGCGCGGGCATTTTTGTTTCTGCATTTATTCTGCGTAGCGGCTTTACTTCGCTTAAGGAAATTTTAAATCCGTTGCTCGGCGACAGGGCAAGCCAAGAACTTATCGACGGCATAAAAAAAACGGTCACCGACGCGCCCGAAGTTTTGGGCGTTCATGACCTGATTGTTCACAGCTACGGCGCGAAGAGAATTTTTGTTTCAATGCATGTAGAAATTCCCGCGACGTTGAAACTCCTTGAGGCGCATGAAATTGTTGACCGCTTGGAACGAAAGCTTCAAGCGCAATTCCAAATCTCGGCAACGTTGCATGTCGACCCCGTTGTTATCGGCGATAAAAATTTCGACGAACACCGCGAGCTTGCCGAAAAAATTTTGTGCGATATTGATTCGCGGCTGACGTTGCATGACTTCCGAATTGTGCCGTACAAGTCGGGCAGGAAGTTGATTTTCGATGTGGCAGTCCCTTGGAATTTTTTAATGACTGACCGCGAACTGCATAAGGAATTTCAGCGGCGACTGATTGAATTGCACTCGGACGACCGCGCCATAATCCATTTCGACCATCAATATTGTTAAAGTTATTTCTTGACGAGCTTTGAACCGCTTATCTTATAGGACTTGTCATTGATATTGAAGTTCGTCGAAGTCTTGACGTTTTCAAAAGTGATTGAGCCGCCGCCCGAAATTGTAAGCGATAAAGTTCCGCCGCTGTACTTTGACTTCGTGAACTTGCCCGCCTTGCCGCCATTTAAAATTTTCAACATGTCGCCGCTTGTATAGTCAAAGATTTTATCCTTGCCGTCGCCCGCGCAGAAGATAAAAGTATCGTCACCCTTGCCGCCCCACAGCGAATCATTGCCCTTGCCGCTAAGGATTGTGTTGGCTAAGCTGTTCCCGACAATTTTAACGGCTTTGGTTCTTTTTGAGGCGTCGATAACTTTCACAGCGGAGCTGACAGTCACGGGTGAGCTTGTCGAGTTCGTGACTGTTTTAACAGTCGAGCCGCCGCCCGCGAGTGTGCCGTTGATATTAAGCTCCTTGTTCTTAGCGTTTTTGAGAAGGATTTTGCCGCCGTCGACCTTCAACACAACGTCATTGCCGACGATTGAGCGCGTGTACTTTGCGCCCGTGATGTTGAGCGTGTCGGTCGTGCCGAAGTTGAAAAGCGTATCGTTGCCGTCGCCCGCCGCGTACTCAATGACGTTGCGGAGCTTATTTTTTTTGAGCGTGATAACGTCGTCGCCCTTGCCGCCGCTAATCGTGACGCGCGAGCCTTTGTTGTCAATCTCGTCATCACCTTTGCCGCCGTAAATGTAAACGTTCGCGCCCGCGTTGTCGAGTTCGTCGTTGCCCGTTCCGCCGCTTATCGTCACGTTGGAACTTTTGTTATCAATCTCGTC
>JBGUYA010000055.1:0-21819 GCA_045118435.1 Quinella sp. | reverse complement strand
TTCGCGCAATGTACGCGGGCGACCAATCGCGCAAGGCATCGTTGATAGAAAACGGCTTCAGACTGCCGAGCGCAAGGGATAACCGACCGCTGACCTTCGACGAGTTCAACCAAAAAATTTCGCAGATAATCTTCGTGAGCGCGACGCCCGCCGAGTATGAGCTTGCCGAGTCTCAAAATACCGTTGAACAAATCCTGCGCCCGACGGGACTTCTTGACCCGCTTGTCGAAGTGCGCCCGATTGAAAACCAAATCGACGACTTAATCTCGGAAATAAATAAGCGCGTCTCAATGGGCGAGCGAGTTTTAATCACGACGCTAACAAAAAAATTCGCGGAGGAGCTGACCGATTACCTGAGCGGCGTGAAAATTCGCGTGAAGTATTTGCATTCGGACGTTGTGACGCTTGAGCGGGCGGAAATAATTCACGACCTGCGGGCGGGCAAGTTTGATGTATTGGTTGGGATAAATTTACTGCGCGAGGGCTTGGACATGCCGGAAGTCTCGCTGATTGCAATCCTCGACGCGGACAAGGAAGGTTTCTTGCGTTCGGAAACGTCGCTGATTCAAACAATCGGGCGGGCGGCTCGCAACGTTCATGGCAAAGTAATTCTTTACGCGGAAAAAGTCACGGAGTCGATGCGGCGGGCAATGGCGGAAACTGCGCGGCGTCGGAAAATTCAAGAGGAGTACAACGCGAAATTTCACGTGACGCCAAAGACGATTCAAAAGCCGATTGCGCCGCTGATTGAACTACCGCTAAAAAAATCCGCCAAGCGTCCGCAGTCGCCCGGCGAATTGATAAAAAAGTTGTCGCCCGCGCAGAAGAAAACTTTGGTCAAAAGTTTAACCGCCGAAATGCGGGAGGCGTCAAAAAATTTGGAGTTCGAGCGAGCCGCCGAACTCCGCGATATAATTTTAAAACTGGAAGAGCATTTGCTTTAAGTTTTTACTGAACTATTTTGCCGAAGTCGGCGATACGCGCAAGCAGTTCGTCGATTGCCTTTAACAGCGCGAGCCGATTTTGTCTAACGGTTAAATTTTCGTCCATGACCATGACCGAATCGAAGAAAGAATCTATCGGCGTTGAAAGTTTTTTGAGCGCGTCGAGTGCGCCGAGAAAGTCTTTTTTGTCGATAAGCTCGCCCGCCACGACTTTTATCGCCTCGAACGCCTTGTACAAAACTTTTTCCGCGTCGAGTGTGAAAAGTTCCGCGTTGAGTTCAATTGACTCGGCTTTTTTGGCGAGATTGCCGACGCGCACGAACGATTGAATATTTTTGGTTGCGTCGGGCATTTTAAGGAATTGTTCGACAGCCGCCGCCTTGAGCGTGACGGTAAACACGTCGTCAACGTCATCAATTACGGCGTCGATAACGTCATAACGCGTCGAGTTGCCTAAAACATTTTTGACGCGCAGACGCATAAAGTCGGCGAATTCCTGTTGAATTTTCTCGCGCCCGACCGCGTCCGTGATTTTGAGCAAGTCCATAGAAAGTTCGACGACTTCACTAAGCGGCAACGACCAACGCGCCGAAGTCAAAAGATTTACCATGCCGAGAGCTTGACGGCGCAGGGCAAACGGATCTTGCGAACCAGTCGGAATCAAGTTGCGGCTGAACGTCGCGACAATGTTATCAATCTTATCTGCGAGACTCAAAATTTTTCCGGCAGTGGTTTTTGGCTGAGCGTCGCCGGCAAATCGCGGCATATAGTGTTCATCAATCGCCGCGCAGACTTCAGGAGCCTCGCCGTCAAGTTTGGCGTACTCGCGCCCCATGACGCCTTGAAGTTCCGTGAACTCCGTCACCATGCCCGTTACCAAGTCGGCTTTGGAAAGTTCCGCCGCGCGAACTGCATTGGTTGCATCAACGCTGAGCATTGCAGAAATTTTCTCGACAAGCTTAACGAGGCGTTCAGTCTTCTCATAAACCGAGCCAAGCCCTTCCTGGAAGACGACAGTTTTAAGTTTGTCGCGATGAGCCGCAAGAGATTTTTTCCTGTCCTCGTTGAAGAAAAACTGCGCGTCCTCAAGGCGAGCCTTCAAAACTCGTTCGTTGCCGTGTTGAACAATGTCGATAAAATCCTTGCCGCCATTGCGAACCGTGATAAACAGCGGCAAAAGTTCGCTGTCGGAATTTTTCACGGGGAAATAGCGTTGGTGGTCGCGCATGGGAGTTATGACGGCTTCGGCGGGCAGTTGCAAATATTTTTCCTCGAACGCACCCGCGAGAGCTGTCGGATATTCGACGAGATAAAGCACTTCCTCCAACAGGTCGTCGGTAATTTCGGCGACGCCTTTTTTATTTGCGGCGACTTCGTTAATCTGCGCGGCAATCATTTCGCGACGCTGATTTTGGTCGACGATAACAAAATTATCCGCACAATCTTTGACGTAATCGCTAGCCGATTTAATTTCAAAATCGCCCGCGCTTAAAAATCTGTGACCGCGCGAAGTCCTGCCGCTTTGAACGTTGGCAAGCTCAAACGGAATAACTTCTTCGCCGAACAGCGCGACAATCCAACGCAACGGGCGAATAAATTTGAAGTCGAGGTTACCCCAACGCATATTATTGGGAAAATTCAACTCGCAAATGATTTTGGGCAGGAGCGTCTTGAAAATTTCTGCGGAAGGCTTGCCCGCCTCGCGAATCACGGCGTAAACATAACCGTCGCGCGTGATTAAATCTTCGGGCGCAACCTTCTGACCGCGAGCAAAGCCGATTGCCGCTTTGGAGGGCTTGCCGTCTTTGTCGAAGGCAATTTTTATCGAAGGTCCTTTTTTCTCCGTCTCGACGTTGGCTTGATTCGCCGCAACGTCGCTAACAAGCAAAGCCAATCTGCGCGGCGTGCCGAGCGTTTGAACTTCGCCGAAATTTATCCGTGCCTCCGTCAAATTTTTCTCCGCCAAAGTTTTGAGCTGATTCAAAATGCCGGGCATAGTGTGCGCAGGAATTTCTTCCGTGCCGATTTCAAGGAGCAAGTTATTAGGGAAACAGGGAAGTAGAGAAGTAGGCGAATTTGCTATTTCCCTATTTCCCTCATTCCCTATTTCCCTACCAAGCAACGGGTAGCCGAGTTCTTCGCGCTGTTTGAGATAAACTTCCGCGCACATGCGAGCCAACTTCCTCACGCGCCCGATAAACGCCGTGCGCTCACTCACGCTGATTGCGCCGCGTGCGTCCAAAAGATTGAACGTGTGCGAACATTTCAAAACATAATCGTAGGCGGGGTGCACGTAGCCGAGCTTGATAACTCGAACTGCCTCCGCCTCGTACTTCTCGAACAAGTCAAACAACAATTTCTCGTCGCTCAAGTCAAAGGCGTAACTCGTCTGCTCGAACTCGTTTTGATGAAAAATGTCGCCGTAAGTCACGCCAGGTGCCCACTCAACATCATAAACGTTTTCGACGCCTTGAATGTACATTGCGAGCCGCTCAAGCCCGTACGTTATCTCGACCGCGACGGGCTTAACGTCTTGACTGCCGACCTGTTGAAAATACGTGAACTGCGTTATCTCCATGCCGTCAAGCCAAACTTCCCAGCCAAGCCCCCAAGCTCCGAGCGTCGGCGACTCCCAGTTGTCCTCGACAAAGCGAATATCATGCTTCGCCGCCTCAATGCCGATTGCCGCCAAACTCTCAAGATAAAGTTCTTGAATATTGTCAGGCGACGGTTTCATAATCAGTTGCAGTTGGTGATGCTGATAAAGTCGGTTGGGATTGTCGCCGTAACGCCCGTCCGCCGGTCTGCGCGAAGGCTCCGTATAAGCCACTTTCCACGGCTCCGGTCCGAGAACTCGCAAAAATGTAAACGGGTTCATTGTGCCCGCGCCTTTTTCCACGTCGTAAGGCTCCGCCAATATGCAGCCCTTGTCCGCCCAAAATTTCTGCAACGCAAAAACTAATTCCTGATACTTCAAACGTGTAACCTCCTTTGTAAAATTCAAGCCCGTTATAGCAAATGCGCGTTGCCTTGTCAAATTTATTGCTGTGTTGATGTATAAGCGGCGGGCTTTTTTGTCGGCGGCGTTCAACGTCGGGCAGGATTTACAAAAACTTTGGCGAAAGTTTGTTGCCAATAGAAAAGCAATTAGGAATGCGCAATGCGTAATGCGTAATTAAAAACCAAATCATTGCGCATTACGAATTACGAATTACGCATTATCCTTAGGAGGGCTGGAAATTGGAAAAAAGGGAGAGTTTATGGGAGGCATATCTGCGGCGTGGCTTAAGTCGTCGGAACTTTTTAAAAGGTTGCGTCGCTTTAACGTCGCTTATGGGCTTTAGCACGGATATGTTCTCGAAAGTCGTTGAGGCGGCGGAGACAAAACCGTTGCCGGTCGTGATTTGGATTCACGGGCACGAGTGCACGGGCTGTGACGAATCATTTATTCGTTCGGGTGCGCCGCTTGCGTCGGACGTAGTGTTGTCGTCAATTGCGTTGGAGTATGATCATTTGCTCAGCGCGGCTTGCGGAGCACCGTTTGAGGCTCACCTTGACGAGACGATTGCCAAGTACAACGGGCAATACATTTTGTGCGTCGAGGGCGCGGTTGCCACTCGTGACAGCGGCGTTTATTGCATGTCGGGCGGTCACACATTCACGCATCTTTTGGAAAAAGCGGCGAAGGGCGCGGCGGCGATTATAGCTTACGGCTCCTGCGCGGCTTACGGAGGCATTCAAGCGGCTAAACCTAATCCGACAGGCTCGGCGGGCATTGAGCATTTCGTCGGCGGAAAACCTGTCGTGAAAGTTCCGGGCTGTCCGCCAATTCCCGAAGTCATGACGGGCGTTGTTATGCACGTTGCGTTGTTCGGAACGTTGCCGCCTTGCGACAGCGACGGGCGTCCGAAACAATTTTACGGCAACAGAATTCATGACACTTGCTATCGCCGTCCGTTCTTTGATGCGGGCATGTTCGCGGAGAATTTCGACGACGCGGGCGCGAAGGCGGGCTGGTGTCTTTACAAGTTGGGTTGTCGCGGTCCGGAAACTTACAATTCTTGCGGCAATTTGCGTTGGTGGCAGGGCATGAGTTATCCTATTCAATCGGGTGCGCCGTGTATCGGTTGCTCGAACGCGAACTTCTGGGACGAAGATCCTTTTACAACTCGTCTTCCGCAATATGGCAAGCTTGGCGACGTTGACAAGATCGGTGCGGCTCTCGGCGTGTTGACGGCGGCGGGCGTTGCAGGTCATGCGGTTGCCAGTATCATTCAGCGCAATCAGCGCGACAATCTCATTGACGAAGAACATCATGAGTAGGTTATAGGTTATAGGTGTTAGGTGATAGCAAAACCTAAAACCTAAAACCCAATACCTAAAACCTAAGGAGGAAATTTTATGCAACACGTTGTAGTTGACCCGATAACCAGAATCGAGGGGCACTTGCGCGTTGAAGTTACAGTCGACGAGACGACGGGCACAGTCACCGACGCCATTTCAAGCGGCACGGCTTGGCGCGGCTTGGAACTCGTCATGAAAGACCGCGACCCCCGCGACGCTTGGGCTTATATTCAACGCATTTGCGGCGTCTGCACGACCGCCCACGCACTGGCGTCTGTCCGCGCAGTTGAAGACGCGCTCGGTATTGCAATTCCGCTCAACGCAAATTATATTCGCAACATAATGGCGGCAACTTTGACAGTGCAAGATCATTTAATCCATTTCTATCATTTGCACGCGCTCGACTGGGTTAGTCCTGTTGAGGCTTTATCCGCCGACCCCGCCAAGACTGCCGAACTTCAAGTTGCAATTCTCAACGCTTACCGCGTCGATTTGAAAGTTCCCGACGAAGTTGTCACGGAGGCTTATCCGCATGACTTCCCCGCCGCCACGCCTCAATATTTCGCGGGCATTCAAGCCAAAGTTCGCGCGATTGTTCAAAGCGGACAACTTGGAATTTTCGCCGCGCAGTGGTGGGATCACCCCGACTATAAACTTTTGCCGCCCGAAGTTCATTTGATGGCAGTTGCTCATTATCTTGAAATGCTCGACAAACAGCGCGAGATTATCACGCCGCACGTCGTCTTTGGCGGCAAAAACCCTCACCCGCATTACGTTGTTGGCGGTATGCCCTGCTCAATCTCTCTGACTGACGGCAATGCCCCCATTAACACCGCGCGGCTTGCAATCGTCGACCGCGCTATCAACATGGCTCGCGACCTCATCAACAATTATTATCTGCCTGACCTCGTCGCTATCGGCGTGATTTACGCTAAGGCGGGAAAAGTTGACGGTGGCGGCTTGGCTCGCGAGCGCGTAATGGCATTCGGCGATTATCCTTTGACAGGTTACAAGGGCACGTCGAACGGCGGCGGCTACTTTGAAAATCTGCTTATCCGTTCAAATGGCGTCGTCGAAAACTTCGGCGCGGGACTTGATAAAGCTGTCTTCACTCCCGTCACGGTGGAAGATTTGAAAGCTCCCGACATTATCACGGAGGGCGTCGAGCACGCTTGGTATGAATATCCCGAAAATGCGGCTCATGATTTGCACCCGTGGCAGGGCCTCACCAAAGACAAGTACACCGGACCGAAGACTGGCACGCCGACAATGTGGGAGACCCTCAACGAGGGCGGCAAGTATTCTTGGCTCAAAACGCCCAAATGGAAGGGTAAGCTCTGCGAAGTCGGACCTTTGGCGCATTACATTGTTATCTACACCAAAGCCGCAAAAGGTTTGCTCCCCGAACCGACTTGGGCTGAACAAATGATGCTTAAGCAAATCGAAGTCGTCTCAACCGTGTTGGGAGTTCCCGCCGAAGTCTGGTTGCCGACAATGCTCGGACGTACCGCTTGCCGTTGCCTCGACGCACAGCTTGCCGCCGAAGTCAATAAATTCTTCTTCGACAAGCTGATTGCCAACCTCAAGACAGGCGATACCTCCGTCATGAACAATGAGAAATGGGATCCTTCGACTTGGTCGCCGGATTGCGTAGGCGTCGGACTTTACGAGGCTCCGCGCGGCGGCTTGAGCCATTGGGTTCACATTAAGGACGGAAAAATTTTCAACTATCAGTGCATTGTCCCGACGACGTGGAATGCTTGCCCTCGCGACGACCAAGCCGGTCACGGCGCGTATGAACTCGCAATGATGACGACGCACGTTGCTGTTCCCGATAAACCGCTCGAAATCGCTAAGGTTATTCGTTCGTTCGACCCTTGCATGGCTTGCGCAACCCACATGTACAACGCTAAGGGGGAAAAGATTAATATCATTTCGACTGACCCCTACGGGAGGTGAGCGGCAATGGCGATTAAATCTGTTAAAGAGGTCAAGCGCAAAGAATACTACCTGTTCAGTCCGTTCCTGCGCCTTTTCCACTGGATAATGGTCGTAATGATTCTGGTGCTGTTCGGCACGGGCTTATTGATTACAAAGCCGATGAATGTCGGCGGCATCGAACCCGCTATGACCAGTTTATCAATGGATTTGGTACGCGATATACATTTTCTCGCGGCGTTCATAATCTGCGCGGGCTTAATAATGCGCGTGTACGGTTTCATAATCAACAAGGGCGACAGACTGTTCCCGCGTTTCTGGGAAGGGCATTTCTATTCGGAGACAGTTGAAGTTGCGCTCCATTACATGCTTGTAAAATCTCATCACGCGCCGTTTTTGCGCAACCCGTTGGCTCGCGGCTCCTACGCAATGCTTTACGTCTTGCTCGCGATAGAAATTTTCACGGGCTTTGCAATGTATTTAATGGCAAATCCGTCGTCGACGTTCGGGCTGTTGTTCGGTTGGGTGAATACGCTCGTCGGCTCGGAAATGATGTCGCATTACATTCATCATTACGTTGCTTGGATTATAATTCTGTTCGCAATCGGGCATTTCTACATGGTCGTTCGCGCAGAGTTCATGGAAGGCGAGAGCGAAGTTTCCAGCATGTTCAGCGGCAAAAAAGTTTTGGCTCACACACCCAAAGACGCTAACGAACTTGATTAAACTGTATTGAAAAAAATTATTCCCGTCAAAAGGCGGGATTTTTTTTTGAAAAATTTTTCACGGTCTAATTGGCAAAAAAATTAAGGGCACGTCGAAGGCGGGCACAATGTCACAGTCAACGGCGGCGCGGGCAATGATTCGTTGTGGGGCGACGCAGGTAACGACACTTTCATTTTTTCAACAACGTCACGACTTCGACCAAATTCACTGATCAACACAAGCCCCGTCAGTCTTTGTTGAAAAGGTCGAGCCAATCGCCGTAGCCTTCGGCTTTCATTTTTTCGCGCAGAATAAATCGGAGCGACGCGCTGTTAATGCAGTAACGAATGCCGCCGAGTTCCAAAGGAGCGTCATTGAAGACGTGCCCCAAATGCGAGCCGCTTGCCTTCGCGCGAACTTCTGTCCGCTCCATGCCGTAGGAAAGATCTCTGCGCTCCGACAAATATTCTTTATCAATGGGCTTTGAGAAGGCGGGCCAGCCGCAACCCGAATCAAATTTATCTGTCGAGACGAAAAGCGGTTGCCCGTTCGTCACGTCAACATAAATGCCTTCGCGAAACTCTTCGTCGTACTCATTTTTAAAAGGCGGCTCGGTTGCGGCTTTCTGCGTGACTTCCCGTTGCATGTCGCTGAGATTTTTCAAAGTCTCCTTAGCCGGCTTGCCGTAAACTCTATCGCGCGAAAAATCTCTGTTCGGAAATTCATGAGCAACTTTAGCCTTTGCCTGCTCGTCAATCAAATTGTGCGACACGTGGCAATAGCCGTTGGGATTTTTGAGCAGATACTCTTGATGTTCTTCCTCTGCGCGGTAGAAATTTTTAATCGGTTCGCACTCCACAACAACCGTGTTAAAAAAATCCTTTTGAAGATTTTGCAACGACGCCTTGATAATCAGCTCGTCGTCGGGATTGCTGAAATAAATCCCCGTGCGATATTGAACGCCCTCGTCATTGCCCTGATGATTAACGAACGTAGGATCTATCGACTGATAATAAATGTTCAAAATCTTGTTTAAGGAAACAATGTCCGGGTCATAGATGACGTGGGCGGACTCGGCGTGCCCGGAACCTTTGCAGACTTCGCGGTAAGTCGGATTTCTGGTCAAGCCGTTTGAGTAGCCGACTTCAACGCTTGTGACGCCCGGCACATTGCGCATTAAAAATTCCGTCCCCCAAAAGCAGCCGCCCGCTAAATAAATTTCTGCCTCGCCGTCGCCTTTTTGATTCTGTTGGATAATTTCTTCGGGCAGGGTCAAGTTGGAGGCTCGCGACGCGAAAATATTTTTCGGCGACAAGGCAAGATAAGTTCCGATTGCGATAGCTGCCGCGACTGCCAAAACACTCATGAAAACTTTCCCCCTTGACATAAGAACTCCTCCTCTTTATAGAAGAAAAGCTCTTCAACAACTGCGAAGAGCCACAAACTTTTTATATCTATATCTCTAAATCTTATAATCTAAGTCATGGTGCGATTGGCGCGATTCGAACGCGCGACCTACTGCTTAGGAGGCAGTTGCTCTATCCTGCTGAGCTACAACCGCGTGACTAAATTTTAACACGCCGATAAATAATTTGCAAGGTTGAAAAAGTCTCGACGCGGTGATAAAATTTCTCTTGATAAAATTTAAAGGAGGAATTTAAATGCGCGGTGTGGATGTTTCTGTTTTTAATGAGGCGATTGACTGGGCGGCGTTGAAGGCGGCGGGGATTGACTTCGCGATTTGTCGCACGGGCTACGGCAAGAGCAATTTCGACGAGACTTTTCAACGCAACGTCGAGGAGGCACACAAAGCCGGCTTGATTTGCGGAGCCTATCACTACTCCTACGCTTTGACGCCGAGCGATGCCGCCGCCGAAGCCGCTTTCTGCAAGGGCATTATCGAACGCGCGGGCGTCTTGTTGGAACTGCCCGTTTGGTTCTCGATGAGCGACGCCGACGAGTATAAAAAGCGTCACGGGTTCGAGTTCACCAAAAGCCACGTTACGAACATTTGCAAGGCATTCCTTGACAACATTGCGCCGTTGAACTGCGGCATTTACTCTAATCTTTCGTGGCTTGAGGATTTGATTGACTGGCAGTCGCTCGGCTGTCGAGTTTGGTCGGCGCAGTACAACGCGGAAGACAACTTCAAGGGTTACATGTGGCAATACACCGACGCTTTGCAAATTGGCGGGCAGACTTTCAACGGAAATATTTTGTACGACAAAGACGCACAGCCGCAAGCAGTTGAAGGCGTCGCGGAACCTGTCGCGCCTCAACAACCTGCCTCGCCACAAAGCGTCATTCAAAATATTTTAGCCAACGCAAGAGAAAATGCAAATCAGACTGCAACACCGGCGGCTCCCGTAAAACCTGCCGAATCAGCCGCGCCCGCCAAGCCGAATCAAAGCGCGATACAAAACATTCTCGCCAACGCCAGAGAAAATGCTGGGGCGAAAAAATCCGCGACCGAGTCGACGAACGATAAGATTAAAAATATTTTGGCAGGTTTCAAGAGAAAGTAACTTGTGGTCATTGACGAAGTCCCGGCAATCTCAATGAGTTCGCTAAGATTATCGCGGAGAAAATCACGACGCCCGCCGCCGCCATTAACGGATTGAAATTTATCGGCGAAGTTTCGAGCGCGGAGCAAATCGCGGGCGGCACAAGTACTATCCACGACAACAACGCCAGCCGACGATTGAGCTTTAAAATCTGCGCGGCTTTCAATGAAATTTCTCGGAGCGACAAAAAAGTTTCGAGCGTCGGGATTTCAAAATCGGGTTTAAAATCTTCCGAAGGTTCAAACGAGCCGCCCGCCAATAAAAATGATAAGTCGGAAGTTTTAAGCGAGAGCATGTCTTGAGCGTCTGTCCCTATTGCCGCAACGACTTTGCCCTTTGCGCGGAAAATCTGAACTTCGCGAGCCTTGCCTTCGGGCGTGAGGTTCGTGCGTATGTGGTCAAGTTCAAAGTCTTTTGAGATACGAAACGCCATTTTCTTGGGTTGCGCCGTCAAAAGGAGCGACTCAATTTTTTTTTGCTTGAGCGTCGCCAAGAAAGTTTTCGCGTCGAGGTTAATCTCGTCCTTGAGCGCAATGATTCCGCGAGCCAATCGCCCCGTACTTACCAAAAGTGTCGTCTTACCCTTGACGAGCAGTTGATCAATCTTCATGCGGAAATTTATACTCACGGAAACATTGTGGCTTGCAATCCAACCGGGACTTCCGACGCGCACAAGAATTTTGTTGACAAGTGCCTCGACGCCGCGCCCTTGCAATTCGTCGAACTCCGCCGATTTTGGAATCTTCAAGCCGCGCACTGCCGCCGTGTCGTAAATCGTTCGCCCGATTATGTGTTGAGCGTCGCGCTCGGCTCCCGCCGCCATTTTTAACAAGTCCGACTGCTTAAGCCCTTCCGTTGTTATTAAATCCGTTACGTAATATTCTTTGCAAGTCAAAACTCGGTTGTAAGGCAACGCGAGGACTTCAACGTCCGGCAAAAGTTTCAATGTGGCGGGGTTGTTCAACTTCACGCCCTGCGCGGCGAATTTTTTATTGATTAAACGCAACGGGAACAGCTCCGCCAACACCAAACAAATCGGCGATAACGCTATGAAAATCGAAAGCCCCGTTGCGAACGCCGCGTCCACGCCCCGCGTGAAATACAAGTACGCCGCAACCGCGCTACTTATCAGCAAGTCGAACAGGAACAATACAATTATCTTTTTCATTACGCATTGCGCATTACGCATTATTAACGACGTTGACGGGCTTGCCCATGAGGAACGACTTGAGATTGTCGACAGCAATTTGCATGAGCCGCGCTCGTGACTCTTTCGACGCCCAAGAAATATGCGGCGTGATAAAACAATTCTTCGCGCCCAAAAGCGGGTTGTCACTCTTAATCGGTTCGGTTGAAACGACGTCGACGCCCGCCGCCAAAACTTTGCCACTGTCGAGAGCCTCGCGCAGGTCTTCTTCGACAACCAAGCCGCCGCGCCCGTTGTTGATAATTATCACGCCGTCTTTCATCTTGGCGATATTTTCTTTGCAGATAATGCCTTGCGTCGAATCATTCAACAGGCAATGCAACGCGATAACGTCCGAACTTTTAAACAAGTCATCAAGCGTGACGAAGGAGCAGTCGTTGAGTTTCGTGCCGACTTCGCGACTGGGACTGAACGCGATAATTTTCATGCCGAACGCGGCGGCGAGCTTGCCCGTCGTCTGACCAATCCGCCCATAGCCGATAATGCCCATTGTCTTGCCCGCAAGCTCAATCAGCGGATAATCCCAAAAGCAAAAGTCGGGAGAATTTTCCCAACGCCCCTCTTGAACCGCTTGATTGTGTTGCGCCACGTGATGACAAATTTCAAGCAACAACGCGAAGGCAAATTGCGCGGTCGCTTGCGTGCTGTAATCGGGAATGTTCGTGACGGGAATATTTTTCGCCTTCGCCGCCGCCACGTCGACAACGTTGTAACCCGTCGCGAGTACGCCGATATATTTAACGTTCGCGCAGGCGTCGAGAATTTTTTTAGTTAGTGGCGTCTTATTCGTGAAGACAATCTCCGCGTCGCCGATACGCGAAATAATCTCGGCGTCGTCGGTAAAGCTCGTGCGGTCGTAAACTTTGCACTCGCCCAAATCTTTTAACGCCGCCCAACTCAAATCACCGGGATTGAGCGTGTAGCCGTCCAAGACAACAATTTTCATTCAAAAACCTCCTAGTTCCTAATAGCCTTTTCAACGCCGGTATCGTCAAAGGTTTTCATGTCGTTAATCGCGGTGAGAGCCGCCTCGACAATCTCAACGCCCATGCAAGCCGCCTCGCCGTCAAAGCCGGTCGGTTCGCCATTGTCGGATTTGTACTCAATGAGTTGCGCCGCGTGCAAGATAAACGGTCGCACTGTCGGACAAATTTTTTCCAAGTACCGCGCGATAATCTCCGCCGCGCCTGTGTCGATAACAATAAGCGTCGAGTTATGAGCCGCCGCTACTATCGCGCCGATTATCGAACTCGTCATGCACTGATAATTCTTCGGGACGTGTTGCAAAAATTCTTCGGGCGGATATTTCAAGTCGCCGTTCTCCGTCAAGAGCGCGTCGGAAAATTTTTCGTCGAGTTTGTCAATCAAAATATTTCCCAAATCTGTCAGCGCGATTATCGGCGTGTCGAAGGAAATTTCTTCGGCAAGGTTGCGCCCGAAGTTGAACGCGACGTTGAGATTTTCCTCCGGATTGACGACGCCCAGAAAAATCTTCATGCCGAAAGTGCGAGTCGTCGCGCTGAAATCCATTGCCAAATCGCGGCGAGCATCTTTCGCCTTCGTGTCGTAGTCGGGATTAAAAAGCGTCGGACAATTTTCAAAGTTGGTAAAGGCAAGCGCGGCGTGGCGAAGTTTATTCGTCGGGCAGTCCTCGTTGGCAATACCCGCTACTTGAATTGCAATTTCCTCAAGGTAGCCGAGACTGCCCTTTGGCTTTGTCAAGCTGTCCAAAATCTCGCGGCAATTATTCATTGGGCGGTCGTGAAGTTTCGGCATCGTCTGCAGATAAAAGTTAAAAGTCCTGTCGGTCGCGGCGACAAGCTCCTCCTTGTCCTCGCCCATAATGCGAACCGCCATAGGATAGTTGCGCGGAATGTTCAAAGTCTGCGTGCTGAACGGCAATTCAATACTCTCCATGCGGTGTTCGCTGACGTGGAAGTCAACCGGAATTTCCTCAATCTGAATCTCGTCGCCGAAAAATTCTTGAATGTCCTCAATCGTGTCAAGCCCCTCAACGCCGTCAATGCCGAGCTGCTGTTTAAGACTTTCAAGCGCGACATCTTCTTCAACCTCAATTTCTCCGTCAAAGTCGGCGTCGGGACCGCACACGAAAATATAAACCAAGTTGTCCAAAATCCGCGCGGCGATTGAAGAACCGATTGCCTCGCCAAGTGCAAGGTCGAGATTGAAAATCGGCTTAAGCCCCAAGTGGTCGAGAATTTTTCTGTGCCCAACTTCGCGCCCGACATGCGAGGCGATTAGACAATCAACCGACTGCGGCAAAATATCTTCGGCAACGAGCGCGGCAGCCGCCGTGTTAAAGCCGTCGAGCATGACAACGCAATGATGATGATACGCCGCGATAATCACGCCCGCCATTGCTCCGAACTCGTAGCCGCCGACCTTCATCAGCACATCGAACAAATTTTTCGGGTTGGGCTTGTTGACTTCGAGAGCGCGGCGAACCGTTTCAAGCTTGCGCCGAAATTTTTCGTCGTCGATATTCGAGCCGCGCCCTGTGACTTCTTCCGGTTTCAAGCCGAGATAAGCGGCAGTTATGGCGGCGGCGACGGTCGTATTGCCAATGCCCATTTCGCCGATAAGAAAGCAGTTACAGCCGGCGGCGATTGCCTCTTCCGCAAGCCTTTTGCCGACGCGCACGGATTGCATTGCGTAATCAAAGGTCATTGCGTTGCCTTCGACGATATTTTTAGTGCCGCGAGAAATTTTCCTGTCGACAAGACCGGGCAAGTTGGAAATATCCGCGTCGACGCCGACATCGACAATGTAAAGTTCGGAGTAGGCGAAGTTTGCAAAAGCGTTGGCGGCGGCTCCCGCATCAACCAGATAATTTTTGACCATATCGGCGGTTGTCTTCTGCGGGTAGGCACTGATATTTTCCTTAGCGACGCCGTGATCCGCGCAGAAAATGAACGTGCACTTCTTGGACTTGCCGACGCTACGATAAAGTTCAGAGACTTCAGTAAAAATCATTCTTTTCCCCTCCGAACCAACTTTCTTACGACCTTTGCGCCGACGTTTTTAACGCGGCGGAGCGGCGCAACTCGAACTTTGACTTTGGGTTTAACTTCGCGCTCAAGTCCGAAGTCGCCGCGCTTTAGGAATGTCGATTTAATTTTATCGGGGCGAAAAAATTGTCTGATGACTTTGGCGAGTTCTTCCGGCTCTTCTGAGTCGATGCAGGTAAAAATATCGACAGCGACGTAGCGCAACTCCTTGTAAATATGCAAAGCGATATGCCCTTCCGCGAACGCGCCGATAATCGAGTAATGCGCCTCGTCGATTGCGTCGGAGCTGAGGCGCGGCTCGCTCCCAACGACGCTTTTGAGCGTGTCCTTTATCTCGTCGATGTTGCCAAGTCGATTTGTCTCGCAGTTGTACAAATCCAACGTCAGTTGTCTTGCCAGAATTTTCATTTTGACCTCCCAAAAATTTAGTTCGCGCAGATTATAGCAGGTATCGATAAAAAATTCGACGCTTGAAAAAATTTTTACGCTGAATTACAATCGGCGCATGGAAAAGATATTTTTAATCGCGGGGACTGAAGACGGGCGCAAGCTCGCGGAGTTCTTGCTTGAGAAAAATTTTGACGTAACGGCGTCGGTCGTGAGTGATTACGGGCGCAAACTTTTGGAGACCTGCGCGGGGATTAAAATTAATGACAAGCCGCTTGACGAGGAGGAGTTGGAGAAAATTCTTCGCGCAGGCGCGTTTAAATTTCTTGTCGACGCGAGCCACCCCTACGCCCAAAATATTTCCGCCAATGCAATTCAAGCCGCTCAAGCCGCGCAGATTGTCTACGTTCGCTACGAACGCGCGGAAGTCGATTTTGACTATGAAAAAATTTTCCGCGTCGAAAGTTACGAGGCGGCGGCTCTCAAGGCGGCGGAGCTTGGCAAAAATATTTATCTGACGACGGGTAGCCGGAGCTTGAAAGTTTTTGTGGAGTTGCTCAAGGGTTGCAACTTAACCGCACGAGTTTTGCCGACGGCGGAAGTCTTGGTGCAGTGCGAGGCGTTGGGCTTGTCGCCTAAACAAATTGTCGCAATGCAAGGAAGATTTTCTGTCGAATTGAACGTTGAGCTTTTCAAACACGCGGGCGCGGAAGTCATCGTGACGAAAAACAGCGGACAAATCGGCGGCGCGGATACCAAAATCAAAGCCGCGCAGATTTTAAACTTGCCGGTCGTCATGATTGACCGCCCGAAGATTTTTTATCCGAACCTCGCCGCAAGCTTTGACGACGTTTTAAAGGCAATTAGGAATTTGGAATGAGGAATTAGGAATGAAAAAGTGCACAGTGCAAATGGTGGCGGATGTCGTCAATCGCTTGGCTCCGCGCAGGCTCGCCGAAGATTGGGACAACCCCGGACTTTTAATCGGGGAACCGTCGGCTGAAGTCAAAAGAATTCTCGTTTGCCTCGACGTGCTCGACGAAAATATCACGCGGGCAATCGAACTCGATGCACAATTAATTGTCGCGCATCACCCGCTGATTTTCCGCGCGATAAAAAATATCCGCTTCGACTTGCCACACGGCAGAAAAATTTCGCGGCTGATAAAAAATGATGTTGCAGTTTTCGCGGCGCACACCAACCTTGACATTGCGGCGGGTGGCGTCAATGATTTGCTCGCTAAAAAAATCGGGCTTGTCGACGTGAAAAACTTCGGCGACGAAGAATTTTCTCTTGGAAGAATCGGCAGGCTCGAAACACCTATGACCGTAGAAAATTTCGCTCGCCACGTTAAAAATGTTCTGAACGCCGACAACGTTCGTTTAATCTGCGCGGGCAACTTCGCGATTGAAAAAGTCGGCTTATGCGGCGGCGCAGGCGCGGAGGTCATTCAGGAGGCAAAGTTTTTCGGGGCGCAAGCGTTCGTCACGGGCGATGTTAAATATCATGAGGCTCAAGCCGCCGTTGAAAATCAAATTCACGTCGTGGACGCGGGGCATTTTTATACCGAGTACCCGATTGTTCATGAACTCGCCAACTATCTCAAAGACGAGCTGAAAACTTTCGACGTTGAAATTTTCGAGGACATATCCGCCAAAGATTTTTTCGCGACGATATAAGCGTGGGGTCAGGAACTAGGAATCAGGAAACAGGAATCGGGAATCAGAATTTTTTTCCCTGCGCTCCGATTCCTGCCCCCTGACTCCTTAGAAAGCCTTGACTTAAAGTTGACTTTAGCTGATAAAATTCCTGCGGAAAAATTTTTCGGAGGTAAGGCTATGACGATTGGCGAGGTTAGTGAAAAATTTGGCATGACGGCGGACACGTTGAGATATTACGAACGAATCGGCTTGATTCCGCCTGTGCCGCGCAAGAAAAACGGTATCCGCGACTTCGACGAAAAGGCTTGCGGATGGGTGTCGTTTATCAAATGTATGAGGAGCGCGGGCGTTCAAATCGAACCGCTGATTGAATACGTCGCACTTATGCAGGCGAACACCGGACTTGAACGCCGCAGAAGTATTTTGCTTGAGCAACGCAAAAAACTTTTGGCGCAGGAAGAAACTTTGCGCTCGACGATTGAACGTCTCAACTACAAAATCGAACACTATGCAGAATTGATTCCAAAGAGCAAATAATTTTCACGTCTCGCGAACGCGGGGCATTTTTTATTCTAAGATAAATAAATCCTATGTTGCAGGAAATACCGTTGCCGCAACGAATAACTTTGCGACGCAATCAAAAATTTTATTAGAAGAGGTGAATTTTTATGGAGATGTTTTTAGGATTCCTCGTGTTGCTGGCGTGTTTGATAATCGGTGTGCGACACGGCGGTATCGGGCTAGCCGTCATAAGCGGTATTGGTCTCGTAATTTTTACATTCGTATTCGGCTACAAGCCCGGCACTCCGCCTATCGACGTTATGTTGACAATTTTGGCAGTCGTAACATGCGCGGGTTTCCTTCAAACTTCGGGCGGCTTAACCGTTATGCTCAAGTACGCCGAAAAATTCCTGCGCAATAATCCTAAACATGTTACGATACTCGCGCCGCTCACAACGTGGTTTTTAACTGTCTTATGCGGCACGGGGCACGTCGTCTACACAATGTTTCCGATTATCTACGACATAGCGATTAAGCAGAACATACGCCCCGAACGTCCTATGGCGGTTGCGTCTGTTGCGTCGCAGATGGGTATTTGTGCGTCGCCCGTCTCGGTCGCTATCGTCTCTATCGTCGGTTTTATGGCTACAGCGGGTTATAATTATTCCGTCTTGCAGATTTTGGCAGTCGCTATGCCCGCAACTGGACTTGGCGTTTTCTTTGCGGCTCTTTGGAGTTATAAGCGCGGCAAAGACCTTGACAAGGACGAACGCTTTCAAGAATTCATTAAAGACCCTGAGAATAAGAAATACGTTTACGGCGACAGCGAATCTTTGATGAATAAGGAATTGCCGCCGAGCTTTTATCATGCAATGTATATTTTCTTCGCGGGCATTATCGTTATCGCCGCGCTTGGCAATTTCCCAGACTTATTGCCGCATTTCCCCGACGCTAAGGGCAACATGAAGGCAATTTCAATGACGGCGGTTATCCAAATGGTTATGTTGCTTGTAGCCTCGATTATTCTGTTCGTTTGCAAAGTCAAGGCTAAAGACGTGGGCAACAGCCAAGTTTTCAAATCTGGTATCGTCGCGCTGGTTTCAGTTTATGGCGTCGCGTGGATGGCTAATACTTGCTTTGGAGCGCACATGGCGTTTTTGAAAGAATTCTTAGGCAATGCGGTCGCCGAATATCCTTGGGCGTTCGCGATTATCGCGTTCCTTACGTCTAAGCTCGTCAACTCGCAAGCTGCGGCTATCGCTATCGTCTTCCCAATGGCTTTAAGCGTCGGCATGGACCCCGTGATTATCATGTCGTTTATCAGCGCGTGCTACGGCTACTTCTTCCTGCCGACTTATCCTTCAGACCTTGCTTGTATCGGTTTCGACCGTTCGGGAACAACGCGAATCGGCAAATACATTTTGAATCACTCGTTCATGATTCCCGGATTAATCGGCGTTATAAGCGGTTGCTGTGTCGGCTTTGTCATGGCGCATCTTGTTTTGTAATAATCTTTTGCAAAAAAATTCTCCCGCCGAAGTTTGACGGGAGTTCTTTTATTTTATTTAATTTCTACCGCGAGAAAGCCCCCTCAGTAAAATATTTTCGGCAAGTTATTTTTGGAAAGCGTCTCGTCGAGCGCGAACTTGTCGAAATTTTTTTCTGCGATAAAGTGCGCGTAAAGTTCGGCGGCGCACTCGCCAAAGCGCGGATAACGTTCCTGCATTTTGCGCACTAAATTTTTATAAGCGGCAGATTTTTTCGCGTTCATATCAACCGGGCGGCCAAGTCATTTTTCTTTTGGCGAGGAAGTGAACATGCAAATGTGGAACGGTTTGCCCGCCGTTGTCTCCCGTGTTTATTACAAGACGAAAGCCAGCTTCGGCAACTCCAAGTTGCTCGGCGAGTTTCGGAACTACGTCAACAAAAATGTGCGCGGCAAGTTCCCTATCCTCCGCTTGAAAGTGCGCGACGCTTTGAATATGTTTCTTCGGGACAATCAAAACGTGCACGGGAGCCTTCGGGGACAAGTCCTTGAACGCAATAACGCTGTCGTCCTCGTAAACTTTCTGCGCGGGAATTTCGCCCGCCGCAATCTTGCAAAAGATACAATCAGCCATTTTAAAACCTCCAATCTAATCGTCGACGGCGACAACATGCCGCACGTCGTAATATTGAGCAACAAGCATATTCAAACAAAAGTTCGGATTTTCGATAACACCCGCGAAATGTTTCAGATAGGGGACAGCGGTTCGGTCGCCGTGAATTTTTTCAAAGCGATGACGAATCGGCATGACGGGCATGGGAATCGGGTCAAGGTGCGTGTTGCGCTCAATGTAGCGAACTTGCCGACGCGCCGCGTTGAAAATCGAAATGTCGACGTAAATAAACGTCACGAAGTAGGCAATCATCAGCGTTGTTAAAGTTATCGACACGCCGCGCAGAAATCTTTTGGGCAAGTTCAATGTGGACTTTAAATGTTGCCGCTCCATTTCCAAAATCGCGCTCGTCGACGCGACCAAGATAAACGCAAGTGACGGCACCGACACCCGCAAGTTGAATTCGGGCGAGAATAACATTGCCGTTGGAACCAATAAACCCGCCGCCGTGAACGCCAACATTAAAATTTCCGCGACGTTCAAGCCCGACGACTTGCGCATTAAAAAGTAAATGAACATCGGAATCAGCGCAATTAAATCTGCCGCAACAACTCGCCCGAAGCCGTTCGTTAAGTGTTCAAAGAAAATCGCCGACGTGTAAATAAAGTTCGGGTGAGCAAACTCAAGCCGCGCGAAGTTGCCCGGCGCAAGTATCATGAAGGCGCAACCGATTATCAACGCCGCCAGTCCCGCTAACATCCACACTCGGAAAATTCCTCGCGCCTTGCACATGACGACTAAAAAAATCGTCAATGCAACCGTTGCCAACGCGCCCGCCTCATTTGACCAGCCCGCCGCTAATCCAAGCAATATCATTAGCAAAAAGTTTAGGATAGAGTTGCCCGCCTCGCCCGAACGCAACGCTTTGACGTACGGCGTCACGAAAAACAGTTGGAAGAACGACATCCACATATAATTACAAGAGCCGGTCAGCCAAAACAAACTCATTATAGACGCCGCCGCGAACAGGAACAGGCTAACGAAAATCCAAACCAACGCCCGCCGCGAAATTTTTAGCCAAGTGTTCGACAGGTTGATTATCGTCAGCACAAGGAAGATAAACATTATCGTGTTCGCCACGTCGAAAACCGGCTTGCCCAGCCAGATAAAAAACTGCGCAAGCCCGTGCGCGAAAATCCTTCCGCCCCACGTGAAGTAATGCGACTCCATTGATTGAAAAATATCGTTCAAAGACTCGACGCGCTGACGAGTTTCAACTTCCTCCGAACCGAATTGCATTTGCTCCAAGTTGCCGCCGTGTTCGCCGTCCCAAATAAAGGCGTAGGCGTAATCGTCGTGGCTCAGCGGCAACAGCGTCGTTCGCACAAAGAAAAAGCCCGCGAAGATTACAAAGAGTATCAGCGACCGCGAAGAGTTCAGCGTCTGATTGATGTACTGCAGAAAAGTCAACCGAACACCCCCGAAAAGCAATGCGTAATTCGTAATGCGCAATGCGTAATGAAAAAACTTTTACTTAATGGATATTGCGAACAGCCTCCGATAAAGTCTCGCCAATGTTCGAGCGAATTACAAGCTCAGCGTCGGCGTCGGCTCGCGTGGCAGTCTTGTTTATCAAAACTAAATGCCGCCCTCGAAAATAATCAATCAGCCCCGCCGCAGGATAAACAATCAAACTCGTACCGCCGACAATCAACGTGTCCGCCTCCGAAATGGCGCGAATGGAATTGGCAATCGTAGCGTCGTCGAGATGTTCGCCGTAAAGCACAACGTCGGGCTTGACAATGCCGCCGCATTTCTCGCAGTACGGAATCGGGACGTTGTTCAAAATAAATTCAACGTCGTACTTCGCGCCGCATTGAACGCAATAACTCCGCCGAATTGAGCCGTGCAGTTCATAGACAACTTTTGAACCTGCAAGCTGATGAAGTCCGTCAATGTTTTGCGTGACGACCGCGCTCAAAACTCCGCGTCGCTCCAACTCCGCAAGTGCAATGTGCCCAGCGTTGGGCTTGGCGTCGAGATAGACGAATCGTTCGCGATAGAACGCAAAGAATTCTTCAGGGTGAGTCACGAAAAATCTGTGCGACGCCATTTCTTCGGGAGAAAAAGTTTGATTGAGCTTTTGATTGTAAATGCCCGACGCGCTCCGAAAATCTGGTATGCCCGACTCGGTCGACATGCCCGCGCCGCCGAAGAATACCGCGCTTGCACTCTTCGACAAAATCTCGGCGAGTTTTTCTATATCAGTCATTTGCGTTGCCTCCGTTTTTTTAATTGTAATGCACTGCGCGGCGTTTGGCAAATACTTTTATAGGTATTAGGTGTTAGGTATTAGAACGTGTTGGTAAAGTGTAGAGAAGAAAAATAAGCAAAACCTTTGGTAGAATAAGTTTGACAAACTGCCGAAAGGAAATGCTTA
>JBGUYA010000054.1:0-4657 GCA_045118435.1 Quinella sp. | reverse complement strand
AACAGCGTAATATCGTCGGACTGCGGAGCCTCGCCGACATGTTTTGCAACATCGCCGCGAATATTTTTCAGCAAGGTTTGTAAATCTGCGCGGCAGTCGGTTTTGTTCATGAAGGCAATCAAGCGGTCGGGCAAGTACTCTTCCTCCGCAACGTTTAAAGCCTCCGTCACGCCGTCGGTGTAGATAAAAATCAAATCGCCGCGCTTGAAATTTATCTTTTGCTCGGCAAAGGGTATCTCATCCATAGGACCGAGCACGAAATTTTTCTTGACGTCGAGGAACTCGCAACGATTAGTTTCAGCGCGATAAACGACGGGCGGATTGTGCCCCGCGTTGACAAAAGTAAATTTTCCCGTTTTAAGGTCAAGTACGCCGATAAAAGCCGTGACGAACATCATAGCCGCGTTGTTGACGCAGAGCTTATCGTTGGCGGCGGCGACGACTTCAGCCAAACTCGCGCTGTTGAGCCTCGAGACTGCGAAGTTTTGCAGAATAGTTTTGCTGATAACCATAAAGAGCGCGGCGGAAATGCCTTTGCCCGAAACGTCCGCGACCGTTATAACAAGGTGCGTCTCGTCGAGAAAATAAAAGTCGTAGAAATCGCCGCCGACTTCTTTAGCGGGCGTCATCGTCGCAAGCAGTTCAAAATCTGCGCGGCTGGGAAAGTCTTTTGGCAACATGCCGTTTTGAATATCCGTCGCAACGTTAAGCTCGGTAGCAATGCGTTCGCGCTCGGCGGTGACCTTCGTCAAGTTCGCCATGTAATTTTTAAGGTCATCGGTCATTGCGTTAAAGGAAGTCGCGAGCTGTTCAATCTCGTCGCCCGTTTTTATGTCAATCTTTTTGTCGAGGTTGCCGCTTGTAATTTCGCGGACGCCTTCGGAAAGTCTGTGGAGCGGTTTGGTCATTCGTTGCGAAAAGTCTTTGCTCGTCGAGAACATGAAGTAGAGAAAGCCCGCAAGGAAGAACAGCGCGGCAAAGGTCGTGAAGAAAAATTTTTCCTTCAAACGGATTATAAAAACCCCGATTTGATCAAGGAAATAACTGCGGCTGACTTCGGCGGCTGCCAAAATATCTTTGCGCAAAGTCAATGTCGCGAAACTCCAGCCTATATCCTTCATGGGCGCGAAGGCAAGGAAATAATACTCGCCGTCGACTTTCACGGGAACAATCCCGCTTTGACCGTCGACCATTTTTTTTGCCGCATCAGCCAAAGTTTCTTCGTGACTCCCGCGCAGATCACCGCCGCCCGAAGTCGTAGCCAGTGAGCCGCTCTTTTGCGAAGAAAAAATTACTTCGCCCTTGTTGCTCAAAACAAAGCTGAACCCGTTCTTGCCGACTGCCGTCTCGTTAATCGCGTTGTAAATGTCGACGGTGGAAATGCCAATGCTGACGACGCCCGCCACGCCGTCGCGGTCATAATAGGGCGCGGAACAACTTATCGCTTGATAATTATCGGTGGCGTCGTTGTTCGTGAAGAGGTCGGAGAAGACAGGCGCACCGGCGTTAATCGCATTTTTATACCAAGGACGCTCGCGGCAATCGTATTGATAAATATCCGCGTTCTGAAAATCCAATGCGCCGCTGACTTCGGGATAGAGTGTGACGCCAATAAAATATCCGTTGCGCGAGCCGACGTTGAAAGAGGATTTGTATTCGGCAAAACTCAACGACAGCGGGCGGAGAATATTTCCAATGTTGCTTGCAATCTCAATCTCGCGGCGAAGTGATTCGGGCAGAGCTTCGGGCGTCATGCCGTTCAAATAAGTTTCGGGGCTGTAAATGATGTAGGGGTCGAAATTTTTCACTTCGTCAAAGCGCGGGTCGCGAAGTTTAACGGGCTTGTAGTCGGCGGGATTGGAGGAGATTTTTGTCATTGTGTGCGATAAAATTTCCACGTCGGAGCGAATCAAATTCAGTCGGCTGTTAATGAAGTCAGCGCGATCTTTCGCCAAGTCGCCGAGAGTTTTTTTCTGCTGATACTCCATAAGAATTTGAGTAAAATTCGCGCCCGCTCTGCCGACGCCGTTGCCAAGTGTCTCCATTTCGTCAACAGCCAGGCTCATACTATAAAAAGAAAGACTGCTCAAAGTCAAAAATGACAGAATCCCCGCCGCCAAGACGAGGTTAAGCAGTCTTTTTTGTATCTTTCGATTTTTCATCGGACAACCTCAGAAAAATTTTTTCATGCGTAGAATATTTTTCCCGTCAGCATATTCGTAGGAAATTTCGTCGACATTCTTTTTGACAAGGAAAATCCCCAAGCCGCCAATGTCGCGCTCGTCAATTTCAAGCGTCGTGTCGGGGTCGTCATTTTCAAGCGGGTTATAGGGCTTGCCGCCGTCAATAAAAGTCATGTACACGGCGGAGGGATTTTCTTCAAACTCCATACAAAAAGTCGCCGAGCCGATTTCGGGGTGATAGGCGTAGTTCGCAATGTTGACGAAAATTTCTTCAATGACAAGCTCCAGTTGCATTGAGGCTTTCATCGGGCAATCGCGCATTTCAAGTTGTTCGGTTGCGAAGTCGATAACCGTTTGCAGGTTCTCAACCACAGCTTCCACCGTAATTTTTTCCATAAACATTCCCCATTAAGCGATTGTCATTAAGCTTGCAAAGCCCGTCATTTCCAAAACTTCCATGACTGCTTCGCTGACGTTGATTAGCTTCATTGAGCCTTGCTTGTTCATGCGCTTTTGAGCGACGAGCAAGACGCGCAAGCCCGCCGACGCAATGTACTTCAACTCCGCGAAGTCAAACGTCAAATCCGTTACGCCGTTAAGTGCGGTCGTGAGTTCTTTGGCAAGTTCGGGAGCACTGCCCGCGTCGAGCCGCCCGACAATCTTAATCGTCAATGCACTGCCGTTTTGTTCCTTTTTAATTTCCATGATTCAATCTCCTTTTTAAATTGGACTGCGCTAATGATACCACAGCTTGCCGATTTGTACAAAGAAATTTTTTCATAACAAGCCTTGACAATATTTTTACATCAAGGGCAGGGAAAAACGCGCCCTTATCGAAAAGACTTTTCGAGGTGTTGAAGTTGGCAAAGGAGATAGAGCGGAAATTTTTGGTCGACGCGCAGAAAATTTCGACAGTAAATTTTTCAAGTGCGGAAGAAATTTCGCAGGGCTACTTGTCGACAAGCCCCACTGTGCGAGTGCGTTTGAAAAATAATCGCGGCTACTTAACGATAAAATCTTCAACGGTCGGGATAACGCGACAAGAATTTGAATACGAGATACCCGCGCAGGACGCTAAAGAACTCTTGGAGCTTTGCGGCGAGCGCGTACTGAAAAAAATCCGCCGCAAAATTTCTTATGGCAAGCACATTTGGGAAGTAGATTTTTTTGAAGGGCGACATGCGGGCTTGATACTTGCAGAAGTTGAATTGAATTCTGCTGATGAAACTGTCGAGTTGCCCGCGTGGATTGGCAGGGAAGTTTCAGACGACGAGCGGTATTTCAATTCCAATTTGGTTTAGGACAGGTGGGCGAATTGGTCTCAGAGTGGGAATTATTTTTACGATTAACATTAGCATGCGTGTTGGGCGGGATAATCGGCTACGAACGACAGAGTCGGCGCAAATCGGCGGGCTTGCGCACGAATGTTCTAGTATGCTTAGGCTCATGTTTGATAATGGTTTTGAGCGAGGCACTTTATTTCAACGTCGAAGGGCGCACGAACGCCGACCCCGCCAGACTTGCCGCGCAGGTCGTCAGCGGAATAGGCTTTTTGGGCGCGGGCGCAATCATGAAGGAAGGCTTAACAGTCACGGGCTTAACGACGGCGGCTTGCCTTTGGGTTGTGGCGGGCGTTGGCTTGGCAGTGGGCGCGGGCTATTATACGGGCGCACTCTTCACGACGGCTTTAATCTTCGCGACGCTAGGAACCTTGTCGCGCATTGATGAATGGGTCATGCACGAGAAAAATTTGCTCCTCACAATTCACACAAAAGACAAGCCGGGGCAACTCATGCACATAAGCTCCTGCATAGACGATTTGCAACTGAAGATTCGCGACGTGAAAGTCAAGGCGGCGGACGATTCGACCGACACGCTGATAATTGAAATGGAAGTTTACAATCACCGCGCGTTGAAAAATGTAATTGTGCTGGACGCGGTCAAGAGGGTTGACGGCGTTGTCAGCGTTGACGTTAGTTAAGGAGGTGTTAGGTGTTAGGGGTTAGGGGTTAGCTAAAACCTAAAACCTAATACCTAAAACCTAACACCTAAAACCTAACACCTAAAACCTAACACCTAACACCTATAACCTAAAACCTATCAAAGGAGGTCTTTTAATGAATTACGATATTACGGATACGCTTGTGCGGACGGCGATTGACGCTTTGCGCAACGCCTATGTTGAGCACGGCTCGATTGCGACGGGCGCGAGTCTTTTGGCGAGCGACGGGACTTTGTACAGCGGTTGCGCGATTGACAGCGTGATTCCCGAATTTAAACTGCCTGCCGAAGTTGTTGTTATGGCGAAGGCGATTTCGGAAGGCAAGCGCGAGTTCGACGCTATTTGTGTTGTTGCCGACATTGACGGCACTTACACGCCCGACGAACTTTGCCACAAATATTTATTGGAGTTCAACATTCCTGAAATAATTTTGGCGGACATGGAGGGCAACACAAAGATCATGCCGCTTGAA
>JBGUYA010000053.1:0-2681 GCA_045118435.1 Quinella sp. | reverse complement strand
CGCACGAGAATTTATCAACAATGATCCGCGCTATTGTCTCTTGCTTAAAGATTGTCCGCCGCATGAATTGAAACGGATGCCTTTGGTGTATCAGCGCGTCAAAAACGTTCGCGACTTCAGACTTGCCAGCAAAAGCGCAGGAACACGCAAGCTTGCCGATAAACCGACGCGCTTTCACGTTGAAAACTTTCCGACGGGCAATTATTTGGCGATACCGAAAACTTCTTCCGAAAAGAGATTTTATATCCCGATTGGCTTCTTAAATGATTCTGTAATCTGCGCGGACTCGTTAAGATTGGTTCCAAATGCCACTTTATATCATTTTGGCGTTTTAACGAGTTCAATACACATGGCTTGGGTCAGAACTGTCAGCGGAAGAATGGAGATAAGTTACAGCTATTCAAATAACGTCGTCTACAACAATTTTATCTGGGCTGAGCCGACTGATCAGCAGAAACAGGCAATCGCGGCGTCCGCGCAGTTGATTCTTGACATTCGGGCAAAGTATCAGGGAAATTGCAAAAATCCTACTTCCCTAATTCCCTCGTTCCCTAATTCCCTAGCAGAGCTGTATGACGAAGTGACAATGCCTTATGATTTGCGAGCGGCGCATAAAAAAAACGACCTTGCAGTCGCCAAAGCCTACGGTTGGGAAAAATTTTTAGATGACGAGCCTTCAATCGCCGTCGAACTTTTGAAACTCTACAAAAACATGTCTTGAGATTTTAATTTCCACTGGTTTAGTAAGTTTTATACATTTTGATTTCTTCGAGATTATCTTGAAGGTTCCAGACACCGCACGGACACACGCCCGCGCAGATTCCGCAACCGATACACCTATTCGGGTCGGAAACGTATTCCCATGAGCCGTCGTCGTGCTCGATTCGTGAAATTGCCTTTTCGGGGCATGAGTTCAAGCACATTTTGCAATCGCGGCAACTTCCGCAACTCACGCAACGTAAATGTTCGTGCAGAGGGTCGGGCAGGTCGCAATGGTGACATTTCTCGAAATATTTCCTGCTAAGATTTTCTGACGGCACCATTTTTTTCTTGACGGGCAGAGTAATAGGCTCCCCGCGCAGATATTTATCTATCGCTATCGCCGTTAATCTCGCGTCGCCTGTCGCGTCGGTCAATCTGCCGGGCTTAATCACGTCGCCCGCCGCAAAGACCTTCGTCAAAATCGTTTTATCCGCATTCGGGACAACCCAATCGCGGAATTTTTTTACTTCGGGCAAGAAATCGAGTATCGGAGCCTCGCCAATCGACACAATCACTTGATCAGCCGCTATAAATCTGCCGTCGTCCGCATAAATGCCTTCGTCGGTGATTTTTTTCGTCATAAACGGATAAATTATCTCGCCACCGAAATTTTCAAGCCGTTTAATCTCTTTTGGGAACGCGGCTGGCTTCATAACGTCCACAACGATAACTTTTTCCGCGCCTTGCTCATAAGCACTCGTCGCAACGTCCATTCCGGAGTTTCCGCCGCCTATTACCACTACATTTTTGCCGACGTAGGGTTTTTCGCCACGATTTATCGATTTAAGGAATTCTATCCCGTGTGTGAGCTTTTCCGCGCCTTCCCAGTTGAAATATCGCGCCTTATGCCCGCCCGTCGCCACTAATACCGCGTCAAAGTCGTTGCAAATCGAATTAAATTTTTCTGCGTCAACTTTGCAATTCGTAACGAACTTTACGCCCATTTTTTCTATCCGATTAAGCTCTGCTTGAATCAAATCGCTCGAAATACGCGAATGCGGGATAACTTGCGCCAGTTTGCCGCCTATCTGCGCCGCTTCATCGTAAACAGTTACACTATGCCCTATTAAAGCAAGTTGCCAAGCCGCTGTTAAGCCCGCGACGCCTCCGCCGATTATTCCGACGCTCTTTCCTGTAGAAATTTCAGGCTTTTCAACCTCTACATAAGCCGATTCAAGACCAAGTGCGCCTATTTTTATCGATTCATCGATTGTTCCGCGTGTACAGCCCTCCATACAAGGATTCGGGCATAACGTTCCGCAAATCGAACCGGGAAACGGCGTATATTTCAAAACAAGTCTCAAAGCCTCGTCGATTTTGCCTTGACGCAGTAAATTTATCCGTTGTTGCGTCGGAATGCCCGTCGGACACATGAATTGACATGGCGCGGCGAACTTTGCATTGTCCCAACTCGGAACTCTAAGCCGATAAATACCATTATTAACCGTGTTCAGCACGATAAAATCATCTGTCGCGACGTTGCTGAATATTCCGCCCTTAATCCAATCATTTTTTCTGAACGCAGACATATCAGGCAAAATTTTCGGCTTTTTCTCGTCGAAAGTCAGCGGACGAAGTTTTTTCCACTCGCGCCAATCAGAAAGTTCCGCGATAAGCTCCGATTTCTCGATTGCGTTCAGAAAATGATTCATGCCGCTCTTTAGAAAGTGTATATCATCCGCGTCAAGCTCAAGGCACAAAATATCGCTCGGATAATCGGAAATTTTCCCGCGAACATACACGATACCGCCAACCATGCCGACGCAAGGTCTTTCGCCCGTCACTGAAGAAAAATTTTCGCTATCGACGCCGCAAATGACCGCTCGACCGCCGCCCATAAATTCAAACGAAAAACTTCCGACATTTTTCAAAACCCAAAGCTCCGGCTCTTCGTAAAGCGGATCATGTTTCATCAGCGA
>JBGUYA010000052.1:0-23277 GCA_045118435.1 Quinella sp. | reverse complement strand
CATTGAGAAGGAAGAAGTGCCGCTGTCCGCGTCGCCCGACATCGACTGATAAATCATAATCGTATCTTTGAAGGTCGCATTGCCGTTGATTGAGTCGTTGCTTGCCGAGAGCGTGCAGTTGGTCAAGGCGATGGAGTTTTTGCCCTCAATGCAGACGCCTTCGGAGTGGTTGGAAGTCAAGCTTGCGTTCGTGACGACAATATCAGCCGTTGAGTAAATCGCGGGCGAGCCTACTCCGCTTGAAGTGTAGGAGCCGCCCGTAACCGTGACATTGCCGCCGCCGCGATCCGTTCTAATCGGTGCGGAGGAGTTGCCCGTCGTCGTGATTGTCAAGTTTTTGGCAACGGTAGTGCCGCCGCCGGTCGTCATGATACCGCCGCCGTTGTCGCCCGTCGTCTTAATCGTCGTGCCGGAAATGTAAACAGTCGTGCCGTCGCCCGCCTTGCCGTTCTGTCCGCCGTTGCCGCCGTAAGAAAAGACGCCGTTCGCGCCTTTCGCCGAAGCCGTGACGGTTCCGCCGACGATTGAGACGTTGCCGCCGCCCATTGCCATAACTGCGGAGTTTATGCCGTAAAAGTTGCAGTTGTCGCCGCCATCGCTGTCGCCCGACTTCGTGACGGTCGAATTGACCAAATTAACCGTGCCGCTCGACAAACTGACGAGCACAGAATTTTGGTCGGCGGTCGTTGACTTGTAAGTTTTCTTGGAGTAAGTGCCGGCGGAAGTGATTGAATTAGCCGCGCTGTAGGAAATTGAGCTTGAAGAGCCGCCGCCACCGCCTGGCGGAGCGTCTACAAAGCGTTGAAGGTCGAAAATAAAGCATTTCATAAAAACAACCCCTTCTAAGAACTTATTAATGCTATAAAAACTATATCGTATGAAATTCTGCGCGTCATAAACTTTTCCTTGCCCCGTAACTTTGAAACTGGTATAATCGCGGCGATTGATTCAGTGAAATTTCAGGAGGAAAAGATTATGTGCGGGATTGTCGGATATATCGGCGGAAAAAAGGCGGCTCCGATACTTTTGGACGGGCTGACGAAGTTAGAATATCGCGGCTACGACTCGGCGGGCATTGCGGTCGATTGCGGCGATAAAATTTTTATAGAAAAATCTGTTGGGCGGCTCGACGCGCTCAAGGACAAGCTCAGAAATAATTTGCCGGAAGGCACAGTCGGAATTGGTCACACGCGCTGGGCGACGCACGGGCGACCCTCCGACAGCAACGCCCATCCTCACACGGACTGCGCGGGAGATTTTGTCGTCGTTCACAATGGCATTATCGAAAACTATCTGCCGATTAAGGAAAAACTCTTAGCTAAGGGACATAAATTTACGTCCGAGACAGACACCGAAGTTATCGCGCATTTGCTGGAGGAAATTTATCGCGGCGACTTCGTGGAGGCGGTTCGCGAAGTTTTGAACAAAATCGAAGGCTCCTATTCGCTGGCGTTTATGGCGAAGGCGCACCCCGACATTTTGATTTGCGCCAAACAGGATAACCCGCTTATCGTCGGCTTGGGCAAGGGCGAGAATTTCATTGCCTCCGACATTCCCGCGATTATCAATCACACGCGGCAGACTTATATTTTAAATGACGGCGAGATTGCGCTTGTCAAGAAAGATTCTGTGCAGATTATCAATCGGCGCGGCGAACTCGTCGGCAAAAAAATCTTTCACGTGACTTGGAACGCAGAGGCGGCGGAAAAGGGCGGCTACGAACATTTCATGCTCAAGGAGATTAACGAGCAACCCAAAGCCGTTCGCGATACAATGAGCAAGCGAATTGCCAAAGACGGCGGCGCAATCATTCTCGACGAGTTGAACTGGGATAAAAATTTTCTCGACAGCATTAACAAGATTTATATCGTGGCGTGCGGCACGGCTTATCACGCGGGGCTTGTCGGCAAATTTTATATTGAAAAGCTCGCGCGGAAGTTGGTCGAAGTCGATTTGGCTAGCGAGTATCGTTACCGCGACCCGATTGTTGACGATAAAACTTTGGTTATTGTCGTCAGTCAGTCGGGCGAAACTTCGGACACTCTTGCCGCGTTGAAAGAATCAAAACGGCTTGGCGCGAAAACTTTAGCGATAACAAACGTCGTCGGCTCTTCGATTGCTCGCGAGGCTCATCAAGTGATTCACACGTGGGCTGGACCGGAGATTGCCGTTGCCTCGACCAAAGCTTACACAACGCAATTAATTTTAATGTTCATGCTTGCGTTATACATGGCGCAGATTTGCCAAACACTTTCCAATGAAAAAATCCGCGAATTAATCAGCTTGCTGAAAAAAATCCCCGCGCAGATCTCGGAGACGCTCAGCGACGTGGAGCCGATTAAGACTTTTGCTATGCAATACGGCTTTAATGAAGACGTGTTTTATATCGGGCGTTCGCTTGACTACGACGTTGCATTGGAGGGCGCGTTAAAGCTCAAGGAAATTTCCTACATACACGCTGAAGCTTATGCGTCGGGCGAACTCAAGCACGGAACTTTAGCTTTAATCGTCGAAGGCGTGCCAGTTATCGCGCTTGCAACTCAAAAGAGCGTTTACGAAAAAACTTTGTCGAACATCAAAGAAGTCAAGGCTCGCGATGCGGTTGTTATCGGCATTGCCGCGCAGGGCGACACCGAGCTTGAAAAATATCTTGACCATGTTATCTTCGTGCCGGAAACTGACGAACTTTTAATCCCGTTGCTGACCGTTGTCCCTTTGCAACTCCTTGCCTACTACGCGGCGATAACTCGCGGTTGCGACGTTGACAAGCCGCGCAACTTGGCAAAGTCGGTAACGGTGGAATAATGCTATTCTTCAAAGATGAAAATTCCGCGCTTTATCTTAACGATTCGTTTGAGCAGTTATCGAGATTTCCCGCCGAACTCGTCGACGTGATTTTTGCCGACCCGCCCTATTTTTTGTCGAATGACGGCATAACTTGCAAGGGCGGCAAGATGACTTCGGTCAACAAGGGCGATTGGGATAAAGCCGTGTCTTTCGACGAAAAGCACACATTCAATCGTCGTTGGATTAGTCTTTGCAAAAAAATTCTCAAGCAGAACGGCACGATTTGGATTAGCGGAACGCTTCACAACATTTATTCGGTCGGCACGGCTCTTGAGCAAGAGGGCTTTAAAATCATGAACAATATCACTTGGCAAAAGACTAATCCGCCGCCAAATTTGAGTTGCAAATATTTCACGCACAGCACCGAGACAATTCTTTGGGCTAAAAAAAGTCCTTCCGCCAAACATTTTTTCAACTACGAGCTGATGAAGGAACTCAATGACGGCAAGCAAATGAAAGACGTTTGGAGCGGAACTTTGACGCCGCGCAGTGAAAAAATTTTCGGCAAACACCCGACGCAAAAGCCACTTTATCTTCTGGAAAAAATAATTCTCGCCTCAACCCGCGCAGGTGATGTAGTCTTGGATCCTTTCTGCGGCTCCGGAACGACGGGCGTCGCGTGCAAACTTTTGGGCAGGAAATTTATCGGGATTGACAACAACGCGGAGTTTATCGCGCTGACAAAGGAGCGATTGATTCATGCCGACGAACAGAAATTTTGAAGAATGGCTGGCGACTTTCCGCACATCGATTAACGGCTATGATTATTACACGGACTTTGCAAAGGTTTATGAGAATGCCGCAAAGCTCAAAGTTGAAATTTGCATTTTAAGTTCGCTCATAAACTCGGCGAATATCGAAACAGACTTTGAAAATCTTTTGGCAAAATATCCCGCGTGTTTGAAGGCGTTGCCGATTCTTTTGGCTGTTCGTAAGCATGAAATTTATTGTCAAGACGAACGCGGAGCCGTAACTTTCAATTTCAACAAGCCGAATCAATCCGTCGAGCAATACAAATATTTTATGCGGGAGACGGGGCTTTTCGACCTGTTGGCAAATCACGTTATCAGCAATCTTTATGACTATGTGACGGGCGTGGAAGTCGGGCTTGATTCAAATGGCAGGAAAAATCGCGGCGGTCATCAAATGGAAAATCTCGTTGAAAAATTTTTGCGCGAGGCGAGCGTCACTTATCATAAGGAAATGTATCTTGCAGACGTGGAAAAAACTTTCGGGCTTGACTTGTCGGCAATCTCGGCGGCGGGCACTTCGACCAAGCGATTTGATTTTGTTGTTGAAGCGGCTGATAAAATTTTCGGTATCGAGACGAATTTTTATGCGAGCGGCGGCTCCAAGCTCAACGAGACTGCGCGAAGTTATAAGGCAATCGCTCTTGAGTCGCGGGACATTGGCGGCTTTGAATTCGTTTGGATAACCGACGGCAAGGGTTGGCAATCTGCGCGGAAAAATTTAAAGGAGACTTTTCTTGTCCTCGATAAATTGTATAATATCAGCGATTTGGAGGACGGAATTTTGCGGGAGTGTTTCAATGGCTGAACGAGTAGAAATTTTAGGCGTTGAAGTTGACGCGGTGACAATGGCGCAAGCGGTCGAGCGCGTGATAAATTTAATCGGCAAAAAAAGATCGTCGTTGATTGCGACGGCAAATGCGGAAATGTTACTGCGAGCGACGCACGACGACGAGTTGAAAAAAATTTTGAACGCGGCGGAATTGGTCGTACCAGACGGAGCGGGGACAGTTTGGGCGGCGCGTCACTTGGGAAAATTTATGCCGGAACGAGTTGCGGGCTTTGACTTGGTTCAGGAACTCATGAAGATTGCGCCTGCGCGGGAGTTGAAATTTTTCCTGTTCGGCTCCGCGCCAGGCATTGCCGACAAAGCCAAGTTAAAAGCCGAAGAACTTTATCCAGGAATAAAAATTGTTGGCGTACGCAACGGCTACTTCAAGCCCGAAGACGAGCCGGAAATTATCTCGCAGATAAAAAATTCCCGCGCAGATATTTTACTGGCGGCGTTAGGCGTTCCCAAGCAGGAGAAATGGCTTTTCAAATACAAAGACGAACTGCAAGTTCCCGTATCAATCGGCGTGGGTGGCACGTTCGACGTAATGGCGGGCGTGGTAAAGCGTGCGCCGCTGTGGATGCAAAAGGCACGTCTCGAATGGCTTTTTAGAGCAATGTTGCAACCGAGCCGCGCAGGAAGATTGATTGCCTTGCCGAAATTCGTCCTAAAAGTTCATAAGCAGAAAGTAGGGAGTTAGTTGAGCATAATCAAAGAAGGATTTTACTTCGCGGGCGTCGCGCTCCTTATCGCGCTGTTTGTCGGCGTACTGATTCACCCCTACGCCGCGATTTTGCCCGCAGTCCTCGCCTGCTACTGCATTTATTTTTTCCGCAACCCTGCGCGAACAATTCCCGCCGATGAAAATCTAATCGTCTCGCCCGCCGACGGCACTGTTCAAGATGTCGTCGACGTCGACAGCGACTTTGTTAAATCGCCCTGCCGCAAGGTCATAATTTTTTTGTCGGTGTTCGATGTTCACGTCAACCGCAGTCCGATTGCCGGCGAGATTAAAATTCAGAAGTATATCTGCGGCAGATTTCGCCCCGCTTACAAAGACTCGGTCGGCTTTGAAAATGAGCGGCACCTTATCGGCATTGAGAATGAAAAAATTCGCGTGACCGTTACACAAATCGCGGGGATTTTGGCGCGGCGCATTGTAAGTTGGGTCACGCTCGACGACAAGCTTGAGAAGGGCGAACTTTACGGCTTGATTCGTTTCGGCTCGTGCACTGAAATTGTTGTGCCCGCCAACGTCGAAATTTTGGTCAAGAAGGGCGACAAAGTGCGCGGCGGCGAATCGATTATCGGCAAAATAAAATGAGGTGCAAATTATGAAATGGTTGCTCCCGAACATTTGCACGGCGGCAAATTTATTTTTCGGAATGCTTTCAATCCTCGCGACGTACGAGGGAGATTTTTTTTATGCGTCGGTGTTCATTTTACTCGCGCTGATAGCCGACGGCATGGACGGACGAGTTGCCCGCGCCCTCAACGCGGCGTCTGAACTCGGCAAAGAAATGGATTCGCTCTGCGATTTAGGTTCGTTTGGAGTCGCGCCGGCGTTTCTCGCTTACGCCTTCTGTATGCACAATTACGGGACGCTCGGCAAGGCGGCGGCGATAATTTTCGCGCTGTGCGGCATGTGGCGGCTCGCGCGTTTCAACGTCAATACAAACGTCGTTCACGGCTTTTTTATGGGCTTGGCAATCCCTGCGGGCGGCTGTATCGTAGCGACGACGACGCTTTTATTTTTGGCAAAAGATATTCACCCCGAAAACTTTGGACTCGTCTATCCAATCACGGTGATAATCGTCGCGTATCTCATGGTCAGTCACGTGCACTATCCGAACTTCAAAGGTGACGGCGGCGAAAAAATTTTTCTCATCTCAAAAATCTTTGCGGCGGCAATGTTCGCAGGCATAATCTACTTGACGCAGGCGGCACTTTGGCAAGGAGTATTGACGGCAATTTTCTCAACCTACGCGGTCTCTGGGATAATTAACTCGCTGATAGCCTTGATGACGCGAGACAAACTTTGAACAAAAAAAGACGAGGGACTTTGAAAGTCTCTCGCCAATTTTTTTTCACTGATACTTGAGTTTGAGAGCCGCGCCGACAAAATCTCTGAACAGCGGGTGCGGGTGATTCGGTCGCGATTTTAATTCGGGGTGGAACTGGCAACCGACAAACCACGGGTGAAGATTTTTATCCAACTCGATAATCTCAACCAAGCTGTCGTCGGGAAGGACACCCGCAATGATCATGCCGTGCGCCTTGAAAATTTCGCGGAACTTGTTGTTGAACTCGAAGCGGTGACGATGACGTTCGCTAATATTTTCCGAGCCGTAAGCCGCCGCCGTGTGAGTCTCCGGAAAAACTTTGCAAGGATACGCGCCAAGTCTCATTGTCCCGCCCTTTTGCGTCACGGCAACTTGAGAGTCCATAAGCGCGATAACGGGGTGATCTGTGTCGGGATTGAATTCGGTCGAGTTGGCATCAGAAAAATTGCAGACGTTGCGGGCAAACTCAATCGCGGCGCATTGCATACCCAAGCACAAGCCGAAGAACGGAATTTTATTCACACGGGCAAAATTTATTGCCTTGATCTTGCCCTCAATGCCCCTGTCGCCAAAGCCGCCCGGCACGAGAATTCCTCTGCAACCGCTGAAAACTTCTTCCAAGTCAACGTCGGGAGCCTCGATTTTCTCCGCGTTGACGAAATTAATTTTGACTTTGGTTGAATGCTCAATGCCCGCGTGGTGAAGAGCCTCGACGACGGAAATATAAGCGTCGGGCAACTCAACGTACTTTCCGACGAGCGCGATTTTGATTGTGCGTTCGGGATTTTTTATTTTGTGAACCATGCGCCGCCACTCGTCGAGCTTGGGCGGGGCTTGCGGCAAGCTTAATTTTTCTAAGACGATTTTATCAAGCCCTTCGTTCTCCATAATCAGCGGCACTTCGTAAATCGTTGACGCCGTCCGATTTTCTATAACTGCGTTTTCGTCCACGTCGCAGAAGAGCGCGATTTTTTTCTTAAGCTCGCGCGTTATCGGGTAGTCGGTTCGGCAAACCAAAATGTCCGGCTGAATTCCGATTGCGCGGAGTTCTTTGACGCTGTGTTGAGTGGGCTTAGTCTTGAGTTCGCCCGCCGCCCCGATATACGGCAACAAGGTCACGTGAATATAAAGCGCGTCATTCCTGCCGACTTCTTTTTTGACTTGGCGAATCGCCTCAATAAACGGCAAGCTTTCAATGTCGCCGACCGTGCCGCCGACTTCCGTTATCACGACGTCCGCTTTATCCTTTTCCGCAACGGCGTAGACGCGAGCTTTAATCTCGTTGGTGACGTGCGGGATAACTTGCACAGTCGAGCCGAGATAATCGCCCCTGCGCTCTTTGGACAAAACTGACGAATAAACTTTGCCCGTCGTTGTGTTGGAGTGCTTGCTGAGATTAATATCAATGAATCGTTCGTAGTGACCCAAGTCAAGGTCGGTCTCCGCGCCGTCGTCAGTCACGAAAACTTCGCCATGTTGATAGGGGCTCATTGTGCCGGGGTCAATGTTGATGTAGGGGTCAAACTTTTGAATCGTAACTTTAAGCCCGCGACTTTTAAGAAGTCTGCCGAGCGATGCCGCAGTAATTCCTTTGCCGAGCGACGAAACTACTCCGCCGGTCACAAAAATATATTTAGCCATTTTGTCCTCCGATAACCTCCTTACTTTTTTATGTTTGATTCTGCCAATGAAAACTTTTTCCTGCAAAGAAAAGCTTCCGCTCAACTACAGAAAAATTTTCTTCCCTAAAGCTTGATCCACAACTTTATACCAAATATAATAATAAAAATTTTTAAGGAGATGATTTTATGGCTGTAAAGGAAAATAGCATAGACGGAGCAAAAATTAAGGGCACAAGCTCGGCGGATTCAATCACAAATTACGGCTCCAACGTCTCAATCAATGCGGGAAATGGTAATGACTCTATCGAGAATGGCGGCTTTGCCTTCAACGTCACGGTAACCGGCGGCAAAGGCAACGATTATTTCAAAGATTATGGCGCGGGCACGGTTTATATCTACAGTGGCGGCAATGATACTCTCGATAATTTTCAACGCTCCACTACGCTCGTACTCGGCAAATTCACTGTCACCGATTCAATTTACAGCGGCGACAATCGCGACAATCTTAAACTTAATCTGAGCAATGGCGGTTCAATTCTTTTGACTGGCTATTTCCGCGATGAAATTAATACCGTTTCGTCCGTTTCAGAGGTCAAACCAATAAAGTACATTGAGAATTGGGATAACAACAAAATAATTAATGCCAAGAGCGGCAACAACGCTGTCAACAACTTCAGCAACCGCACAACGATAAATACGGGTAGCGGAAATGATGTGGTTCATAACGGAGATAATTATCTTGATGCAGAAAATTCTCCCGGTCACAATGTCAAAATCAGTACAGGGGCAGGCAATGACTTTATAAGGAACAATCACGGCAAAAATGTCACAATCGATTCCGGCGATGGTGCCGACCTTATCTATACCGCTGTAGCGTCGAATGTAACTGTAAACATGGGCGCAGGAAATGATGTACTTTGGAACGATGCCGACAATATATCAATAAACGGCGGCGACGGTGATGATTTCGTAGGTACTTCCTATGATAAAGTTACGGTTTTGTCAGGAAAAGGCAATGACACCATCAAAAATTGGGGTGGCAAGAATTTTTCTGTCAGTGGCGGCGCAGGTAATGACTTCATCGACAACGCTCTCGGATATGGTGAATTTGAATGGCAAGCTCCCGAAAAAGCGTACATCGACGGCGGCGCAGGTAATGATTACCTCAACAACAGCGGACCGGATTCTACAATACTCGGCGGCAACGGTGCCGATTACATTTACAACGGCGGCTGGAGAGTCCCAATTAATGCGGGCAACGGTAATGACACCATAAGCAACGGCGGCTGGAAAGTTTCAATCAATGCGGGCAGTGGTAATGATTACATTGAAAACTACGGCAACGCAGTTACAGTCGCGGGCGGCAGTGGCAATGATTACGTTAAATTCGGCGGCAATGCAAATGTTTATGTCTACAGCGCGGGCAACGATACACTCTACAATTTAAACGACCTTGATACAATCGTTCTCGGCTCCGTTAAAGTGAATTCCTCCGTTCGTTCGGGCGATACCCTCAAGCTCAGGCTCAGCAACAATAAAACTTTGACGCTCACCGATTGCTCGGCGGGCATTAACACAGTCAAATCGATAAGCGACGTAAAAATTTGGAATGTTATTCCCAATTGGGACGACGCCAAAGTTAAGGGCACCAGCAGCGACGATTACATTGAAAATCACAAACACAAAGCCATAGTCGGCGGCGGCAAAGGGGCAGATTACATTTTCAACCGTGCTTGGAACGTCTCAATCAACGGCGACTCTGGCAACGATACGATTGTAAGTCGCGGCGATTATGGGACAATTCTCGGCGGCGAAGGTAACGATTTGCTAAGAGATGAATTTTCGCCGAAAAGTTTATTCGACGGCGGGGCGGGCAACGATACCATTTCCAACACTGGCAACAACGTCACAATCGACGGCGGCGCGGGCAACGATAAAATTTTACTCAACAGCACGGGCAACGTAATTAAATACAAATCTGGCGACGGCAACGACACCATTTATGGCTTTAACTCGACGGATATGCTGAGCATTTCGGGCGGCTCTTATTCCACGCAAGCAAGCGGCTCCGATGTTGTCGTCACGGTCGGCAAAGGAAAAATTACTCTCAAGGACGTCAAAGGCAATGCCATTTACATTAATAAAAAGAATGTCGGAGGAAAAGGCACGAACAAAAAATTTTTCGCGCTCACTTCTGGTAATGACACTCTCAACAATCATCTCGACGGCGTGACAATCAGCGGCGGCAAAGGTAATGATGTCCTTGAAAATGATTTCGGCTCCAACGTTTCAATCAACGCAGGCGACGGCAACGACATCATTTGGAATATCGCCAGAGAAGAATGGAACGATACGACGAATTCTTATGACACGCTCGATAATCCCGATTATGCCACGCTCAACGCCGGCGCGGGCAATGATTACATTTACAATCAAGACAGCCAAAAAGTTTCAATCCATGCGGGCGCGGGCAACGATACGATTCAAAACTTCGGCACCGAGACGACGATTTTGGGCGGCGCAGGCAACGATTCGATTTACAACTGCGGCTCCAACGTTACTATCAAAGGCGGCAAGGGTAACGATTCACTCTGGGGCAGCACCGGCAAGGACAATTTCATTTATGAGGCGGGCGACGGCAACGACATCATTTATGGCTTTGGCGACAACGACACGCTCACCATTGATAATCTGAATTTCAATTCCACTTACAGCGCGAAGGATAAATCTGTTTTGCTCACCTTCGCCGACGGCTCCGTAACCTTAAAAGATTTCACCGCTAAAACTTTCCATATCAACGGCACGACTTATAAAATCAAAGGCTCCAAGCTCGCCAAGAAATAAAATCTGCGCGGACCAAAAAAATTAATCCCGTCGAAAAAACTCGGCGGGATTTTTTTTATCGTAAAGATTTTTTAAGCTTTGGTGGTTTTAGTTGTTGCTGAGCGTGTACGTTTGGTTTCGGGCGGGTACCAGTCGGCTAAGCCCCAAAGCCCGTCGCCGATATGTTGAAAGCGGCTGTCCATGTTAATCATAGTGTAAATTTCAGAGATAGCCTCTGCCTCGTTCTGCACGATCTTATTTTTTCTGGCAATGACTTCGCGAATCCATTTCTTGAAGTAAAGCGGATTCTCTTTACCCGACTCGCTCAAAATCTGATAGGCAACGTCGACTTCGCTCATCTTCTCATAATTATTTTCTTCCATTAAATTTTTCCTCCCAAATTTGTTAAAGAGTCAATGACGCATACGCAACCGGGTCGAATATTTTTCATGACGAACAACATTTTGTCGTTGGGCAAGCCGACGCAACCGCCCGTCCACGGCTTAGCCGGTCCAAAGCAATGCATGAATAGAGCTGAACCTTTGCCGGGTGTGCACTCGGCATTGTAGCCCATGTTCAATCCGTAAAGGTAATGCGGATTGTAATCAATCAAATGCTCGCTGTGGCGCGTTTCAAAGTTGGCAGGAGCCTCGCGTACGTCAACGAACTGATTGTACTTGTAATTCCAATCGCCCGACCAGTAGTGATTCTCGTTGACTTGAACATAAGGAATCGCGCAACCGGGATCCGGCGCAATGCCGAACGCGAAGTTAAAGTAAAAGGTTCCGACGGGCGTTTTATTGTCGCCCTCCTTAACCTTGCCAAGTCCGTTCTTGCCGATAAAGCCGGGCGTCGTCATGATCTCTTCCCACTCGCCCGAAGAATTTTTCTCGTGCATGGAAATCCAAGCAGTTGTTCCTTGAATGCCTGCGACGACAATCATTTGCTCCGAACTCTGCGCGGCGGGAAGATTTTTAACCCACTGCGGCGAAGGATTAGCCTGCGCATTTTGAAAGGCGAACATTATTATCATCACCAACGCTAAAAAAATTTTTCGCATGAAATTTCCTCCTACATACGTTCGGGAGCCGTGACGCCCAACAAATTTAACGCGTGTTGGATTGTATGTTGAGTGATTTTTATCAGCGCAAGCCGCGCAGTTGCCAAATCCTTTTCGACGCCCAAAATCCTGCAGTCGCGATAAAAACTGCTGAACGTCGACGCCAAATCGTAAACGTAACGCGCAATTCTCTGCGGAGCATATTCCGCCGCCGCCTTCTCAATCTCGGCGGGATACTCGAAGATTTTGTTTATTAAGTCAATCTCCGCCGCCGAAGTCATAAGCGAAAATTTCGGCTCAATTCCTAATTCCACATTCCTAATTCCTAATTGAACCAAGCCTGCTTCCTTAGCTTGACGGAAGATTGAACAAATCCTCGCGTGCGCGTATTGAATGTAGTAAACGGGATTATCCGCGCTCTGCGACTTCGCCAAGTCCAAATCAAAATCTAACTGGCTTTCCGTTGAACGCATGAGGAAAAAATATCTCGCCGCGTCCGTGCCGACTTCCTCCATAAGCTCGCGCAGGGGAATTGCCGTGCCCGCCCGCTTAGACATTTTAACAGCCTCGCCGCTTCTGAACAACGAAACCATTTGCAAGAAAAGAATCTTGAGCTTGTCGGCATCGTAGCCAAGCATGGTCATAGCCGCTTTGACACGCGCAACGTAGCCATGATGGTCCGCTCCCCAAAGATTTATCAGCTCGCCAAAGCCGCGCTCGAATTTATTTTTGTGATAGGCAATGTCGGCGGCAAGATAAGTCGGCTCGCCGTTCTCGCGAACAACCACGCGGTCTTTGTCGTCGCCGTACTTTGTGCTCGCCAACCACAACGCGCCGTCCTTCTCGTAAATGCCGCCGCTGTTCTTGAGAATTTCAATCGCCGCGTTAACCTTGTCGGGGTGCAAAGTCCTTTCGCTGAACCAAATGTCGAAGTTCACGCGGAAATTTTCCAAGTCCTTTTTAAGCTCGCGCATCTTATCTTGATAAGCCAACTCGCCCAAAATCTTTAAGCGTTCGTCTTCGGGCAGGTCAAGATATTTATCGCCGTCGCGGGCAATGATTCGCTTGGTCGTGTCGATAATGTCGACGCCTTGATAGCCGTCTTCGGGAAAAGTAACTTCCCTGCCGAGCAACTCAAGATAGCGGGCGTTGACGGACTTCGTGAGCTTGTCCATTTGATTTCCGGCGTCGTTAATATAGTATTCGCTCTCGACGTTGTAGCCGGCGGCGCGGAGGATATTGACGATAGCCGAACCCGCCGCCGCGCCTCTGCCGTGCCCGACGTGCAAAAGCCCTGTCGGATTTGCGCTGACGTACTCGATTTGAATAGTCGCGTTGTTCTTGTTGGGCAGGTAGCCGAAGTTTTCGCCCGCGTCGTAAATACTTTTAAGCTCGCGATAAATCACGTCGCTACGCAGATAAAAGTTCATAAAGCCCGCGCCCGCAATCTCAATCTTGTCAAGCAGGTCGGAGTTGATTCGGGCTTTAATTTCCTCAGCGATTTTTCGTGGCGAAGTGCGGAAAATTTTCGCGCTCTGCATGGCGAAGTTGGTCGCGAAGTCGCCGAACTCTTTCTTTGGCGGAACTTCAAGCGCGACTTCGGGCAAGGCGTCCGAAAATTTTAATGCGCCGTCACTCATTGCCGCCTCGACTGCCGATTTGACAGCCGCCGCGATTTTGTCTTTGGTCTGCAAAATTTTCCCTCCCGTGATAAATTTAATCGCTTTTATTCGGCGAAGGGCGGCGTATTCCTGCGCGGCTCTTGCCTTAAAAATTTTCAACGTAGCGGATAGTGAAAACCCGACCGCACATGGACGTGCGGTCGCCCGCGCTATTTCGCGTGACGCGAAATCAGCGGGTCTGACGCCCTTTCTTTTGCTTACTTTTCTTTGGGCGCAGCAAAGAAAAGTATGTTCAATAAACAAAATGAATAGATTAGCCAACTCGAAGAAACGAGCCTCCGACTTCTCAGTCGGTTCCGCGTGCCCACGCTTTGACAAAGGGGGGCAAAAAAATTTCTGCCCCCGAAAACTCGGAAGGCAGATAATTTTTAAGTTCGGAAATTTATCTTTCAACAACGGTTGTCATGTCAAAGAAAATATCGTTGAGCGAGCCGTCGTTTTCGGGAGCCGCCGACAAATTCGCGGGCGCGTTGACCGTGACGCCGTTCTTCGGGTCAATGTGCGAAGTGTAAGAGCGCAACTCGCTATAATAACCCATTGCGTCGAGAAGGTCGCGTTCCTCGTCGGTCAAGACAACATTACCGGCGGCGGATTGATCAAGAACGTAACGGCAGTAACCTTGCATAATCTTCGTGAGATCGAAAGCGGCGGTCACAGTCTCCCAATCCGGCTTATTGACCGTCCAAGAAAAAGTTATGTCGTTCGCGCGGAACGCCGCAAGCCAACGCTCGAAAATTTCTTTTTGCTCGGCAAGCGCGTCGCCGGAAAGATTCTCAAAACTGCTCGTGCCGTTCTTCGCCAAAATATCCGCGAGCTTCGCGCCGTCCAAAGTCACGTTCATAATTCTAAGGTCGGGCGTGTCTTTCAAAACTTCGACGGCTTTAACCGCCTTCAAATTTTCTTCAAGCATGGAAGGGTCGGTTGACTTCCAAATCAACGCGATACCCGCCGGCAAGCCCGGCAAAAGCATTTTACTCCATTTGCCTCTGCGCTGTACGTAAAGCGTCATTTCGTTGCCGATTTGCTCAATGTAAAAAGGAATAGTGTTGTTCGTCGAGTAATTCTTTTTTAAATTGGTGTAAGTCCAGTTGAAGTTGCCGCCCATTCTGAAGGAGCCGTCCTTCAAAACTTGCGCTTTGGAATTTATATCGAGGTGAAAATTTGTCGAGATAAGTGTAAGGTCTTGCTCGAAAATGCGCGTGTCGGGAGCCTGCGAAACGTAAGCCTCGCGGAAAGCCCACATGCCGTCGTTATTCATGCTGGCGGCGTCGGCGACCGCATTGCCGCCAAAAAAAATCGCGCCGCCGATTACTGCGACTGCCGACAATTTCTTTAAATTAAACTTCATGACGTTACCTCCAAAATTTTTTTAGATAATAGCCTTGCCGATTTTCCTTGTCAAGCAGGAAATGAATAAGCCCTGTTGAAATAGAAATGAAAATTTTTTCGGAAAGGAACGCTCCGTTTAATGCGAATTATCATAATCAAGTTGCCGTATATTCACGAATCTTTTTGCGGAAAACTCTGCGAGCTTGCCGAGCGGCTCGGCTACGAAATCGCGGGGATTGTTTCGCTTGACTTGGAAGAAAAAATTACTTCGATTAAAAATTATCCCGTCTATCCGCTGAGTGAAATTTTAAATTTGCAGTGGGAGGCGGCGGCTTTTGCCTGCTACGACGATATTTTTTATGACATGACTCCGCGCATGGTTGAGTTGGGAATCGGGACGCACGAACAGTTTAAAAAGTTTTCTTGGCTCCTGCAACAGCTCATGATAAAAAAGTATGAGGACTTCGACGACCCAGCAATTCAAGAGACGCTGGAGTATTGGAAGACGCACGAGCTTTCTGTTTTTAATCAGCACGTCCCCGACGACAGAGGCACCTTCGACAGAGTTTTTTTTGACGAGGATTTGCCCTACATTTATTTTAAGACGGACGGCGGCGAGTGGCGCAAGATGTATTATCCGCGCAACCAACAATTTTTCACTTACAAGGGCGAGAAATTTGTTAAAAATCTCATGGAGGAGCAGTTGCCGACTTCGCCGCACCTTTATATCAAGGGCGAGCATAAAATCTGCGCGGGCGACATTGTGATTGATGCGGGCGTCATGGAAGGAAATTTCGCGCTGAGATACGTCGACATTTGCTCCAAGATGTATTTGTTCGAGACCGACCCGCGTTGGGTTGAGGCACTCCGTCAAACGTTCAAAGATTATCGCGACAAAGTGGAGATTATTCCGCGCTTCGTCTCGAACGTCACGGACGACAAAAATATAACAATCGATGACGCTTTGCCCGACCTGCGCGGCGAAAAAATTTTTCTCAAAATGGACATTGAAGGAGCCGAGCCGCTTGCCCTGCGCGGTGCGAAGAGAATTCTCACGAATAACAAAGTTAAGGCGTCAATCTGCAGTTATCACAACGCAGAGGACTTGATAAAGATAAAATCAATCATGCAAAGTTACGGCTACAAGACTTCGACGAGCGACGGCTGGATGGTCTTTACTTGCGACCCGAAAATTTTTGACATGGCGGACTTCAGGAAGGGAATTGTCTACGCCGAAAATTATTGACGGCAGATAAAACTTGCGAAAGCCCGCGCTAACTGTTATTATAGAAAAAATTGAGGAGGCGACGTGATGAGCCGAAGAAAAAGTTTCAACTGGTTTTTATTGGTTATGCTTGTGATGATCGGTTACTTCTCGATGGTTTTAATTTCACAGCAAGTGCATTTGTCGCACGTGAGCGAAAGTCAGCGAATCGCCGATAAAAGATTGGAGAAGGCGAAGGCGACGAATGAAAAACTGCGCAAGGAACTCGCCGAACTCCAAGACATTAACAACATTGAAAAATTGGCGCGTGAGGAACTGGGTTTCACCAAAGAAGGCGAAATGCCTTATCAAGCGCGGCAGTAAAAAAATTTTAGGAGGACAAAATTTTGGCAATGGAAGCAGGCAGCATTGTGGAAGGCAAAGTCACGCGAATCACGAACTTTGGAGCCTTCGTTGAGTTGGAAGAAGGAAAAGTCGGGCTGATTCACATTTCCGAAGTCGCCGATGTTTACGTCAATGACGTTCGCGATTTTTTGAGCGAGGGCGACAAAGTCCAGGTTAAAATCGTTAGCATTGATGGCAATAAAATCGCGCTGTCGATAAAACAGGCAAAGCCCAAGCCGCCGGAAGAGAATCAATCGTCAAAGCAAAGGCGCGGCGACTTTCGCAAACCGCAAAGGCAACTGTCCGCCTCATTTGAAGATAAGCTGTCGAAGTTCCTCAAGGACAGCGACGAGCGTTTGACCGACTTAAAGCGCAAGACCGATTCCAAGCGCGGCGGTCGCGGCTCAAGACGCTCCGACTGATTGCCCCTTGCATTGACAGGGGGGCTTTTTCAATTCGTAATGCGCAATTCGTAATGCGTAATGAGTTGAGAATGAGGATTTGGGTTTTGATTAAAAAGTTCATTGATATTTGCGCGGCGGAAAAAATTTTTGACGGCGTTCACAAAGTTTTAATAGCGGTATCGGGCGGCGCGGACTCGCTTGCGTTGGCGGAGCTGTTGATAAATTCGCGGCGGCGTTTCGATTTGGAGCTTGTCATTGCACACTTTGAACACGGCTTGCGCGGTCAAGACTCTCTCGACGACGCGGACTTTGTCAAAAGTTTTGCAACGGAGCGCAGGATAAAATTCATTGGCGGGAGCGGCGACGTTAAAGCTTTTGCGGCGGAGAATAAAATTTCTGTCGAGACGGCGGCGCGAACTCTCCGCTACGAATTTTTGAGCAAAGCCAAAGCAGATTTTAATCTCGACGCGATAGCCTTAGCGCATCATGCCGACGACCAAGCCGAGACAATCTTAATGCGACTTCTGCGCGGCGCGACTTTGGATGGTTTGGCGGCTATGAAGTTCCGAACTCTTTCAAAAGATTACGGCTTGCTGATTCGCCCGCTGTTGAGATTTAGGAAGAGAGAGCTTGAAAACTTCTGCCGCAAAAAAAATCTGTCGCCGCGCCTCGACGCAACCAACTTTGAGACCGACGCCACGCGCAATAAAATTCGGCTGGAGCTTATCCCGACGCTTGAGGAATTTAATCCCGCGCTTGTCGAGACGCTTTGCCGACTTAGCGAAGTTGCGGCAGACGAATCAGATTTCATTGCCGCGCAGGTCGAAAAGGTTTTTCCCGTCGTCGTTCAAAAAAATTCTATCGTCCGCACAGAATTCCTAAAGCTCCACCCCGCACTTCAACGCGCCGTCATAAAAAAATTTCTCGCGCAAGTCACAGGCTCGACAAAAGATTTCGGCTTTGTGCACTTCGAGGGCGTTCGCAAAGTTTTACTGAACAATCTGGCGGGCGTCGAGTTGCCGAAAAATCTGCGGGCAAATTTAAAACGTGGAAGAATTTTCATCACAAATAATTTTAATGGAAAGGATTGATTGCTTTGAAAAGTAAAGAAGATTACATTGAGCGCGTGCTGTACACCGAAGAGGAGATCGCCGCCCGCGTCAAGGAGCTCAGCGCGCAAATCAGCGAGGATTACAAGGACATTGCCAAGCCGCTTTTGACGGTCGGCATTCTCAACGGCGCAGTCATGTTTTACACTGACGTTGTGCGCCGCCTGACCATTCCTGTCCAGTTCGACTTCCTCATTGCCTCAAGCTACGACGCCAATTCCCACACCAGCGGCAAGGTCAACATTCTCAAAAATCTCGACAACGACCCCAAAGGGCGCGACATTCTCCTTATCGAAGATATTATCGACTCCGGCACGACTATGAATTTCTTGATTGATTACTTCCTCGACAAGAAGGCAAACAGCGTTAAAATCGCGACGCTCCTCAACAAGCCGAGCCGCCGCAAAGTCGAAGTTGCGATTGATTACTGCGGCTTTGAAGTCCCCGACGATTTCATTGTTGGTTACGGGCTTGACTTCGCGCAACATTATCGCAACCTGCCTTATCTCGGCATTTTGAAGCGCAGCGTTTACGGTGGAAAGTGAAAAGCAATTAGCAATGCGTAATTAAAACCCAAGTCATTACGCATTGCGCATTACGAATTACGCATTAACAAAGGAGCGTTTTGATTGAACAGTTTTTTGCGCAATGTCGGGATTTATTTGCTGGTGATTTTTATCGCGATAACCGCTTACGATTACTTTTCTGTAAAGCCCAAGCCCGTTGAAGAAACCAGCTACTCGCAATTTCTGGAGATGGTCGACAAGGGCGAAGTCACGAAAGTTGTCTTGGTGAAAAATTCGATAAAGGTCACGAAAAAGGACGGCGGCGAGTTCACGACGACGGCACCCGACGAGCCGATTGGCGACGAAAATCTTGTCGGAAAACTCGAAGCCAAAGGAGTAGAAATAACTGCGCAGAATCCGAAAGATCCGCCGTGGTGGATGACGCTCCTTTCGTCGTTGTTGCCGATAGCAATTTTGGTCGGCGCATGGTATTTCATAATAACGCAAACGCAGGGCGGCGGCTCAAAAGTCATGTCGTTCGGCAAGAGCCGCGCAAAGTTAATGGGCGGCGACAAAGTCAGAGTCACGTTTAACGATGTGGCGGGCGCGGACGAGGCTAAGGAAGAACTTCAAGAGGTCGTCGAATTCCTCAAGCACCCGAAAAAGTTTAACGATCTCGGCGCGAGAATTCCAAAAGGCGTCTTGCTTTTCGGACCGCCTGGCACAGGCAAAACACTTTTGGCGAAGGCAGTCGCGGGCGAGGCGGGCGTTGCTTTTTTCTCAAAAAGCGGCTCGGACTTCGTTGAAATGTTCGTAGGCGTGGGCGCGTCGCGAGTTCGTGACTTGTTCGCGCAGGCTAAGAAAAATTCTCCCTGCATAATCTTTATCGACGAGATAGACGCGGTCGGTCGTCAGCGCGGTGCAAATGTCGGCGGCGGTCACGACGAGCGCGAGCAAACTTTGAATCAGTTGCTTGTGGAAATGGACGGCTTCGCGCCCAACGAGGGCATTATCATAATCGCGGCGACGAACCGCCCCGATATTCTCGACCAAGCACTTTTGAGACCCGGACGCTTTGACAGACAAATTGTCGTCGACAAGCCGGACGTCGTCGGGCGCATTGCGATTTTGAAAGTTCACACAAAGGGCAAGCCGATTGCCAAAGACGCCGACTTGGATATTTTGGCGCGAAGGACGCCGGGCTTTACGGGCGCGGACTTGGCTAATCTCGTCAATGAGGCGGCACTTCTCGCGGCGCGAAGGAATAAGCACGAAATTAACATGACCGAGCTTGAAGAGTCAATAGAACGAGTTATGGCGGGTCCCGAAAGAAAATCCAAAGTCATGAGCGAAGACGAGAAAAAGTTGACGGCTTATCACGAAGGCGGGCATGCGCTTGTTGGCATGATGTTGAAACACGCTGACCCCGTTCACAAAGTCACGATAATTCCGCGCGGACGCGCAGGCGGTTATACGCTCATGTTGCCGAAGGAAGACAGGAATTACGCCACGCGTTCGGAGTTGCTTGACAGGTTGAAAGTTGCAATGGGCGGGCGAGTCGCAGAAGAAATTGTTCTCAACGAAATTTCGACGGGCGCATCGCAAGACATTCAGCAGGCGAGCCGCATTGTTCGCGCAATGATTATGCAGTACGGCATGAGTGAAACTTTGGGCTTTGTGTCTTACGGCGGCGACTCCGCACAGCAATATTATTTCGGGCAGTCGCAGAAAAATTATTCGGAGGAAGTTGCCGGCGAGATTGACAAGGAAATTCACAAGTACATGGAAGAGGCTTACGAGTCTTGCCGCACGATTATAAATGACAATCGCGACAAGTTGGAAAAAATCGCGCAGGCACTCATGGACAAGGAGACGCTGACGGCGCAGGAACTTAAAGACATTGTCTTCGGCGAGGAAAAAATTTCTTTGGAAAAGCCAAAAGACGAACCGCCCCCGCCGCCGCCCGAACCTGTCGATTTGGTCAAAGAGGTTGAGCCGACGCCTGACCCCGTTTAAAAAATTTGGAACGATAAATTTAGGGAGGTTGAAGAAATTTTGACCTCCCAATTTTTTTAGGAGGAATTTTTTTGCGCCACGAATATTTGAAACTCGTTCCCGAAAATATAACCGTCACTTTTACCGACATTCACTTTTCAAAGCGCACGGGCGAGAGCATTACCGTTCATCTCGAACGCCCCAACGAAAACGGCTTTGACATTGCCGAATATGTTTTGCCCGTCTGCTATTGCAAAAAATGTATGGGCTTTACGGAAGACGAGGAATATAAATTGCGTCAATTCGTCGAGAGACACAGCCCGTTGATTTGGGAAATTGCCCGCGAGGACGGTGAAATAATTGCCTACGATATTTGAGCTTTACGGTTACAAAATTTTCTTTTGGTCGAACGAAAACAATGAGCCTGTTCATGTTCACGTTGCCAAAGGAAAACAATCAAGTAATGCAACAAAGGTCTGGCTTCCGCCGGAGAGCAACCCCGTTTTGGTTCACAACAACAGCAACATTCCGCAAAAAGATTTGACGCGGCTTTTAAAAGCCATTGCGCTTGAACGGAACAATATCATTGCGCGTTGGTACGATTATTTTGGAAAATAATGTTGGAGGAATTTTCATGAGCGAAATTGTTTTGCATTACACCCGCGCAGGTCACGTTGAGAATATTCATCGCGGAGACGTGGCGGCGGTAAATTGCAAGGGCGAAGTTGTGGCGGCGGTCGGCAATGCATATCTGCCGATGTTTTGGCGAAGTGCGGCGAAACCTTTTCAAGCGTTGCCCTTCGTGAAAAACGGTGGGCTTGAAAAATTTTCCATAACTCAAAAGGAACTCGCGCTGTTGGTATCAAGTCACAGCGGCGAAGAAAATCACGTCGCGCTTGTCAGAGGAATTTTATCTAAGCTCGGACTTAATGAAACTGTTTTGGATTGCGGCGTCGTGCGCCCAATGAGCGGCAAGGCGTTCAAGAAAATTATCGCGGCGGGCGAAAAAGTTTTGCCCGTTCACAATCCCTGCTCCGGCAAACATTCGCAGATAATCGCGCTGGCAATGATGCTCGGCATTGACTACGCGGGCTACACCAAGCCTAACCACGCCGCGCAGAAAATTATCTTTAAGCACGTGGCAATGGCTTCAAAAATGCCCGAAGACAAATTGGAGATTGGGATTGACGGTTGCGGCGTTCCCGTTTTCTATCTGCCAATTTATAACATGTCACTTGCCTACGCGAGACTTTCAACACCGAGCAAAGGCGATTGGGGAGACTACGAAGATGCGGCAATTAAAATCCGCGACGCAATGAGTAAATATCCGCAAATCATTTCGGGCACGGGTCGAATTGATTTAGCAGTCTCGGAGGTCACGAGCGGAAGGATTATTGCAAAGATTGGTTCTGACGCGGTTTATTGCTTGGCAGTCAAGGACGGTGACTTGGGCATAACGTTTAAGATTGAGGACGGCGACTATGCGGCGGTAACTCCTATGACAATCGCCGTGTTGAAGAAATTGGACTTGCTGACCAAAGACGAGGCGGCGGAGCTTGATAAAAACTTCCCACCCGTTTTGAAAAATCATCGCGGAGAAATTATCGGCACGATTGAGGCAGTCTTCTGACAAAAAATAACAGCTCCTGTTTTTCGCAAGAGCTGTTTTTTATTGCTTGCCGCGCAGATTTATTTCTTGCTTGAGAAAGTCACTGACGGAAGAGCTTTTGCGGAAGTCAACGGAATTTCAACTGCCGCAACGAAATAATCTGTCGAATTGCTTTGAACAAGTGAGCTTAAGTCGTTGCCGGTGATAAAGTTATCGTCTTCAAGGACATTGCTTGCGGTGTTGCCGTAAGTTTTCTGTTGACCGCTCGCGTCAATGTAGGTGACGATTTTATCAGCCGCGTCCAAGACTGTTATCTTGCCTGAACCGATTGTAAAGACAACGTCGGAGCCTCTCGCCGTTATATTCTTTATCTTGCCCGAAGTGATTTGAATCGTGTCTTCTTCGGCATAGTCGACGATAACATCTTTGCCGTCGCCGTTCGCGTAAAAGAAAATATCGGAGCCGGTGCCACCCTGCAACGTGTCATTGCCCTTGCCGCCGTAAATCGTATCGTCCTCTTCGCCGCCAAGTATAATGTTCGCCTTGCCGTTGCCAGTGATTGAAAGGTCATGCGTCACGGCGGAGGCATCGATTTTATTAATCGAGTTGCTGTAATCGGAAACAATGAAACTCCGCTTTGTGTAAGTCTCGCGGATTATCGCCGTCGTGCCCGAATCTTCCAAGACGACCGAAGAGGCGGGCGGCGTCGGATAGCAGTTGATATTGCCGTCGGCGTCAATGTAGGAGACAGTCTTCGACGCCGCGCCCATAACTGAAATTTTATTCGAGCCGACAGTGAATATAACATTCTTGCCACTCTTCTTGACGCTCTTAATCGTACCGGAGGCGATTTGGATTGTGTCGTCCTCGTCATAGTCAAGAATCGTGTCGTTGTCGTCACCCTTATTCCAAACAAAAACGTCCGCGCCGCCTCCGCCCGTCAAGCTGTCATTGCCCTTGCCGCCTGTCAATGTGTCGTTGCTTTGACCGCCGGTTATGACGTTATCTTTCTTATTTCCGGTGATAGCGAGAGCTTGC
>JBGUYA010000051.1:0-13081 GCA_045118435.1 Quinella sp. | reverse complement strand
ACGATTTACAACGACACGATAACCACCGCCGGCACCACCGTCACGATTGAGGCACTCGGCGGCAACGACTACATTGTCAATAACGTTGACAGCTCGCTTGTTGCGGCAAGTTTGGGCAACTCCATAGACGCGGGCGAAGGCAACGATACGATTTACAGCTACCACACCTACAACCCGACATTGCTCGGCGGCGCGGGCGCAGATTCTATCGTCGTCTCTCACGGACATTTGACCTACATTGACGGCGGCGCGGGCAAGGATACAATTCAGGGCATTGCACCCGACGACGGCGAACACGAGGACTATTGGGGCATGGGCGGTCATGCGACAGTTCTTGGCGGCGCAGGCAACGATTATATCGATACGGGTTACAGCAATGACAGCTCAATCGACGGCGGCGAAGGTAACGACACGATAATAGCCAGTGGAAAAAGTTCGACGATTAACGGCGGCGCAGGAGAAAATCTCATTAAGGTTACGTCGGTCGTCGAAGACACGGGCGAGTATATCGTCTTCAGCGGCAACACGACGGTTGAAGGATTTAAAACGGGCTTTGGCGAAGGCACCGATACCGTTTACATAACGGGCGAGTCTCCCGCTGTCGACTTCAAAGCGAGCGGCTTGACATTTTACGACGACGCAAGCTCCTTGACGTTCGCGGGACTTTCCACGACCGACAAGCTCAATCTCTACTACGAGGCAAGCTTAAAGTCCGTCGCGGAAGTTTTCATTGCCGATGATGAATGGTACTCCGTCACCGAAGATGATCTGTCCGTCAGAGATGATAGCGAATTGTGGTTTGTCGGCGCGACCGCCAAGATGAATCACGGTATCGACTTCGGCGGCATTTCCGCCGCGCTCAATATCACGCTCAACACCGACTACGAGGCGGACGTTGAGAGTTTCAGAATTAACAACATTCACTCGATAAAAGGCGGCGCGGGCAATACGACTATCACCGGTTCCGACAAAGCCGACACGATCATTGCGGGCACCGGCTCCACAACGATTAACGCGGGCGCGGGCAAAAACTTCGTTAACCTTGAAGACGCCGAGAGTGCGCTTATTCAACTCGCGGGCAATACGACTGTCGAAGGATTCAAGACGGGCTTTGGCGAAGGCACCGACACCATTTATATTGACGGCGACCCTGCCGGCGTTGAGTTCAAAGACGGCGTATTGGCTTTCGGTAACAGCACCGACAGCTTGACGCTTAGCGACATAACGACGACCGCGAAGGTCAACATATACCACGAAAGAAGAAAGATGCTCAATAAGGGCTTCTTCATTGCTGCAGGTGATTGGTATAAAGTCAAGGACTCCGATTTGACTGTAAACGCGGGCGAAGAAGTTTACTTCGTGGGCACCTCAGCCGAACCCGAAGCGGGCGTCGACTTCAGCGGCATTAGTTCCGCCCTCAACGTCACGATTGATACTGCCTACATAGACAGCGAAGATTATGTACCTGGTACGACAATGTGGGTTAATGGCGCACACTCGCTCAAGGGCGGCGCGGGCTTAACGACTATCACCGGCTCCAAATTAAGCGACACGATTCTTGCAGGCGAGGGCAAGACGACGATTAACGCGGGCGCGGGCGACGACTTCATTACTGCGGGCGACGCGGCTAATCTGATTGTCTACAACAGCGGCGACGGCAACGACACAATCAGCAACTTCAACGGCAATTCGACGCTCAAGATTGCGGGCGAAACTTACACTTCACAAAAGAGCGGCGATGATTTAATTTTCACAGTCGGCGACGAGAAAATCACACTTGAGGGCGCGGCGAGCCTCTCCGCTGTCAACGTCGACGGCACGACCGAGACGCAAGCTATTATCGAGTCGATAGGCGCGGCAAAAGTTGAAACCATCGGCGCGGGCGAGACCGACAGTAAAGATATTTCCCTCAGCGAAGACGAGCTTGTTGTTGTCGAAGATACAAAGGCGAAAGTTAGCTTAACCGCGAGCAAGGGTAGCGATACTATCTACAGCGCGGGCGAAAATGTCACTGTGAGCTTGACGGGCGGCGCAACGAATTTGATTGTGGCTGGCGGCAAGATGATTGTCGAGAACTACAACGCCTCGACCGGCGCGGCTATCGTCACGAACTACGACGATATTCTTACGGCGATTGACGGTGGCAAACTCTATTTTGACAAAGGTAAGCTGTCAATCGACTCGGCGATTGTCGATTTCAACGGAATAAACAGCGGTGTTATAAACTTCTACGACGCGAGCGGCGAACTTCAAAAGGTCGCGCAAGCGGCTTCCGACGAGTCACTTGACTTGAGCAATCAAGCGGACAACTTTATCCTTGTTGCCGATAAATATTCGACATTGACGGGCGGCAAGGGCAATGACTCGCTCTTTGCGTTTACAGGTAGTCACGTCAGCGAGAACGCGGGCAAAAATTATGTCGAAATTGAGGAGCGCGGCGCAAATGATGACGGCGTTAAAATTTCACTGGGCGGCGGCAAGACGACCATTGCGAACTTCAACGCGGGCTTCGCGGACACGAGCGACCGTTTCTTTGTCGGCGTAAATGATTCTATCGATTTGAAATTCGACGGCGCAGACCTCAAGTATTACATCAACGGCGAACTGCGCGGCATTGCCTCCGATATTTCAAGCGATGAACCTTTCGTGAATATCACGGCGGAAGATGTAAATGGTCCGGTGAAAATAGCGGTCGCGCAGGAAAATGCGGTCATCACGGTTGACGACGAACTCGCCGACCTTTATATCGGCGAAAAGTCCGGCGTCGATTTCACTAACTACGACGAAAACCTTTCTGTAAATCTTGGCTTACGCGGAAACCAAACCATTGGCACCGGCGATGTTCTGTTTAGCGGCATTAACCAAGTCTCGTTAGGTAGCGGCATGGGTACGCTGATTGGTTCGGCGGGCAAAGAGACTTTGGCGGCGGGCACCGGCGCGGCAACGATTAACGGCGGCGCGGGTAACGACTTGCTCATTGGCAACACTTCTTCCGACAAGGAAGGCGCGACGGAGTTCGTCTTCGAGGCGGGCGGCGGACGCGATACCGTTTCCAACTTCGAGTTCTTCACCGATTCAAATCTCATGACGGCTGATAAGATTAGCGTCGGCTCGGCGGTGACTAATGTCATTGTTAAAAATTCGGGCGACGTGATTATTCAAACGGGCGACGATTGGCTTACGCTTGAAAATGCGCAGGGCAAGAAGTTCCAGATTAATGACTTGGTCGCGACGGTTGATAAAAATGATTTCGAGTTCGACGGCACGACGAATTACTTCTTGGCGACGGGCAAACATGCGACTTTGACGGTCGGCGAGGACATTGGCGACGAGGCGATTGTCTGGCTGGGCAATCAGCGCGGCAGTCAATTTGTCGGCGACTTCAGAACCATTGACGCGAGCAACTCGACGGCGAAGGCGGAGCTTGCGGGCAACGACCGCGACAACACAATCACAGCTGGCAAAGGCGACGCGAGCTTGTGGGGCGGCAACGGCGGCGATGATTTACTTATCGGCGGCGCAGGTCGGAACTTATTCTTCTATGCGGCGGGCAACGGCAACGACACTATTCAAGGCGCGAACGACGGCGACGCCGTTATCCTCTCCGACATTTCCGTTGACCAAATCCTTGCCACGAATATTACTGCCGACGGCACCACGATTGATTTCACGAACGGCGGCAAGCTCAATGTTGCGACTTCCAACGCGGTTGAGTTTGCATTTAAGGACGCAACTTATCTTGCCGACCACTCGACGGGCACTTGGCAACAAAGATAAGGAAGTGACTTTATGGCAGAAATTGAGCACAGGAAAATTGTTGACGATTTATTTAAAGCCTACACGCTGATTGGGCGCGGCAATTACGTTGCGATTTTCGACGCCAAAGAAAATGTGACGCGGTTCAGTCCTGCCGTCGTTGAGCTTTTTGATTTGGAGGGCGAATACGTTTCATCGGGCAACGACGCTTGGAGTGACCGTATTCACCCCGAAGACAAAAAAATTTACGCACAGACAATGAAAAGCTTGCTCAGCGGCGAAGTCAAGGGCTACGATTTGAATTATCGTATGCGGCTCAAGGACGGCTCCTACGCGAACATGCGCAACATTGGCTCGACGATTTTTGACGCCGACGGCAATCCCGACATTATCGGCGGGATTGTCATCAACGAGGGCTTGATTGAGACGACGGATCTTGTGACAATGTTGCCGAATCAGTACGGCTTTTTCCGAGACCTCGCCGCCGTCATTGAACTAAAGAAAAGTTGCGTGGCGGTGTTGTGCGGCATAAATCGCATGAACAACATTAACGCGGAGCACGGCTACACTTTTGGCAATTCGGTTTTACAGCAAGCGGGCTGGCTCCTTCAAGAGGCGGTCGGGCAGGAAGGCACGGTTTATCGCATGGAGGGCGCGAAGTTTGCTTTTATCAGCGAAAATCTTTCGCCCGAAGAAGTCGCGATTAAGTACGAGAAACTTCGCCGCGCCACGCAGGCGGGCTTGCCTGTTGAAAATGTTCGTCAAGTCTTGTCGATTAACGGCGGCATGATTTACTTTGAAGGCGATGCTATTGACGAGTACACGATTTATTCCTCGCTGAACTTTGTCTATCACGAGTCGAAATATTATCACAACGGCAAGCTGGTCAATTACAACGGCGCGATTGGCAAGAATACGCATGAATCGCTTAAGTTGCTCGCCGAAGTGCGCGACGCCATTTTGCTTGACTGCGAAAACTTTTCTCTGAGGTATCAGCCGATTTTCGATTCTAAAACGGAGCGGCTGACTGCGATTGAGGCGTTGCTTTGTTGGCACAGTGACCGCTTTGGCGACGTGCCGCCGTCGGCTTATGTGCCGGTAATTGAGCGCGATTATCTGTTTGAAGAGCTGGGCTATTGGATTTTGCGTAGCGCAATGAAAGACGGCTTAAAACTTTTGGCGATAAACCCGAAACTGATTTTGAACGTGAACATTTCGCCCGCGCAGATTATCGACGACTTCCTGTTTGAGGAGATTGACAAAATTTCAAAGGCGGTCGGGTTCCCGCTGAAAAATCTTTGCTTCGAGCTGACGCAGAGTTGCCGACTGATTGAGCCGGACATTTTGCGGCGGATTGTGCGCACGTTGAAACGCAAGGGCATTCGCTGTTTGATTGACGACTTCGGGAGCGGCGTCGCGTCGATAGATTTTCTGCGCGACCTTGCGCCTGACTACATTAAGCTTGAGCGTGATTACATAATTCACATCAAGGACAAGCCTAGCAATATGCAAATCGTGCGGCACCTATCGGAGCTTGCTGTTGATTTGGGCACAAAAGTTTGTTTGAAGGGCGTCGAGGACGGCGAGATTAGAAAAATTACGCGGAGCCTACCGATAACGAACGTACAAGGCAATTTCTACGCGGAGGCGATAACGCTTGACGAGGTAAAGAAAATTTTTCTTGCGACTTTCAAGAAGACCGAACAGCAAAAGTGACGCTTGAAAAAAATTTGGCGACGAGTTTTTAAACCCGCCGCCTTTTTGTTTGCTTAAGCATCAAGTACTGCCCATTCATGCGTGAAGAAGAAACTTTTACTTTCGGGCAACTTGCCCCAATTTTCAACAACGCGGCTCATTGCGCGAGTAACGTCGTGATGACCGTCGGTGTTGGTCAAGAGTATAAGGAATTGATTCGAGCCGTTCTGAGAAATTAAGTCGCCGCGCCGCAGAGTTGTACGTATGCACTCAAGAAGTTTCTCGCCCGCGTTTTTGAGCGACAAGTTTTTATTCTCGCCCGTCCGCTTGAGCGCGACAAGCACAATGCAAATCGTCTTTCCGTAACCTGCGCGGGTGCGCTTGAGGAAACGATAAATGTTGCGGAAACTTTCAAAGGGCAGGATATACGCGCCTGACTCTTTGTTGCGTTCGGCGAGAATCATTTCAATCTGCGCGAGCGTCACGACAGTTTCAACGTTATCTTCGGGGGCGTCTTCGCTGAAAATATTGTAGCCGTGCTTGCCGTTCTGCTTGACAATGTAAAGAGCCTTGTCGGCTTTTTTGTAGAGATCTTTAAAATCAGTGCCGGCTTGCGGAACGAGCACACAGCCGATTGACGCGCCGAGCGGGATATTCATGTTCTCGCCCATCAACTTTTTAGCTGCCTCACTAATTTTCTCGTTAATGAATTGCGTCTTGGTGGCAATGGAATTTTCGTCGGTGACGCCGTGACAGAAGGCGACGAACTCATCGCCGCCCATGCGCCCGATTAAATCACTTGACCGCATTGTCGCGCGGAGAATATCGGCGAAGGCAATCAGAATTTTATCGCCCATTGCGTGCCCGTGAATATCGTTGACAAGCTTAAAGCTGTCAAGGTCAATCATCATGAGCGAGCCGACGGACTTCTTGCAAATTTTGCTAAGCTCCTCTTCCGAAGTGCCCTTGTTAAACAAACCTGTCAGCGCGTCGGTCGTCGAAGTCTTTGTAAGTTCTTGAATGTCGTTGACGGTTCGGAGAATATTTGCGACGCGGCGTTGAAGGACTTCGGGCGTAAAGGGCTTGTGAATAAAATCCATTGCGCCGTTGTCAAAGCCGCGACTCTCGACCTCCTCGCTCCTGTCCGCCGTCATGAACATGAACGGAATTTTTTTATGGAACTCGTTCTGCAGGGCGATTTGCATTTCGTAACCCGTCATGCCCGGCATCCTGAAATCGGAAAGTACCATGTCGGGCTTTTCCTTGCGATAAATTTCCATTGCCTCTTCTGCCGAAAGTGCGCAGAAAGTTTCGTATTTCCCTTGCAACATGAAGGCGGTCATCTCGCATAAAATATCCACGTCGTCGACTACCAAAATTTTTTTCATGTTCAAAACCTCACTGTCTGAGAAATTAACAGTCCCAAATCAAGATTTAATCTTTTCCAACTTTATCTGAATCGCGTTGAGTTTGACGCCCTGCGAAAGAAGTTCCGCGCCGTTCTTCGCCCAAGCCGTCCATTTTCCTTCGAACGTGTGAACGCGATAGAGTATGTCGAATTTTTTCGCGCCCGCCTCGTCGAGACGAATTTTTATTCCAAAAATCGGCTTGCCTTTGCCGGTCGTGCCTGCCGTATGCCCCTTTGTGCTTTCTTCCGACCAGCCTTCTTCCTCGTTCCAATAAACCGAATAATAAACATCATACAGCGGAAAATTTATTCGTACCGCTTGAAGGCTTTGTTTTTTGTTAATGTCATTGCTGATTGCATTTTCGTCCGACCACGAGTTCCAACCTTTAAAGGCAGCATGCGTTTGATAGCTCAGCAACGGACGATTTATCTTGCGCGGCGGCGTCTCAATCGCGACAATCCGACGACACATTTCCTTCAGCGAATCAAGAACTTTTTCTTTTGAATTGGAATATTTCTCGTACCAAAAATCGATATAATCATCCAAAGCCTCCTCCAGATAATCGTTGTCGTCGTCTTCGTTAATCTCCTCGCCGAAATAATCCGCAACGAACGCCTTCCAATACTTATTCGCGCCGAAAAGACAAACGCCGTGACTTCTGTCAGCGTACATGAAATTTTTCGAGCCGTCGACGATATAATAATTCAACTCCAATGTGGTATTGATGGCGGCTTGCGTTGTCGATATGTATTTGTTCGTGCGATTAATCATGATAAATTTCGCGTCGGGCTTGCAGAAGATTGCGAAATGCGTCAGTGTGCCGAGATTGGCGGCGATTTCGTCCGCGCCCATTATCAAGGAAATTTGCTCCTCAATCTTCAACTTTTCGGGCGAGACCACTTCAAAGCCTCGCGCCTTAAAAAAATCTTCAAAATATTTTTCGTTAAAACAATGAACGTTGCCATGCTTTCTGAATTCAAAGCCCGTCCGCGTCAAATATATTTTCTTTAAATTGCCCGGCTTAATTCTCGACTGCATTACAAGATATGGATAAAGAAATTCCTTCGTGAGGCAGTTAAAATCATATTGCGCCTGCTCCGGCACCGTAATTGAACGAAATTGCATCGGCTTATCGACGTAAATTATCCGCTCGGCATCAATGCCCATTAACTTGAGAAAATCATCTGTGAAGGAACGATGCTTGCCGCCCTTCAAAGTCGTGACGAATATTATTTTTAAATTCGATTCGGGATTTTGAAGGACATACCAAAGACGACATAGACATTCTGTCAAAAAATGCCCGAAGTGCTCCGCCAATAGCCCGCCGAAAATTACATCCTCATCAATCGCGACAATATCTTTCCTGTCGACCTCGTAAGATTTTTCAAGGCAATTAAAAGTTCGCTTGCTTCCGCCGCCCTTTCTGCGCCAATAGCCCGCAACAAAATTAAGATTCTCGTCGCAGACGCCGCCCGTGTACATGCCGAAACCAACCACGCGCGACGGCAAAACTATTCCGCGCTCGATAACGTCGACTTCAAGTTTCGCGTCAAAAATTCTTTCTTTAAATAAATGCTTCTCCCAGTCTTCGACATTTTCGACGTACAATCTTTTTGTCATGAATAATCCTCCGTGAAAAATTCTCGCTCACATTATACGAATAGAAAATTTTATCGTCAACGAAAAAAATTGCTCCCTGCGCGGGAGCTTTTTGTTAAAAATAATCTCTCAATACTCGCGTTCGACGAAAAGCGCGACGTCTATCCTGTGCCCGTCCAAATCCATTTCGACGGTAAGGAATTGCGCATCGCTGATTTTTATCGTGAAATCTTCTTCGATAGTAAGTTCGGGCGTGGTAATGTCAACTTCAAAGCCCATTTTCTCAAGATTGGTTGCGGCGCGGGCGGTCAGCACGTTTGCAATCTCGCGAATCGCGCTCTTTGCCATGTCGGCGAACGACACGATGGGTACGCCCAACAGCATTATCGACGCAATATATTTCGCGGTCTCTTCCGTCATGTTGTAAATTACGTTGCCTTCGAGTTGTTTCGTCAAGCCTACTTTAATCGTGACGCCGTTGCTTATCACGTTTCTTTCTTGCAAGTAAATCCTTTGCCGCTTGGGCATTGGGAAACCCATTTGCGGCATTACTTCCATGAATGCATCTATTATCGGGTTCACCAATTTTGCATCCACATCATCAATCCCCTTCCGCATTACATTTTGCGCGGCGTCATGCTTGCCGCAAGTTTCAAGCTGTAAAAAGTTCCTGTTATTTTTCTATGCAACGTCGGATTTTACCTGCCGTGTTGTAAAAATTATTTTCGTGTGCTAAACTTTGCCTCAAATTTTTTATGGAGGAAGTTTTTATGTTGAAAAGATTTTTGGTCACGCTGATTTTGATTTTGACGACCTGCGCGGGAGCCTCCGCCGAGAAAATTTTATTCATACCGCACGACAACAGACCCGTTTCCTACAAACAGCCCGTCGATGTCGTCTCACAACTCGGCTACGAAATTATTTCCCCGCCGACAGAACTTTTGACTAAGCCCGACGAACTTTGGACTTGGTTCAACGAAAATGCTTTTATCGCCGATGCCGCCGTTGTCTCGTCAGACGCGCTACTTTACGGCGGCTTGATTCCCTCGCGCAGTCACCAAATCCCGCAAGATATTTTAATGGCTCGTGTCGAAAATTTCAAAGCTCTCCGCGAAAATAATCCGAATTTAAATTTGTACTTGTTCGGCTCGCTCATGCGCACGCCTTCCTTTGGTACGCCCGGCGACCGCGAAGAACCCGATTACTATGGGCAATACGGCGCGGCGATTTTCCAACTCACAAGGCTTTTGGATAAGCAAGAGACTGCAAAGCTCACTGCAAAGGAAAAAGCTCAGCTCGACGCCTACAGGAAAGATATTCCCGAAGAAATTTTGAACGATTACTTTGCCCGCCGCGCGAAAAATCTCGACGCGACCAAAAAGCTAATCGACTTCACCGACGCCGACATTATTAACTTTTTTATAATCGGTCGTGACGACAACGCGCCGCTCAGCCAAACTCACCGCGAAAATAAAATTCTCCTCGACCACATGAAGAATATCCCCAAGACTAAGGCGCAGTCTCACGCCGGCATTGACGAATTTGCCATGTTGCTTTTGACTCGCGCCGTCAACGATTTGTCGGGGAGTATGCCTTTTGTCAACGTCCAATTCAATCGCGGCAAGGGCGCGAAAACTATTCCGCGCTACTCCGACGAGCGCATTGGCGATTCGATTCGCGACGAGATTATTATTGCGGGCGCGTTGCATGTGCCCACGCCCGACCGTGCCGATTTTGTCCTGTTCGTCAACACCGACCCCGACGGCAAAACTCACGAGCTTTATAATTCCGTGCCGCCTAAAACCTTGTCCGAACATCAGCAGAAATATTTCAAGCGCAACGCTAAAGAGTTCGCCGCGCTCGTCAATGACGCTGTTAAGAAAAAATTGCCCGTCGGTGTCGCCGATATTATCTGCGCTAACGGCTCCGACAATTTCTTAATGGAACAGCTCCGCAAGAAAAAATTGCTCTTCAAGCTCCAAAGCTACGGCGGCTGGAATACCGCGACCAATACTTCAGGTTTCGCGCTCTCGACAGGCATTCTTGCAAAAAAAATGAGCCGTCAATCAATTGACAGACTCCTTGCAACGCGCTACCTCGACGATTGGGCGTATCAAGCGAACGTTCGCCAAGATATTGCCGATTACCTTACCAAATATCCCGACGCTTTGCAGATTTTCTTGAATCTCGGCGAACATGAAGCCGAAGTTCTTCCGCTCGAAAATAAATTTATGCATGAGTTCGCCGCGAAAAATTTCCCTTCCGTTAAAAATTTCACCGTCTCCAATCCGTGGCACCGCATGTTTGAATGCGAAATAAATCTGGAATAGCTCGCGCGTGAACTGCTTGACCGAGACAAAGCCCGCCATCGTTCGGAGGAATTAACTCGTGGCGCAAAACTTTCAAGCCGCGCCGCCGCAACTTCTCAAACGTCAGCGAACTAAGCAACGAATTTTGAAAGACGCCGCCGCTCAATGCGACGGTTTTTATTTTTATCTTCAAGCTCAAGTCCTCGCAAATCTGCGCGGTCATCTCGGCTAAGCTCTCGTGGAAAAATCGCGCCGCGTCACAAACATTTTCGCCCGCAAGCCGCCGCCTCAAAATTTCGGCGACAATCTCATTGGTCGTCATGAATTCTGCGCGGCAGGTTTTAGTTGAACGCTCGGCGCAAGCTTGAAGTATCATTGCCGCTTCGCCTTCATAAGTTGAAAGATTGCAGACGCCCAAAATCGCCGCGACCGCATCAAAAATCCGCCCGACGCTCGTCGAAGTCACGCAGTTAATATTTTTGTCGAGAAGAAATTTCACGCCGCGCAGATTTTTTTCGTCAGCAAGCTCCAACTCGCGGGCAACGTCGAGATTTACAAAGCTCAGCGCAATTCGCCAACCTTCCTGCGCAGATTTATCGCCGCCCGCTTGAATGAACTTGTCGACGTGCGCGGCTCGCTTGTAAGTCTTCGCGTCGCAAATAAAAAACTCGCCGCCCCAAATCGTGCTGTCGTCGCCGTAGCCCGTGCCGTCGAACGCTACGCCGATAACTTCGCCGCTAAAATTATTCTCCGCGAGGCAACTCAACACGTGCGCATAGTGATGTTGAACTTTCACAAGCGGGACGTTTAACTCGGCAGAAATTTTTTCGGCGAGGGCAGTTGTCTGATAGCGCGGGTGCAAGTCGCAAGCCACAACTTCCGGCTCAATCTCAAGCAAATTTTTCATGCGCTCAATCGAACTTTCCAGGACTTCAACCGTGCGCAAGTCGCTGACGTCGCCGATATAGGGCGAGGCGTACAGCAGATTATTCTTCGCGAGGCAAAAAGTATTCTTCAACTCGCCGCCAATCGCCAAAATTTCATTCCTAATTCCTAATTCCTCATTCCTAATTGGCAAGGGAGCATAGCCGCGACTGCGCCGAATCATTGACGGGCGGTCATCGATAAAATCCATGACGGAATCATCTGCGCGGAGGAAAATTTTTCTGTCGTGAGATAAAATCGCGTCGCACTCAATATTTTTAAGCGCGTCGTCGTCGTCAATGGTAATCGGGACGCCGGAAGGGTTGCCGCTGGTCATTACTAGGGAAGTAGGGAAATAGGGAATTAGGGAATCAGGAAAGTCGAATATCAGCATGTGCAAAGGAGTATAGGGCAACATGACGCCGAGTTTATTTATATGCGGCGCGACATTCGCGGCGATTGAGCCAGATTTTTTTCGCAAGAGAACAATAGGCTTCTGCGGGCTGTCGAGAAAACTTTTTTCTGCGTCGGAGAGATAACATTCACGCTTAACGGCGTCAATATCTTTGAACATGACGGCGAAGGGCTTAGTCGGACGAATTTTAGAGTTGCGGAGTTTTTGAACGGCGTCGAAATTTTTGGCGTCGCAAGCCAAGTGAAAGCCGCCGATACCTTTTATCGCGACAATGCCGCCAACTGCCAAAATTTTCCTGACATGCTTAATCGCATCCCAATTCCTAATTCCTAATTCCTCATTCCCAATTAAGTAAACTTCGGGACCGCAGTCGTTACAGCAAACGGGTTGAGCGTCGAACCTGCGCGAGGTTGGATTAAAATATTCTTCCTTGCAGTCGTCGCACATGGGGAAATCGCTCATTGAAGTTCTTTCGCGGTCATAAGGCATGTTCTTTAAAATGGTGAGTCGCGGACCGCAAGCCGTGCAATTTATAAACGGGTGCAGGTAGCGACGATTATTTTTATCGAAAAGCTCAGCGGCGCACTTGTCGCAAATGGCAATGTCGGGCGAGACAAAAATATCTCCCGCCTCGTGAACGCTATCGACAATTTGGAAGTCGCAAAAATTTTTATCGGGCAAAGTTTCAACGTCGAGTTTTAAAATCGTGGAGCGCGGAGGATTTTTTCTTTGCAAGTCGTTTAAGAAGTTATTCAAAGCGAAGTCGGAACCTTGCGCAAAAATTTCAACGTAGGAGCCGCGATTGGCGACCGAGCCAAAAATTTTATGAGCGTCGGCAAGATTCTTCACGAACGGACGAAAGCCCACGCCTTGAACTATCCCGAAAATTTTTATATTGAGCAAAAAAGCACCTCCCATGCAAATTATATCACATGAGAGGTGAAAATTTTTCCCGCGCAGATTTTATTTCTTGC
>JBGUYA010000050.1:0-23860 GCA_045118435.1 Quinella sp. | reverse complement strand
CTCGTCGACACGGTCGAAAGCCCGACTGTTCGCTACGGCACAATCAACAGGACTGACCGCGTCTATACTTTGAACAAGGAAAGTGACGGCATAACTTCAATCACGCTGCCCGACGCGAACTCGACTTTGACGACGGACGTTGCCGCGACGATTACCGCGCCCGAAGGCTCCAATACTTTCTACGTCAACGGTCAAAAATATAAGGCACGGAAATCTGCGTTGACGATAGCGAGCGACGGCACAACTTCGACGCTGACGCAGGGCGAAATTTCCTTGACGACGGAAAATGACACGGTGACGACTACAAGCGGCAGTGTTATCACGTATACGACGGGCGGCAATGGAATCAGGGTTGCGGTCGATTCGAGCGGGATAACGTTTAATAACTTGACGAACGGCGATAACTTCACAGTCGGCGGGGCGGCGTATAAAGTTAGCGCGGTCGGACCGATGAATTCAAGCGGCGCACTCTGGAAGGGCGACGACTACACGGCGGGCATAACTTTAACGGCATTGAACGACGCGACGAACTGGACAACGATGTTGGCAGTGACGAACGACGCTTTGACAATCGACGCGGAAACTTTGTCGGACGGCGGCGATGTTCTCCTTGTCGACAACGCGACGGAGCCGACGAAACTTTATGGCAACTTGACTACAGCCAATGGCATCTACTCTTTGACGCAATCCGATAGCAATAACGCGACGCTGACCTCAATTACGGCAGACGGTGTAAAGGTTGAACTCGCGGCGGATTATGCGGGCGTAAATCTCGTTGCAAATGATTCTGTATTCAGCAACACGACTTTAACGGACGAGACGGCGGGATTTACCCTCGACGCAACGAACACGACGCCGACACTTTCCAACAATGTTAAGTCTTTGACGCTGACGACCGGGACAATCGCCGCCGCTGTCAATCAGACAGTCACGACGGGCGCGAACGTCATCACGCCGACGACGATTAACGCCTCAATGATTATCGGCATGACGACGATAAGCGGGATTGTAGAGGGCGACGCCTTCACGCTCGGCACTAAGTCTTACAAAATGTTGAGCACGGGCTTGTTCAATGACACGGAAAATAAACTCGTGACAGAAGGCTACGCTGACGGTGTGCTGACGATAGCCGATATTGGAGAGACACAAATCTTCGCGCTCGGTATAAACGGCACGCTCGACTTAAACTTGGTTGCAGACGGCAATACTCTTGTAGTTGATAAGCTCGAAAGCCCTGAAACGGTTTACGGCACGTTGACTAAGACAGAAAATATTTTCACGCTCGACAAGCAAGCCGACGGCATTAACTTTATCACAATGCCCGAAGAAACTTCGACGCTCACGACGGACGTTGCCGCAACGATTACGACGCCGAGCGGCTCCAACACTTACACCATTAACGGCAAGACTTATACCGCCGCCGACTCCGCACTTGTCATTGAATCGGACGGCACGACTTCGACGCTCACTGACGGCAAAATTTCTCTGGCGACTGTTGATGACACGGTGACGACGACCGGCGGTAGTACTATCACCTACACGGCGACTGACGGCGACGGCATGACTATTGAAGTTGCGCCGGTTGAAGAAGACGACACAGCCGACGACGCGGCAGAAAATGAAAACGCCGCCGAAGACGACACGACCGACGACATTCAAGACGATACAATTTCCGAGACTGCCAAAGAGACGATTAAATTTGACGGGTTGACGACGGGCGACACATTCACAATCAACGGTGAAGCCTACAAAGTCAGCGCGGTTGGTCCCGTCAATTCAAACAGTGCTCTCTGGACGGGCAACGCTTACAGCGAGGGCATTACCCTTGATGCAATCAACAACTCTGACAGTTGGACGGCAATGCTCGCCGCAAAGAAAGACACGCTCAAGATCACGGCGGATACGCTCGCCGACGGCGGAGAATTTATCGTCGTCGACAACCTCAACGAGCCAACAAAGATTTACGGCACCTTGACCCGCGCAGATGGCTCCTACAGCTTGACGCAACCCGACATCAATAACGCGACGCTCACCACCATTAACACGACGGGCATAAAGATTGAGCTTGCGCCCGAATATGCCGGCGTCAACCTCAAAGCCAACAGCTCTACCTTCTCCGACGTAGCTATCAGCGACGAGAATAAATCCTTCACACTCGACAGCACGGGGACGACGCCGACACTTTTCGACAATGTTCAATCACTCACGCTCACCGACGGCACAATCGCCGCCGCTGTTAATCAAACTGTTACTGCCGGGACAAGCGTCATCACGCCGACGACGATTAACGGCTCAATGATTATTGACTTGACGACGATAAGCGGGATTGTCGAGGGCGACGCCTTCACGCTCGGCACTAAGTCTTACAAAATGTTGAGCACGGGCTTGTTCAATGACACGGAAAATAAACTCGTCACGACGGGCTACGACAGCGGCACGCTCACAATCGCGAGCATTGACGAGACGCAACTTATCGCCGTTAGCAATTCAGGCAATCTCGATTTGAATCAAGCGGCGGCTGGTAATTCTATCGTCGTTGATAAAGTCGAAAGCCCCGCGCACATCTACGGGGCGTTGACTAAGAAAGGCAACACTTACACGCTTAACAAACAGGGCACGGCGGGCGGCATTAGCTCAATCACGTTGCCTTACGAAACTTCGACGCTGACGACCGACATAACCGCGACGATTAACGCGGCGACAAGTTCAAACACTTACACCGTCAACAAAAAGAAATATGCCGCGAGTTCTTCTGCGTTGGTAATTGCAAGTGACGGCTCGACTTCAACTTTGACCGACGGCACGATTGCCCTTGCCGATCAAAGCGATACTGTCACGACGACGAGCGGCACGCTCATAACTTACACGACCGACGGCGACGGTATGATTGTTACTGCGCGGGCAAGCGGTTCGGTTTCACTCGACGGCTTGACTTTGGGAGATACCTTCAACGTTGGCGACGATTCTTATAGAGTGACGCAGCTCGGCTTCCTCAACAACGCCGGCTACATTTGGACAAGCACCGCCGATTATCGCAACGGCGTTTCAGTCGCCGACACGGGCAACGACGGCATTAACAACGCCAACAACTGGACGCGGGCTGTCGCTTGCAACAATGGCAATCTCTCTGTGCAAGCCGATACACTCGCCGACGGCATCTCGGCTGTTGTCATTGACAGCGCAACCGCCGCAACCAAGACGCTCGGAACTTTGACGCGGGCGAGCAACACTTACACCCTTATCAAAGCCGCCGACGAAGATAAAATGTCGAGCCTCTCCTTGACCGATACCACGCTTAAATTGCAAAAAGAGTTCGCCGACGTTCCGATTACTGCCGACGGCGCGACCTTCACCGTCACGGCTGATAACGCCTACACGGTTGACGCGACGGGCGACACAGTTTCAATCAGCGAAGAGGCAACCGCCATTGAAATTTCCGCAGGCACAATCGCGGCGACGGTCAATCAAACTGTCACGGCGACGACCGACTCCGGTACGACCAAAGTCATTTCTTCGGGCAACGGCGACTTCAACATTGGCGGCGAAACTTTCACAGTTGCAGGCAACGCGGACGGGATAACCTTCGGCATGACGAACGGCATCCCTGACACGGTCAGCGGCTTTGAAAAGGACGCGACAGTTAAGATTGACGGCGAAACTTACACCGCGCCCGCCGACAACTCGACACTCAAATATACCGAAAGCGACGGTTGGTATTTCGACGCCTACATTCCGACGGGCAACAAGTACAACATTACGATTGACATTCTCGGCAATGTTACGGTTGATTCGGGCGTCAAGTTCAGCGACGTTGTTTCAAGCGGCAGGACATTGCCCGACGACAAGACGATTAAGCTTGCGTTCGACGTAAACAACTACGCGCTCAACGTCACGAGCCAATATCCGACCGCGATTAACATTTACGACGCGGCGGGCAATCCGCTTGTTGAAAATCTCGGCAAAGTTTCCGCTATCACCTTCGACAGCGCGGGCGTTATGGTTGAAAATCTCTCCGACGTACCCGGCGCAGTCTTCACGCTTGACTTGGGACAAGAACTTTTGACGGAAAAGGCAACGATTACTGCCAATGCAAATGACTGCGAAGTTGGCGTTGGAACGGGCGGCACTTCCCTCAGCATTGACAAGGCGGCAACCGTCACCGCGCCCGAAAATATCACGCTGACTTTGAGCAACGCGGATTACACAGTTAACGGCGTCGACTTCACGACGAGCGGCACCGCGCAGGCGAGCTTGACTTCCTCCGGCGTTAAAGTCGACTTGGCTATCAGCGACGCTATCACCTACGACAAAACAAACTTTAACGGCAAAGGCTCCGCGACTGCAAACCTCGACGACGCGGGCGGCATAAGCTTGACGAGCGGCGCGAGTGTCGAAGGCGCGGCAGGTAAGACACTCAACATTAGCGGCACGGTCACGCTTGACGCAAATACAATCGACGCGGCGACTGCTACCGACGTTACTGCCAAAGCTCACAGCTACGCGGTCGCAAATGACGACGTGACTGTCACCGGCGACAACGACGGCTATAAACTCAACATTGCCAACGGAGTTATCACGGGGCTTGAGAATATCGGTAGCGTCGACGGCGTGACGATTGGCGGACTTTCAAACGGCACGATTAAGACTGACAAGGTCGGCACGTTCACGGTTGCAGGCAGAACTTTCCTCGCGCTCGGCGACTCGGCGGTTGTTTATGGAATTGAAAACGGCAAGCTCACCACTGCCGACGACGTAGACAGCGTAATCAGCGGCGACTTTGCGGACGGCTTGAAGGTCAACGGCGGCACGCTCCAAGTCACGGGCGACAATATCAGCCTCACCGCCGACACCGAAGACAATAGAAAACTTAGCGGCTTTGGAAATAATTCTTCGCTCACGACTGCGGACGGCATTGTCAAGATTGAGCCGACGGGCGCGGGCAAATTCACTTTCGACGGGCACACCTTCGAGACGAACGACGAGACGATTGCCTTCAACCTGCGCAACAGCCACGTCACGGGCATTGACAGCTTGGAGAACGGCACGCTGATAATTTCGCAGGACGAGACGACTTTCAACATCAACGACGAGACGATTAACTTAAGCGGAGTGAGCACGCCGATAACGCTTGGCATTGCCGACAGCGAGATTGATTCGGTTTACGGCATGAACGGCGGCATCACCGGACTTGACGACGCGACTGTCTTTGGACTCTCGACGGCGACGATTAACGGCAAATTCTTTGATATAAGCGGCGACGACGTGGACGCCTTCGTTGTTGACGGAAATATTTCAACTCTGCGCGGCTTGGACGACGGCGCGACGGTTGGCAGTGCTCCCGAAATCAGCGTTCGCACGACTGACAACGGCAAGTACGTTTTCCGCGACGACGTTTATAATATCAGCGACACCCTCGACGGCGTTGTCAAATTCACAACAGACATTAACAGCTATGTCACGGACCTTGACGAGTTTGAAGGTTCAATCAGCGGCAACCTTGAGGGCGTTAATCTCAACGGCAAGGCGTTCAGTTCGTCGAGTGATAAAGTTACGGTTGCCAACGACGGCGAAGACATTATCGCGCTTTACGGCTTGTCGAGCGGCGACACAATCACCGGCAGTCTTTCCAAAGCGGAATATGTCATGCCGCAGGGCACTTTGCAGGTTAATGACCAGAACTTTATCCTTAAAGGCGACGAAGACGGCGTAAGCATTTCGGGCGGCGGCTCGGTCATTCTCGGACTCGACCGCTACGCGAGCTTGACGGTTGCGCTTGGCGGCGACTTCATCATTAACAGCGACACCTTCAAGAACGCGCCCGACGGTACGACTTTCATAGCGGGACGCGACCACGTCTACATTGCCGATACGGATAATAAGCCGATTCACGAGAAGACCGACGTTGAAGACATAATCGAAAACCTTATCGGCAAGCCCGAACCCGGCACGGTCAGCTTGAGCGGCGACTCGGCGGCGTCAGTTATCGCGAGCGGCAACCTTGATAGCCCAATGGCTTTGATTCTCGACAACGCGACGGGCAAAACTCAGAACGCCGACTTCAGCAACAGTGAATATGCAAAGCGCGTGACGCTTATCGGCGGCGATCAGAACGTTAAGTTCAACGACGAGGGCAAAAATAGCGCGTACGTTGATCCGGAAGCGACGGGCAAGAAAAATATCGAACTCGGCAACGGCGGCGATGTGGCAGTCAATGACAGCCCCTTTGCAAAAGTTTCAGTTAAGACGGGCACGGGCGCAGATACAATCGTCAACCGCAACGGCGCAGAAACGACCGTTGACGTTGAAAATAACGGCGACACGACCATTGTCCCGACTTCGGGCAGAGTCACCCTTCAGAACTACGACGAGAACAACAACGCTAAGATTCGCAGTTTCGACTACAGCGACATGCTCGGCGCGGTTAAGAATAACGATGTAAAATTCGGCGACGGCATGATGACTTTGGGCGACGCGGTTGTTGTCTTCGACGCCAACGCGAGCGAGACGGGCGGCACTTGGGCTAATCTCGTTGACTATGAAGGCAATGAACAGCGCGTAGGCTTTACTCATACAAACGGCGGCATTCTCAACGCGAGCACTTCGGGAGCCGACTTGGTTCTTAAGGGCAACTACGCCGAAAATTCTTCCGACACGCAGAAAACAGGCGCGTCGACTCTCATAGGTGGGAGCGGCGACGACACAATCTTTGCGGGCGAAGGCGATTACATCAGAGCGGGCGGCGGCGACAATCAAATTTACGTCACCGATTCAAAACTGCGCGGAATTGAAGGCGCGACAATTTATCTTGGCGACGGCGGCAGGAATACCGTTCACAACTTCAATAGCGGCTACGACGACAGCGACTCTATCATTGTCAATGACGTTTCGGCGATTGACTTCACTTATGGCGACGACGGGCTTGTAATGCGTTCGGGCAATTCGCAAATGACCTTCGACGGCTTGGAACCCGCCGACGATATGATTACCTACTCCGACAACGCCGCCGCGCCTTATCAAATTAAAATCACCAACGGCAAAAATGAATACAACGCCGCAATCGCGCAGGACGGCTACGACATCGGCATTAACGACAACAACGAGGCTAACGTTTTCTACGGCAACGCCAGCGGCGGCAGTGGCTTGAACTTCAGCGAATACACCGGCGCGGTCGAAGTCAATCTCAACTCCGGCACGGGTAGCTTGAGCGGTACCGCCGCGCAGTTCTTCAACATTAACAAAGTGCAAGCGGGCGAAGGCAACGCGACGCTCACCGGCAAGGACGGCGCGAACAACACGTTGATTGCGGGCACGGGCAATACAAATATCAATTCGGGCAAGGGCAACGACTTAATGGTTGGCAACACCTCCGACGAAAAAGACGGCTTTACGACTTTCAACTTCAAGGAAGGCGACGGGCGCGACACAATCACGGGCTTTGACTTCATGAGCGACGCCAACGACTACACCGCCGACATTATCAGCTTGCCCGCAGAAAATATCGTGACCAACGTCATCATGAGAGGCAACGATATTCTTATGGTGATTAACGAGAGTGCCAACGATTATCTGCGTTTGCAAGACGCGGTCGGCAACAACTTCAAGATTAATGACCGCATTGCCAAAGTTGATACGGTCGGCAACTTCGACAACCGCGCTGACTTCTACGTTGTCTCGGAGCGCAATGCCACTATGAAAGTCGGCGCGGACATTGGCGACGCGCAAGTTTGGCTTGACGACCGCACGACGGGCGAACACGGCGTTATCTACAAGGGCGAAATTAAATACCTCGACGCCTCGCAGGCAACGGGTAGCTCGACGCTCGTCGGCAACGATTTGGATAATGTCATTTACGGCGGCAAAGGCTCCAACAGCATTTGGGGCGGCTACGGCGCGAACAACGATACGCTCGTAGGCGGCAGCGGTCACAATACCTTCTTCTTCGGCTTGAATAACGGTAGCGATACAATCACTTCGATTAACGCGGGTGACGTTGTCTATCTGGCTAACAGCGTTGAACAAATTGCCGCGACGACGGTAACTTCGGGCGGCACCAAGATTGAGCTAACGGACGGCTCTGCGCTTGAGATTCAGGGCAACGCCGCGAACGTTGAATATCATCTCGCCGACGGCAACAAGTTCACAGCAAATCACGCCGCAGGTCAGTGGAATAAGAAGTAATGAGTTAAGAGATTGAGAGATTAAAAGAACCCGCGAGGAAAATCTTCGCGGGTTTTTCGTTTGCTGTGAAGTTATTTTTTCTTTACCAAGTCGGCTTTCGAGTGACCTGTCTTGTAAGTTATCTTTTTAATTTTGCGCTTTTGAGCCTTCGCCTCGCGCTTTGCTTCAGCGTTCTTTTTATCTTCCTTGCTCAAATTTTTCTCGGAAGTCTGGTCGAACTGCTTATAAAAACTCTCGGCGGCTTTGTTGTAGTCCTTAGCGTTCTTGCCGATTGAGTTAGATTGCAAGCTGTAAGTGTAGAGAAGTTTTGAATCAGCGGCGTTGTAGACGTAGAAGAAAAGCCAGGGCTTGCCGGAATTGTTGGCGATGGTCGCAATCATGTAGGTATCGACGTACTTGCCGACATTGGCGTTGAAAATTTTCTCCGCCTCGACGGGGTCAATCGCGTAAATGTCAACGCCGGTATCGCGGCGAATGTTGCCGGCAATTTCCTCGTAAGAAATTATGTCGTGCGAGGAAGTGTCTCTGCCGACGGCGTAAATCGATTTAGTCAGCTCCTCAATCGTCGGCTCGGCGTCAACCATTTTGTAGAAATTCGGCATGGCAATCGCCATTGTCTTTATCGTCGTAAGGTCGGCGTCATCTTCAATGTTTTCCTCGTAAGCCGCCAGTGCCGCCGATGAACTCAAAATTATCGCTGACATCATCAGTGCGGCGAAAAATTTTTTCATGGGCGAATCTCCTTTCCAAAAAGTAAAGCTCATAATCCTCACTCCTTCAAAAGGTTGTGAGCTTTGAGCGCGGCTTTAAGCTGTTCAAGGTGCGCGGGTTCAATTTCGCTGAGCGGCATACGCAACTTGCCGATCTTCCAACCCAACAGCCCCATTGCCGTTTTGACGGGAATAGGATTGACTTCGCAAAACAGCGCGTCGATTAAGTCGCAGTAATCGATTTGCATACGCGCCGCCTCCGCAATCTTGCCGTCAAAATAATTCTGGCAAATCATGTGCGTATCGTAGGGCGCGACGTTCGACAGGACAGAAATAACTCCACTGCCGCCGAGCGAGAGAATAGGCACGGTTTGATCGTCGTTGCCCGAATAAACAGCAAGCTCGTCGCCGCAAAGTTTGCGCGTACGAAGAATCGAAGTCAAATCGCCGTTCGCCTCTTTGGTCGCGACAATGCGCGGGTGCTTGCAAAGTTTCGCGTAGGATTCGGGCTTAATGTCGACGCCCGTCCGACCCGGCACATTGTAGAGAATCACAGGCAGATTGATACTGTCGGCGATTTTGAAGTAATGCGCGACGAGTCCTTTTTGTGTGCACTTGTTATAGTAAGGCGTGACCAAAAGGACAGCGTCCGCCCCAACTTTCTCCGCGTACTGCGACATTTGAATTGCGTAAGAGGTGTCGTTTGAACCCGTGCCCGCGATAACGGGAATGTGCCCTTTGACGTGTTCAACGGCGAATTTAATTGCGGCTTTGTGCTCCGCGTCGTTGAGCGTGGCAGTCTCGCCCGTCGTGCCCGTGATACAAATCGCGTCCGTGTGGTTGGCAATCTGCGCGTCAATCATGCGTCCGAGTTCGCCAAAGTTTATCCCCGTCTCGTCAAACGGCGTCACAATAGCCACACATGCGCCCTTAAATGGTAATTTTTTCATTCAAAGCCCTCCTATTTAACTGAAAAAGAATCCGAAGATCATTCCCGCCAACACTCCGAAAATTATCGGCGGAGTCGTCAAGGTAAGTATTTCCACCGCGCCGAAGTTCATTCCCATTGAATATAACAAGCCGCTGATTATGCTTGCGGGGTCTGCGGTACTGCCGAACACGTTAAGAAATGTTGAAGTCAGCGAATCGAACGACTTGGAAATTGTTTTGCCGACGCCTATTGCACCTATCATGATCCCGATTAGAGAAGCAATTATCGTGTCGCGAATCACGTCGGCAACTGTAACAGCCCAACTGGTTTTGCCGCGCATTACCCTGATAACATTTTTGCCGAAACTGAAACCCGCGCCGTACAGTGCAAACAATTTGCCGATTGGAGTCGCCGTCGCGCTGAAGTTCGACACTGCGCCGTACAGCCCTCCGAGACTTTCTACATCCATTGCCTTGCTCCGTCAATCCGTCGCCGATTTTATCTCGCCGAAAATTTGCGCGTTCTCCTTAATAATAGTCTCGTTGCCGAAGACGCACAGATAATTTTGATTCATGCAGTCGCCGATAAGTTTTGACAAGGTGCGAATATCTTCCTGCCGCGCAGAGAGAATTTCATTGCGAGATTTTTGGCGGTCGGCGTAGGTGATATTGCGCAGGCTCAAATCGGCGGCGACTTGTCCTTTAAGCGAAGGCGTTAACGGCTTGTCAATTTTGCTCAACGTGCCGATAATGTACTTGTCCATCTCGCGGTCGCTAACGTTGAAGTTCGCTAAGAAGTCCGCCGTTCCGTCGAAAGTCTCAAGCGTCTTTTTCAAATTGGGGTCACGGTAGGAGCTGAAGATTAGCGAGCCGTTGCGCCCGAAGCTCGCGAAGGAACCGTACGCGCCGCCTTGCACGCGGATTTTCGTCCAGAGATATTCATAGCGCAAGATCGTTTCAACAATGCTCAACGCGCCGTTGTATTCGTGACCAAGCTCAATAAAGTTCGCGCCCTTGCCGACAAACTGAACGCGGCTTTGCGAGTAAATGCCCTCGTTCTTCGGCTTGCGCGGGAAAACGTAATGCTCGCGCTTAAACTCGTCGTGCCGCAAATTTTTAAGCAGTTCATGTAAATGCGGGCGGAACTTTTTATAAAGCGCGTCGTTGGCAGTCACACTGATAATCAAGCCGTTGCGGTTAATCAACCGCTCAAGCACGTCATACAACTCATCAACCAAATCATCAAACCTGTCATCAAACTTTTCCAACAAGTCCTTGAGAAACTTGTTGTAGGGCAGATAAGCGGCGGCGTTGTAAGCACCGGCTTTGCACTGATAGGCGGCGAGTTGCGCGGAAACAATTTGCAACGCCATGCTCTGCAGGTTGACTTCAAAGGAAAGTTGCTCCTGCTCGACGAGTTCGCGAAGACGCTTTTTATTTGTAAAGGCAGTGTCGTTGAAAATTTCGGTGAGTATGTCGGTCATCTCGCCGAGTTTTGACTCAAGAGCTTTGACGAAAACTTTCATGCGCGGCGCGAAGGAGTTAGGCAAATCTTTTTCCGTATCTGCGCGGAGGTTTGTACCAAAGCCGCCGATATTCAAGTTAGTTAAAATCGCAAGGTCTTCATAGGAATGTTTCTTGGTGTCAATGTTGCCCAAAAGTTCGGCGAGAAGGTAGGCGTGGAAAATTTTATCCTGCGGAACTTTTTCTGCGTCGAAGTAGAAATTCAAGTAGATTATGCCGTGCGTGTCAAGGTTGCTGAAGAGAATGCGCGTGCCGTCAATGTCGCGGAACTGCAACGGGAAATTCTCCGCCTCTTTTTTCAAATCTTCGCGCTTGAGGATTGGAATTGTCTTCAAAGCGTCGGGCGAGTCGGGAGCTTGCTGGCGGAGCTTTAACTTCGCAGTCGTGTCAATAATCTCTTGAATCTGCGCGGGCGACAAGCTATCTTTAATCGCGGCGAGCTTTTGAGCCTGCGCGGCGTCGCGAGCTTTGGCAAAATTTTTATCGGGCGCAAGCGTCATCAAAACCTTGTGCGGGTTGTCGAGGAAGTATTTCTGAACAAGCCCTTCAAAATAGTTCTCGTCAAGTCCGCGCTTAATCGCCGCCAAGTCGTCTTCGTATCGCAGATAAGCCGTCGGGTCGCCGCCGTAAAGCCACGTCTTCAAAAGCCGCAAGCCGTAAATCAAACCCTTTGGCGCAAATCCGAAGTCAGCCTCGCGAAGTCTGAACTCCATTAAATTTATCGACGCCTGCAACAGTGTTTTATCAATGCCGCCGTCGACAAGCTTTTTAAGTTCGTCGTTGACTAAGGAATAAAATTTCTCGACGCGATCTTTTTCCGAGCCGTTAAGCGTGATTGTGAAAGTCGGCTGGCGCAAATCGTCTTCAAGCCCCACGTCGACATCTTTGCCCAAGCCCGAATCAATCAAAGCCTTGCGAACGGGCGCGGCAGGACTGCTAAACAACGCGTGACTTAAAATCCCCAAGCCGAGATTTGTCAGCGTGTCTTCAACGTTGCCGACTACAAAGTTTAGGGCAAGGAAAGTTTTTTCGGCGTCGGCTTCTTCTTCGCCAATTGGATAAACTTCGTCGACGCGCTTAATCTCGTCGAACGCGGGCTGTAACAAAATTTCCGAGTCGACTTCAATCTTATCAAACGCGGAAAGATATTCGCGGTCGAGATAATCCAACTGCTCGGCAATGTCCACGTCGCCATAAAGATAAATGTAGCTGTTCGACGGGTGATAAAACTTTTGATGAAAGGCGATAAAATTTTCCTGCGTGAGTTGCGGAATAGCTTCGGGGTCACCGCCCGATTGAAAGCCGTAGCAATTTTGCGGGAAGGTCGCATGTTGGAGCTTGCTACTCAAAATGTCGTCGGGAGAGGACAACGCGCCTTTCATCTCGTTATAAACAACGCCGCTGTAAGTCAATTTGGAATTTGAAATTAGGAATGTGGAATTATCTTTTCCATTCCTAATTCCTAATTCCTCATTCCCAATTACTTCATAGTGCCAGCCCTCTTGCATGAGAATTTCGGGCGTAGTGAGCATTGACGGATTAAACACGGCGTCAAGGTAAACGTCCTGCAGATTGCGAAAATCTTTTGCGTTGCGACTGGCGACGGGGTAAACGGTTTTGTCAGGATAAGTCATTGCGTTGAGGAAGGTATTGAGCGAACCTTTGACAAGCTCAACGAACGGCTCCTTGAGCGGATACTTCTTCGAGCCGCACAAAACCGAGTGCTCCACGATATGCGCGACGCCGGTATCATCTTTGGGCGGCGTGCGAAAGCCGATATAGAAAACTTTGTTGTCGTCGTCCGCCGCGACGTAGAAAAGTTTCGCGCCGGTCTTGACGTGTTCAAACTCGTAAGTGTTCGCGCCGAGTTCCGCGACCTCCGAAATATTTTTCAAGCGAAAGCCGCTGAGTTCTTCGCCAATTTTTAAATTCATACAATCGCTCCTTTCCATGTTAAAAACATTTTATTCGGTAATCCGCAAGCCGTCAAGCAAAACCCTTTTGACTTGCAGATAAATTTCGTGTAGAATTTTGCGATTGATTAAACTTTTATTGAGGGGTTGAAAAAACTTGGTAACGATATTGACAGGATTGATTGTCGCAGTGTTAGCGGTGGTTTTGATGACGTGGCTTTATCTGCGCGGGCGGCAGGAAAAACTTGTGCCCAAGCTCAAAAGTCGCACTCCGTTTAAAATCGAACACCGCGACGAAAAATCCGTAACGCTCTCGACGACAATAGAATTCCGCAACGAGGGCACGCAGTCCGCAATGATTGTCGACGCGATTTGTCATCCGCTTTTGCCTTTTGAGCAATATGACGGCTTTGAAGTGCGCGGCAAAGCCGAGCGTGAAGGCGTCCCGCGCGAAGATGATTATTTCGAGGCGTTGGTTATAGAACATCAACAAAGCGCGAGACTCGTGGCGATTGTCAAACTGACGGCGCGGAAAAATCTTTCACTGGAAGAGGCGGCGGCGCACATGGTCGATTTCCCCGTCGAGTTTCTTTATCGGCAAGTGGGACGTTCGGAAATGCGTTGGTCGATAGCGCGAGTGATTTTGACTGCCGAAGAACTTTCAAAACTTCTCAATGTTCGGCTTATTAAAGACTAAGGAGAATTTTTATGAACGTGGAAATTATTCCGATAACGACCAGAATTTTGACGCCCAAAGATGATATTGTCGACGTGATAGAAAAATACACGCGCGAGATTATCACGCCGGACGACGTTGTCACGGTTGCCGAAAGCGTCGTTGCGATTACGCAGGGCAATATTATTCGCCCCGACGAAATGCAAATCAGCAACCTTGCGAAACTCTGTTGCAGGTTTATTCCCGACTACGGCAGCTTGGCGACGCCTCACGGCATGCAAGCTTTAATGGAAAAGGAAGGCGAGTGGCGTGTTGCGTTCGCATTGGTCGGCGGCTTTTTGGGTAAGATTATCGGCGTGCGCGGACTGTTTTACAAATGGGGCGGACGTCAAGCGGCTTTGATTGACGACGTGACGGGCACAATGCCGCCCTTTGATAAATGCGTCGTGTACGGTCCCGAAAATCCCGATAAGGTTGTTGCTGACCTCAAGGCGCGGCTGAATTGTTTTGGCGCAATGATTGCCGACGTAAACGACTTGAAACGCTCGCGAATCGTCGGCGCAACGCCCGGCATGAACGCTCAGCTTGCGTCGGACTTGCTGATTGATAATCCCTTCGGCAACGCCTCGCAGAAACGCCCGATTTGTGTCTTGAAAAATTTCCGGCAGTATCAGGAGCAACAGCAATGAAAAAATTTTTGGCAACGCTTTTACTCACGACGATTTTTATCGGCGGCTCGACGGCTTTGGCGATACCTATTCCGTTGCGCGGAGTGGTTGAGGGTTTTTACGGCACCCCTTGGACTTTCGACGACCGCGCAGATATTATCGACTTCTGCCGCAAGAACAATCTCAACTCCTACATTTACGCGCCCAAAGATGACCCGTATCACCGCGAGAAATGGCGCAAGCCCTATCCTGCCGACAAGCTCGCCGAGATGCGGCAGTTGGTTGCGGTTGCGCGGAAAAATAATGTGCGCTTTATCTTCGCCGTGTCGCCCGGTCTCGATTTGAATTACAAGGGCGCGAAGGGCGACGAAGATTTTAAGCTCATGATAAAAAAACTCGACGCAATGTATGAACTCGGCGTGCGCGACTTCGCGATTTTCTTCGACGACTTGAAAGACGACAAAGGAAGGCATCATGAAAGCGGAAAGGAGCAGGCGGAGTTTTTAAATCGTGTGCAAAAAAATCTGCGCGAGCGATACAAAGACGTTGCGCCGCTGATTATGGTGCCGACGGAATATTTTTATCTCGACATGGTCAAGGGCAATAAGCTCAAGCCGTACACGCGAGATTTGGAGGAAAATCTCGACCCGCGAATTGTCGTGCTGTACACGGGGCGCGGCGTCGTCTGCGACGGCATAACGGACAAGGAGCTTGCGGAGGTCAATGAAATTTTCGGGCGTGAGGTCGGCATTTGGTGGAATTATCCCGTCAACGATTACCCGCTTACGCCCGACGGCAATCGCAACGTCAAGCTTGCACTGGGCGCGATTGAAAAACTTCCGACGGCGAAGATGACCGCGATTTTCTTCAACCCGATGGGGCAAGTTCAGTTGTCGAAAATATCAATGGCGACGGGCGCGATTTACGCGAACAACCCAGTCACTTACGACGAGGAAAAAGCTTGGGACGAAGTTTTGACGGAGCAATTCGGCTCACTTGCGCCGAGCATGAAAATTTTCGCGGAGCACTCGCGGCACATGGAAAATTCTTGGGCGAAAGTCGGTCCTCCCGACGCGATAGAATTTTCAACGGCAGCGGCAAATTTGCTAAGCGATTGGGGCAAGAAAAGTTTCGTCGACTTCGCGCCGCTTGAAAAAGAAATTGACAAGACGGAACGCGCCGTAAACATTTTGTTAAAGAAACTGCCGCAAAAATATTTGGCGGAATGCAAGCCGCAACTCGAACAGCTTAAGCGAATTCTCAACGCCGATAAAGTCGCGCTCGAATCGCTCAAGGCGGGACAACTCGACTCGCGATTGAAAATTTTGCGCGAAGAAATTACCGCAAATGAAAAGCAAGCCGTCATTTCAGAACTGGCTGGCAGAAAGTTTATCGACGACGTTTTAAAGATTTTCGACGAGCCGACTAAGGGCAAGCGCAAGAAAAAATAGGAAAAAAAATTTCCCCCGCAATATTCGCGAGGGATTTTTTATTTTAAACGTCAAAAATTTACACAGCCTTAGCCAAGTCCTCACCGAGCTTGCGGCAATCCTCAAGCGTGGTGTCGTCGGGAGCGTTTTCGGCGATAACATTGCCGACAAATTTCGCGCCCGCCTCTTTGGTGCGCTCGCTCCAGTTTTCCATCCAGACGCCGCCGCCCCAACCGTAGCTACCGAACAAGCCGACCGGCACGCCGTTAAGTTTCGCTTCAGCTTCCGCGAAGAACGGCTCAAAGGAATCCTCTTCCAAAACCTCGTCACCCATAGCGGGGCAACCGAACAAAAAGCCGTTATAATCAGCCATGTCGCTTGCGTTGAAGTCGTCGACCTGGAAAATCTCGACGTCCGCGCCGGCTTCCTTCGCGCCTTCAGCTACGGCGTTAGCCATTTCTTCGGTGTTGCCGGTGCCGCTCCAAAACACGACAGCAATTTTACTCATCCAAAATCGCCTCCAAAAAATTTTAACTAAACCGCGCGTATATTAACATAGCCGCTTAGCCGCGTCAATAAATTTGCCAAGATAAATTGCCTAAAGCCGCAATCAGTTGTATAATTCGCATTAATAAAACTCTAACTTTGGAGGCTGATTGAATGCGGGAGTTGCTCACGCGAATGCACGATTGGATGTCGCACTACATGAAAAGTTTTTACTCCGACGACGCGGAAGTTCAGCAGGGAATTTTAATTAAGGAAAAGCATACTGGTTACGTGACGTCAAATTGCGTGGAGCTTGCAAAGTTTTTGAAACTGCCGACGCATGACGTCGAGCTTGCGGAAATTATCGGGCTGTTTCATGACGTGGGACGCTTTCGCCAGTACAGCATTTATAAAACCTTCAATGACGCCGACTCCGAAGATCACGCCGACCTTGCTTTGAAAGTCATTGACGAGTTGGAATTTTTTAACGAAATCGCCGCGCAGGACTTTGAAATTGTGAAGTTCGCGATTCAGAATCACAACAAAAAAACTGTCGCGCCGACCGATGACGAGCGAAAATTTTTGTTCGCCAAGATCATTCGCGACGCCGACAAGTTAGATATTTATCGTGTGTTGGAACCTTTCCTTGCACAAGATGCCGCCGACAAAATGCCGAATTTTATCAAGTCTACGAGCCGCTTGGTTGCTGAGATAAGCCCCGACTTCGTGGAAAATTTCGTTACAGGCAAGCAAGCTGACTACAGGAAAATTCGCACCAACGGCGACAGAAAAATTGTTCGGCTCATGTGGCTTTACGACATAAATTTTTCTTGGACGATGAAAAAAATCGTCGAACGCGGCTACGTTGATAAAATCGTCAGCAACCTTCCTATGGACGAGAAAATCGCTGAGGGCGTTCGCCGCTTGAAACTTCACGTCGCTGAAAAACTTAAAACGTAAGGAGGTTTTTACAATGACAGAACAGGAACAAATCAACCAGCAATTTCAAAGACAGATTGACGAACAAAACGCCAAGTTCGATAAAGCCATGCTCAAAATCGATATGGCATTTGAGGAAATTCGTCAGCAACGCGAGGACATGCGCCGCTTGTTTGAAAGACAGGATGCAATGCAAGCAAAACACGATGCCGAAATGCACGAGATGAATAAAAAAATCGATGATACCTTCAAAATGCTGATGAATCAGATTCATGCCAACTTTGTGCAGACGATGTTGGGATTTGGAGCGATAGCGGCGGCGGTTGGTGGGATTGTAATTGCGGCTTTTAAATCTTAACCTTTTAAAGGAGTTTTGATATGATAAATTTTGTACAGCAGGAAATTGAAAACGATTTGAAGGCGGGCAAGTACGCCGACGGAATTCACACGCGTTTTCCGCCCGAACCCAACGGCTATTTGCATATCGGGCACGCCAAGAGCGTTTGCTTGAACTTCGGGCTTGCGCTCCACAACGGCGGCTTGTGCAATTTGCGCTTTGACGACACCAACCCGACCAAAGAGGACGTTGAGTTTGTCGACTCGATTCAGGAGGATATTAAGTGGCTCGGTTTTGATTGGGGCGACAGAAAATTTTTCGCGTCGGATTATTTCGGCAAGTTCTATGATTATGCTGTCGAACTTATCAAGCGTGGGCTGGCTTATGTTGACGATTTGAGCGCGGAAGAAATCAAGGCTTATCGCGGCACGTTGACTGAGGCGGGCAAGGAAAGTCCTTATCGCAATCGAACTGTCGAAGAAAATTTGGACTTGTTCACGCGCATGAAGGCGGGCGAGTTCCCCGACGGTTCCAAAGTCTTGCGGGCTAAAATCGATATGGCAAGCCCCAATATAAATATGCGCGACCCTGTCATTTATCGAATCACGCGGTCAACTCATCACCACACCGGCGACGATTGGCTGATTTATCCAATGTACGACTTCGCGCACCCGCTTGAAGACGCGATAGAAAATATCACGCACTCGGTTTGCACGCTTGAGTTTGAAGATCATCGCCCGTTTTATGACTGGTTGCTTGACGCTTTGGGCTTTGACCCGAACACGCGCCCGCGTCAAATTGAGTTCGCGCGGCTCGACTTGACTAATACAATTACCAGCAAGCGTAAACTTCGTCAGCTCGTCGAGGAGGGCTACGTTCGCGGTTGGGACGACCCGCGCATGCCGACGCTTTGTGGCTTGAGGAGACGTGGCTTTACTCCGGCGGCGATTAAAGATTTTTGCGAGCGGATAGGCGTTGCCAAGTCAAACAGCGTCGTCGATATTTCAATGCTTGAGCACTGCGTCCGCGAAGATTTGAACGAGAACGCCGATAGAGTTATGGCAGTTCTCGACCCGCTTAAAGTCGTCTTGACCAACGTCGAAGAAAATTCCGTTGAGTACTTGACGGCGGAGAATCACCCTGCGCGGGGCGGCAATCGCTTTGTCCCGTTCACGCGAGAAATTTTCATTGAGCGCGAAGACTTTATGGAAGACGCGCCGAAGAAATTTTTCCGCCTCAAGCCCGGTGGCGAAGTCCGACTTAAACACGCTTACATTATCAAGTGCGAGGAAGTCATCAAGAATTCTGCAGGCGAAGTTGTCGAGTTGCGCTGTACGATTGACCCGACGTCGAAGAGTGGCGGCGCGACTGCTGGGCGTAAAATCAAGGGCACGATTCATTGGGTGAGCGCGAGGTTTGCATTGCCCGCCGAAGTTCGCCTTTATGATTATCTTTTGACGACCGACGCGAACGGCAACCTTCCCGAAGATTTTATTGCCGCGCTCAATCCTAACTCGCTTATTGTCAAGCAGGCGTTGATTGAACCGAGCGTTCGCTGGACGGCGGCGGGAAGTCATTATCAATTCTTGCGACTGGGATATTTCGTCGTTGACCCCGACACCACGCCCGACAAGTTAGTTTTTAATCGCGTCGTGGGCTTGAAAGACACTTGGGCGAAAGTCAAAGCGAGGTGATAAGCAATGCCGAAAATTCCGCGCGGCTTGACCGATAAAGACATGGTAAAAAATTACGTCGAGGAAGAGACGATTGAACAGCAACTTTTGACCGCCGCGAAGAAAGCCGAGAAACTTCGCGCAGTTGCCGAAGCAGAGGCTCCGCCCGCGCCACTCGCCAAAGCTGGATTCACGCCCGAACTTACAGACAAACTCGGTCGCGAACTCCTCGCACTGAAAATCGAACTCTCCAATGCGGGCGTCAAGAGTTATAACTTCAAGATAAAACGTGACGGCGAGAAAATTACTTTGACCGTTACCGATAAAAAACTTTTCTAAGGGGATCTTTTAATGGACATAATGACCTACGTGGCGATTGCGATTTTCATAATCGCCTACGCGCTGATAATTTCCGAAAAAGTTCACAGGACGGTTGTCGGACTTTTCGGCGCAATGCTCATGATTCTGATTGGAATTCTCGACCAGGAAACTGCCGTTCACCACATCGACTTTAACACAATCGGGCTTTTAATGGGCATGATGATTGTCGTCAACATCACGAGCGAGACGGGGCTTTTCAACTTCCTTGCGATTTGGTCGGCAAAAAAAGTTAAGGCGCAACCCGTTAAATTACTCGTCGCGCTAAGTATTTTAACCGCTGTTTGCTCCGCGCTCCTTGACAACGTGACGACCGTCCTTTTGACCGTGCCGATTACTTTCAATATCGCCGCGCAGTTGAAATGCGACGTGAAACCGTTCCTTATGGCGCAGATTATCAGCTCGAATATCGGCGGCACCGCGACGCTTATCGGTGACCCGCCCAACATTATGATCGGCTCGGCAGTCGGCTTGAGTTTCGGCGACTTCGTTTTGAACATGACGGCAATCTCGGTTTTAATTTTTATCATTACTGTTGCAATCATGGTTCTGATTTACCGCAACGATTTGCACACCAAGCCCGAACTTCAAGATAAAGTCATGCGTCTCAACGAACACGAACAAATAACAGATCACCTCCTGCTTAAAAAATGCCTGTTCGTCTTGGCGATAACGATAAGCTTGTTTGCATTTCACGGTATGTTGGGGCTTGAGTCAGCAACGGCGGCTTTGACGGGCGCGAGCTTGTTGCTGTTGGTCTCCTTCTCACACAACGAGGAAATGATTGCCAAAATGCTCAGCAAAGTTGAATGGCTTGCGATATTCTTCTTTGGCGGGCTGTTTATCTTGGTCGGCGCGTTGGTTGAAACGGGCGTTATCAAAATGTTGGCGGAAAAGGCAATGGAAGTTACTCAGGGCGATCTCACTTTTACCGCGATAGTTATCATTTGGATGAGTGCGATTGCGTCGGCGTTCATTGATAATATCCCGTTCGTGGCGACGATGATCCCGCTGATTAAAGACATGGGGCAAATGGGCTTGACGAACCTTGACCCGTTGTGGTGGAGCTTGGCTCTCGGCGCGTGTTTGGGCGGCAACGGAACTTTAATCGGCGCGAGTGCAAACGTCGTTGTTGCGTCAATGGCGGCTCAGCGCGGGCGTGCAATTTCCTTTATCGGCTTTATGAAAGTTGCCTTCCCGCTCATGATTCTCTCGATAATCATTTCAACCGCCTATGTCTACTTGCGCTATCTGTAAAAAATTCTTGGGGGATTGATTATGAAACTTTATCCCGACAGCAAAGTTTTTATCTTTTGTCCTGGTAACTGCTACACGGGCGGCACGGAGCTTTGTCACCAGCTCGCGAGCAAGTTGCTTTCAATGAACATTCAAACTTACATTTGCTATTTTCCGATGTTCGGTTATGATAAATTTGACAAAAACGCTCCCGTTCACGACGAACTCAAAAAGTATCATGTGCCGTATTCTTTTGAATTGGAATACGTACCGCACAACATTTTGATTATCCCTGAATCTATTGCCTCAAGTTTATACCTCACAAAAGAAATACAACGGGTTATCTGGTGGATGAGCGTCGACAATTTTATTTTAAACATTATAGTTAATTTCCAAGAACATTTAAAAGCACCGCTTGCCGAACCTTTACCGCGAGTGTTTAACTTTGACAAATCGGACAGCGACATTGAGCACTGGGCGCAATCGGAGTACGCGCGACAATTCCTCAAGCTTAACGGCGTCCCTGACGACAAAATTCATTGGCTCGAAGATTATTTAGGGCAGGAGTTTTTAAGCAAAGCCGCGCAGGTTGACTTGAGCCGCAAAGAAAATATCGTCGCTTACAATCCCAAAAAAGGTTTTGAACTCACGAAAGTGCTTATGGAGCTTGCGCCCGATATTGATTGGCGACCGATTGAAAATATGACGCCCGCGCAGGTTCAGGAACTTTTGGCTACGGCAAGAGTTTATATTGACTTTGGCACTCACCCCGGCAAAGACAGAATTCCACGCGAGGCGGCTATTTCGGGTTGTGTTGTTATTGTCGGCAAGCGCGGCGCGGCTGTCAACGACATTGACATTAATATTCCCGACGAATTCAAATTTGATTTGCAGAGCAAATTCGACGATGTTATTGAAAAGATTCGCGCGGTCTTTGAAAACTTCGAGGCGGCTTATGCCAAGCAGGCGGAGTATCGTGCGCGAATTCTCGACGACAAAAATCGTTTCGACAAAGAAGTTGAGGAGCTTTTCACGACAGAAACTCAACCGACGCTGAGCATTGCATTAACTCAAGGAGTCGGCGAAAAAAGTGCTCTGCTTGCCGAAGAATTTTTCAAAGAATTTTCTCTGAGCGGATTAATTAAGCCGAGCTTTATCGTCGATGATACAATGGCGACTGAAAACGCCGCCGAACTTTTGCCGGAGATTATAACGCGCGAGCAGAATAGAAATTATCTGCGCGTCGAAGAAAATTTTATCGAGATAATCACGCGAGACGACGCGAAGTTTTTGTACAGAGAAGGGCGGATAAATCAGTTCGCGTTGCTTGAGCCGGACGCCGCGCAACTTGACGAGCTTAAAAACTTTTACGGCGCGACGGACGACGACATTTTAATTTTTGATTCAGAAGAAAGAGAGGCATAAAAATGCGCAGAATGTTATTCACATCCGAATCCGTTACGGAGGGGCATCCCGACAAGGTCGCGGACAGAATTTCAGACAGTATTTTAGACGCGATTATAGAAAAGGATCCGTTGGGGCGCGTGGCTTGTGAAACGTTGGTGACGACGGGGCAAGTGCACGTTGTCGGCGAAATTTCCACGACTTGCTACGTTGACATTGCCAAGATTATTCGCGGCGCGATTCGCGATATTGGCTACACCAACTCGGCTTACGGCTTCGACGCGGATACGGTCGGCGTTTTAATTTCTCTTGACGAACAAAGCCCCGACATTGCGCAGGGCGTCAACAAGTCGATTGAGGCTCGTGAAGGCGACATGGCGATTGAGGACGCGATTGGCGCGGGTGATCAAGGCATGATGTTTGGTTACGCGACGAATCAGACGCCGGAATTTATGCCGTTGCCGATTTCGCTTGCGCACAAATTATCACGTCGTCTTGCCGAAGTTCGCAAAGTCACGCACGAAGTTGATTACCTTCGCCCCGACGGCAAGACGCAAGTCACAATCGCCTACGAAGGACGCAAGCCCGTTGCAGTCGATACGATTGTTATTTCCACTCAACACAATCCCGACGTGACGCTTGAGCAGATTAAAAAAGATATGATTGAATACGTGATTAAGCCTGTCGTGCCCGCCGAGCTTTTGACTGCCGAGACGAAATTTTTTGTTAATCCGACGGGCAAGTTCGTTATTGGCGGACCGCAGGGCGACAGCGGCTTGACGGGGCGGAAAATTATCGTCGACACTTACGGCGGCTGGGCGCGTCACGGCGGCGGAGCCTTCAGCGGCAAAGATCCCACGAAGGTCGACAGAAGCGCGGCTTATGCGGCGCGTTACGTTGCAAAAAATGTTGTGGCGGCGGGTTTGGCTGACGAGTGCGAAATTCAGCTTGCCTACGCAATCGGTGTTGCCTACCCCGTGAGCGTTCGCGTCGAGAGTTTCGGCACGGCTAAGGTCGACGAGGCACTGATTGAGAAAATTGTTAAGGAGAATTTTGACTTGCGCCCTGCGGGAATTATTAAGATGCTCGACCTGCGCCGCCCGATTTACAGGGCGACTGCGGCTTACGGGCACTTCGGCAGGACGGACGCTGATTTCAGTTGGGAACGCACGGACAAGGTTGACGCCTTGAGGAAAGCGGCGGGGCTTTGATATAAAAATTTTGGGGCTTGTGCAAGGAAATTTGCATGAGCTTTTTTTTCGACGGCGGCGCGTTCCTTCGAGTTGGATTATCAATTCAATTTGTTTGTTGAACCTACTTTTTCTTTGCTTGCCCAAAGCGTTGGCGTAGCCGCTTGAACATCCTGTTCAAATGGCGA
>JBGUYA010000049.1:0-11342 GCA_045118435.1 Quinella sp. | reverse complement strand
AACGTCACGGCGGTTATCACGCGCATTTATCAAGGCTTGCAGCAGGAAGATTTAGACGCGCACATCAATTCAACTTCGCCGCACCCGAACTGGGGCGTCGTCTTGACTAAGGATTTTACTTCGCATGTCAATTCGACTTTGCCTCATCCGAATTTAGATTGCGTTAATCACTCTGAATTAACTTCGCATGTCAATTCGACTTTGCCGCACCCGAATTTAGACTGCGTTAATCACTCTGAATTAACTGCGCATGTCAATTCGACATTGCCGCACCCGAATTTAGACTGCGTTAATCATGCGGAGTTATCGGCGCACTCTCTTTCAAGTGACCCTCATCCGAATTGGAAAGCGGAGGTCGACGTCGAAAGTCGGCTAAAGCAAATCGAAATCAATCAGGCGAACTTGTATATTCTCTTGGAAAGTGTGCACAAGCTCGGCGTGCAGGGCAACTTGATTCTTTTGGAAGATTTTAAGACGCTTACCGATACGCGCCTTGCGAGTGCGAACGCGACGATTGCCGCAGTCGGCAAAGATTTTTCCGTCGATGATATAAGTTTTCTGCGCGATAGCGGCTTTTGCGTCGTAACGGACGGGCTGACTTATAATCAAGCCGTGACGCTGGCGAGTGTTGCGAAAGACGAAAGCGGCTACGTTTTGACGGCGACTAAGAACTTGAAAGACACGACTAAACGCGGCAAAGTCTATCGCTCCAGCGTGACCATTAAAGACGATAAGGCTTACGGCGCGGGCATAGTCAAGACTAAGCATAAAACTAAGCATAAACTTTGGAAGGGCGAAAGTATTTCCGAGACCGCGCAGGTTGCTTTCAATGCCTATCCTTCGCTCGAAAGTTCCTTCACTCTCGACGGCGACTGGTCATTGACCGCCGACGGATATTTCACATTGGAATAGAGGTGAGAATATGTCCTTTGATTTAGTTGGCTACGGCTCCTACGGTTCGGGCAAGCTCGGCGACGTCACCGACCCGACGTCCCCTTATCTCAATGCCTACGCCTCTATTGAAAATACCGGCTCGACTGGTAATAAATTTCTCCTAACGCCTATTTCCAACTCTCAATATCAATCTTGGGATAATTGCGTCGGTTGCCAAGTGCTGATTCACGCCGTCATTGCGAAGGACGGCAACGCCGCTAATCTCGGCGGATATATGATTGCGACAATCACGGCGGCGGAAAACGACGATGACACCGGCTATCTCGTTATTCACACCGATAAATCTTTATATTCTTATGTCAACACCACAAACTATTGGTATTGGCAGGCGGTTCTTATTCCCGAATTTAAAAACTTAACCTTGACTTCCAAATCAATCAAGCCCGATGCTTTCAAGATGAGTGACACGCCACTCGGCGGCACAAGTTCAGTTACCGCGCCTTGCGGCGGCGTGCTCGTTTTCAAATGCTCCGACACTCTCACGCTTAACGGCGGGCATATCGACTTGCGCAACGCGGGCTTGGCTACCAATATTTCTACCACTTATCGCCCGAATTTTTCTCACGAGACAAACGGCACGCTCGACACTGATACCCATTCGGGCAGTGAAAATTCCATTACCAAAGACCACTTAGTCGTTAATGCGGGCGACGGGGCTTGTCTTATTTTCGCGAAGACAATCACTTGCTCAAGCGGCTCCTCGCGCATTGGCAACCCTTCAACTTCGGGCGTTCAATACTGCAGGGGCGCGAGTGATTCAAAGAATTTGCCCAGCGGCGTTTCAAATCTCGGCGGCTCGACCATTTCTATCATAACGCACGGCTTTAACAACTTCACGCCCGCGCTTATCGCTAAATATCGTTCGACGTCTTCAGGTACGGGGCGCGGCTTGGCTCGCGCTTATCTCGCCGTCCTCAACGCTCACAACGATATTATTCCCGACGAAGGACTTTACGCCCTCGACGTCATTAAGCGCACCGAGCGCGTTAAGTCCATGTTCAATATCACCGGCTTTGGCAACGGCTCCGACGGCAATTATACCCTCTCCACTAATGCGAAGAAATGTTGGAACTCTTATGCGCGGGTCACCGCGATTAGCGGGCGCGTCTACACTATCAGCCGTTACTATGCCGACGTCGATGAGTTGACTGACTTCACGGTCGGGCGGCTCGTCATGATTCATCAAAGCCGAAAATCGACTGGTAATGACTGGCAGGACGGCAGATTTTTTCTGAGTAGGATAACCGCAGTCTCCGGTTCCACCGTCACTATCAAGCATAATTTTTCCTTCAACCTTTCGACTTACAACGTTCAAATGGTCGTCGTGCCCGAATTTAACAACCTCACGTTCGCCCATGAATATAAAAATACTCCGCAATACTACAACGGAGCGGGCGGCATTTTCGCTATCGCCGTTAACGGCACTTGTAACCTTTCTAGCGGCAAAATTAATCTTCACGGCAAGGGCACTTTTAAAAATATCGTCAATACAATCATCAGCAATTATCAAATGAAGGGCGCGTTGCCGATCGGTCAAGGGCACGGCTCCGTTTTTATTCTCGCTAGAAATTTGACGCTGAATACGTCAACGAGACTGGGCGCGACTTATGACGGCTCGCAATTCGGCGGGCGCGGCGGCGCGGGCGATAAATCAAATTATCCGGCGGGCGGCGGCTGGTCTGGAACAGCCGGTTCAAGCACGACCGGCGTTAAAGAACCAGGCTGGGGCGGCGGCGCAGGCATTCATCCAGATTGTACGGAACTTTGCGGCGGTTGGCACTCAAACGCGGGCGGCGTTCCTGATGACGCTATCGACGGCAAATTTACCACCGGTTGTCAAGGCGCACACATTTTAATAGTCGCCGACACTATCAACGGGCTTTGTCTTCATGCCCTTTCGACTGGCGGCGGCGCGGGGTTGGTCGTCGCTACTGGCGAAGAACATTCTGGTGTTTATGGTCAAAGACCGGGCGGCTGTGGTTACGGCGGCGGCGGCAAAGTTGTTTCTGACTATTACGGCGGCGCGGGCGGCTTTCGCGGCGGCGGCGTCGGCGTCGATTTCAAAACCAAAATTAATAATGGCGATGTCTATTGCGGCGGCGGCGGCGGAGCTGGGGCTTGTTTTTGCTATTGCAACAACGCCGAATCTCAAAACGCTACTAATCTTGTTGTTAGTTAGTTTTTTTTAGTCTCCGAAAATATTAGAGGGCGCAACGGTTCTAATCAAAGGAGGCTTAAATATGGGCACGTTCCAATCCAAACCGACCGCGAAGATTCAGGCGCAATTTAGCGGCTCCAGCTCGACTGTCAATATCGACGGGGTCACTGCCGCCGATTCGCTCACTGCGGAAAATTCCGTCACTCAAATTAACAAAGTCCTTGATGTCGTTGGCAAGTCCGTTGTCAAAACCGGCATTAAGCGCATTATCGTTCAAGAGGAGGCGAGTGAATAATGGCTAAGAAACTCAATATGACCTTTGGTTTCGGCGAAAACCAAGAGCAAACTCGCGGCTATAGCTTCACTGTCGAGGACAGCCTCGCCGCCGGTTGCAAAGCTAAAATTATCGGCATTAATGAAAGTCTCGCCGCCAGCACTGACGGCGGGCTTGCCGACTTCTTCCTCGCCGATAACGGCACCGATAACTTCACGAAAATTACTTACGGCGCGCTCGAAAGTTCCACTATCCAAGTGCTCGACATTTCCGGCGGCGCAAGTTCCGCGAACTAAGGAGGCGTCGTCATGGATACCAACCTTATCATCAACTCCACCAACGGCGGCAAGAAAGTCTCGAAAGCTATCAGCAACATCAATCCCGAAAAGGATAACGCTACCTTGAAGGAGTTCGCGCAGAAAGTCAACGCGCTCACCACTAACAACTACGTCGACGCTACCCGCGTTAACAAAATGTCCGTCGAAGAGACCTACAGCGGCGGCGGCGGCAAAACCGAAGGCGTTATCTCCTTGACATCCATCAACAACTTCGACCAGTTCACTGTCAATTACAACGGCGACGGCGAACTTTTCATTGCTGGACCCGATGGTGTCGGAACTCTCAGCGGTGACACTCTGACCGTCGACACATTCGGACCGACCAGCATGCCAGAAACAGGTTATGTCCTTGCGGAGGCAACCGATAACTTCACCGCCGCTATTTGCGAATTCCATACGGTAATAAACTAATCGACGCGCAGGCGTCTTTTTTATTTTAAGGAGATGAAACAAAATGGCAGATAAGACAACGACCACGACCACGCTTAGCGTTGTAGCGGGATTCGAGGACGGCGACGAACGCACGCTCAACTTCGACAACCCGAATACCGCTATCAATCTCGGCGACGCGGTTCACTCGCTCGGCTCCTACGCCGCAACCAATCAAATCATTCTCGGCGACAAGGCGGGCGCGGCTTTCACTGAGTTCAAAACCGCTAAGCTCATCACCAAGCAGAAGATTGTCTTTGACCTTGGCTAAGTAGGGAATTAGGTATTAGGTATTAGGTTTTAGGTTTTAGGTTTTAGCTAACCCCTGACCCCTGACCCCTGACCCCTGACACCTAACCACTAACCACTAACACCGTTGCGCCCTCTAATGTTTTCGGAGGTTAAATTATGCTAAAGTACAACACTATGCGATTCGGTACTGACGAATTCAATCCGTATATCAAACAGGCTTTGCTCGTTTCGAGTGAGCCGCTTGACCTTTCCAATTTCAACCGCCTTGATAAAATCACCGTTCTTGGCAACGAGCCCGAAGGCTCCAAACGCCGCTTCATGTTCAAAATGGACAACAAGGTTTATAAGTTCAGCGGGCAAAATCTCGTTGAATACACCGGCACTATCAATATCGACAACGTTCTTGATAACGGCAATACCGCCGCGCAGATTGAGGCTGTCAGCAACAACACGCAACTTGTCGGCAAAAATATTTTCCCCATTATCGCCCTTTACACAGAATCAGCGAACATTCCCACTGCCAAAATCGAAGTCAGCGCGTCTTACCTCGTCGAAGTTCTCGACTATAACAACGAAGAAAATCCTATATATTTTTATGACGAGATTACCGACCCTAGCGGCGGGCGCGTCGAAGGCACTGTGCTCGGCTTTTCTTGGGACATCGAGACTAACGGCGACGCCGAGGCGGGCATTAAAGTTAAGCTCTTGCAAAATGACGAGTGGACAAATTATATGACGCTAACTGAGGCGAAAGGGCAAAATGCTAAGGGCGTTCAACCTAAATATTATTATCATGTCGACGCCGTTAACGGGACAAACTCCGTCAAGATTAAAAAGTTTTATGTCCATTGGTCGCCCGAAACTAACTTCAGAGTTTATGGCGATACCGCCTATCTCACTTCAATAGTTAAAAATTTCAATCTCGACTTGAAAAGTTGCGTGTTAGTCGTGCGGCGTGCGAAACTCGACGGCGGCTCTATTTCTGCCGACGTTTGCTTTCAAAAGCAAAGGAAGACCGTCACCGGCGAAGTGCTTGGATATGTTTCCAACGGCATTTATCAAACCGCCCATAAATTTATCCCTTCAACTCTCAAAGTTTATGTCAATGGAAATGTCGCGGGCGATTTTGAATTTCAAGCCGATAATCAGCACTTCAAAGTTTCTGAATCACAGTGGGCGTCCGCGCCTTACAACGTCACCTGCGATTATTCTTACGACGCTGACGACGAAACTTGGTTGCCTATGACTGCCGATGACCCAGAGCCCGCCGATAATGGCGTCTATACTTCACGCTTTTTCCTTGAAAATCCAGGCAACCATAAACAGCTTGGAGCGATTCGCCTTGCCGTTACTCGCGGGCGTGACGTCAAATCTACTACACGCGTTGCTACTGGCGAAGAACAAACTATTACATTCACAAGGGAGCCTGACGAAATCGAGTGCGACGCCGATTATTGGAACTTCGACGACGAGACTAATATTTTTACTTTCACTGCGCCCGCTGGTCAAACCGTCAATATTTCTTACTCTTGGCACGGCAAAACGCCTGTACTTTACGGCTGGCAAGCCGCCTTCACTTGTTGAAAGGAGATGATTATTATGGATATTTCGGCTCTCGCGCCGCTTATCGGCAATATCGGCGTGCCCGCCGCCCTTTGTTTCTATACTCTCTTTGAAGTCAATAAAAGCATGAAGAAACTTACCGAAGCGGTCGACACGCTGACTAAAAACCTCGTCCCGCGCATTGAGAAGATTGAATCAAAAATTTTTAAGGAGTGATTCACTATGAAGAAATCCCTAAACATTAACGCCACGCGTAACGGCAAGAAAGTTTCTAAAAATATCGGCTACGTCAACCCCGACGCTCCTAACTCGCTCGTCGGTGCCTTCGCGCAGATGGTCAACGGCCTCACCAACGACACTTATGTTAATTCCGAAGTCGTTAAGAAAATGGATACGACCGAAGAAGAACAAACCCCGACCCCCGCGCCCGCTGGCAAAACCGAAGGCGTTATCACTGTTACGGAAGACAGCTACTTCACTGTCAATTACAACGGCGACGGCGAACTTTATTGTGTCTTGGGATATGAGGAAAATGAAGCTAAGTGGGTTACTATTCAAAGCGGCGAAAATATAAGCGATTACATAAACGATAACAGTTGGAATTACCCCAACGGGATTTTCGTATTCGCTCCAGAGACCGATAATTACACCGCCGCCGTTTATACCATCTATTAAAAAGTTAGAAAGTTATTAAGTTAAATTTAAAAGGCACTCGCAACTGCGCGGGTGCCTGTTTTTTTTATTTCAATCGTTCAATCAAGGCGTTTATGTCGTGCCGATATAAAAATTTGTAGCTCACGCGGTTTGCTATCAGCCGCGCAGAACATTCTTTTATCGTCGCAATTTCCACTAGCCCGTTTTCTTTTAACGTCGTGCCAGTCTCCACTATGTCTACTATGCAATGCGATAGCCCGATTACCGCCGCTAATTCTATCGACCCGTTCAACTTGATATATTCCATTTCCATACAACGGTCAAAGAAAAAGTCACGCGCACTGTTCGTATACTTCGTCGCCACTTTCCGATTGTTATACTCTTCCAACTCCCGCGCAGGCGCATGTGCCGCCATTACCAGCCGACACTTTCCAAATCCTAAATCGAAAAGCTCGCATACGTCGCGACGCGTTTCATTTAATACATCGGAGCCGACTATTCCTATATCCGCCGCCCCATTTTCTACATACGCCGCTACGTCCGCCGGTTTCACTAAGATAAATCGCCCCGTTCCTTCAAATATCAATCGCCGCGCAGGTTCATTCAAACCCTCCGCATATAACCCCGCCCCGCGCAGGACTTCCACACTCTTTTTATATAGCTTGCCCGTCGGCAGTGCTATCGTCATCATTTCTATCACCTCACGCCGATTTTATCAGTGCTAAAATTTTTTGTCAAAACCTATTGCAATTTTCTGAACCAACTGCTATTATTTCCGCAAAGGAGGTATTGAAATGATTAAGTATGAAGTCACTATGACGAGTATTGGCAAAGACGCCCCGACTTATCTGCAGAGCAATTCCAGCTTTATCCTCATGAATGAGAAACTGCGCCCCGCTCTCGCTGATATGGTCGTCGAACATACCATTGCCGAACTCGCCGCTGATATTCAAGTCGGCGATAAACTCAAGGTCGGTAAATCCGATTTTGAAGTTACCTACGTCGGCAGTTCCGCTAATAAAAATCTGCGCGAGGAAGGTCACTGCACCATTGTTATCAATGCCGAAGCCACTATGCCCGGGCAAATCGCCGTTAAAGGTCCAAGACCCCCGCGCCTCCGTTTCGGCAATATCGTTCAATTCTCCGATTAAAGCACATCGGCAAAGTGCGGCCGCATTTTCCTGAAAAAGTATCGCCCTATCAGCACAATTACTGCCGTCTCGACCCAGTAATTGACACTCTCCGGGCGTTCAAAAAACCACACGCCGCCTAACATGCTCTGCCGATACCCTTCCACTATGTAATACATAGGATTCAGCTCGATTATCCAACGGTACTCCTCCGGCAACATCTTCACATCCCAGAATATCGGCGTTCCCCAAAACCCAAACTGCATTATCATTCCTACTATCTGCCCGATGTCGCGTGTGAAGACACTCAGCGCACTTGTCAGCAGACTCAAACCATATACCAAACTCATCAACGCTCCCAGATAATACGCCACTTGTAAACAACTCACGGTCAATGTCTGCCCCATCGCCACGTACATGAGCACCATTACAAATAGAAAAAAAATGTGTATTATCAATGCTGTCATCATCTTCACGACCGGCAGAACTTCCACTTTGAACACGATCTTTTTTACGAGGTAACTGCTCTCTACTATCGATTGTGTTGCGCCGCTTACTGCCTCTGCGAAGTACTGCCACGCTAAATATCCCGGTAACAGCCACACGATAAACGGCACTTCACTCATCGGGCGCACTTTGAATCCTATACTGAATACGAACCAAAATATCAATACGGTCACGACCGGTTGTACAAACGCCCACATTATACCTAAATATGACGCGATGTATCGTATTTTTAAATCGCGAGCGACGAGTAAAAAGAAAGGGGAAGAAAAAATTTTCTTCATGCGCCAATCTCCTTTCGCGCTTGTTGTTGCAATGAATATAATTTGCCCATAGCCTCAATCGGCGTCAAACTCGGTACGTCTAATGCAATTAATTCTTTTATCCCTTGCGTCGCAAATAATCCAAGCGATTGCAGGGGATTTTTTTTGTTCTCAATCGGTCGAACCGGCTCGGCGTTCTCCATTGACTTTAAAATCTCCTCCGCTCGTCGCATGACCGACTTCGGCAAGCCCGCAAGCTTCGCAACTTGTATTCCGTAGGATTTATCCGCGCCGCCCGGCTTTATTCTTCGCAGGAAAATTACTTCGCTCCCGCGCTCCTTGACCGCGACTGAAAAATTTTCTATCCGCGCTGATGTCTCAGATAAATCGGTCAGCTCGTGGTAGTGCGTAGCAAAAAGCGTTTTCGCGCGAATTTTTTTGTCAATGTACTCAATCACTGCGCGGGCTATGCTCATGCCGTCGAAAGTCGAAGTTCCGCGCCCGACCTCGTCGAGAATTATTAAACTGCGCTCCGTCGCGAACTTCAAAATCTGCGCGACCTCGTTCATCTCAACCATGAAAGTCGATTGCCCGCTGATTATGTCGTCGCCCGCTCCTATCCGAGTAAAAATTCTGTCAACAGGACAAATATCCGCGCTCGCCGCCGGTATGAAACTCCCGACCTGCGTCATCAAAGTCAACAGCGCAACTTGCCGCATGTAAGTCGACTTTCCCGCCATGTTCGGTCCCGTGATTATCATCAACGCGCAACGATTCGGCGCAAGGCTCGTGTCGTTCGGAACGAAAAGGTTGTTCTTCAAAATCCGCTCAACCAAAGGATGCCGCCCGTCGCGAATGTCAATCGTGCTGTCAATATTCAAATCGGGGCGCGTGTAATTGTAAACCTGCGCGGCTTCGGCAAGGCTCGCGATAACATCAAGCAACGCAACGCGCTTGGCAGTGTCCTGAATGTCCTTGAGCCGCCTCTTAATTCGGTCGCGCACTTCGCAGAAAAGATTGTATTCGAGATTGGAAACTCGCTCCTGTGCGCCGAGAACTTTAATTTCATGCTCCTTCAATTCGGGCGTAATGTATCGCTCGGCATTGACCAACGTTTGCTTGCGCGTGTAGTTGTCGGGAATTTTGCCCGCGCCGCTCTTACCAATCTCAATATAATAGCCGAAGACGCGATTGTAGCCGACCTTCAACGCGCGAATGCCCGTACGCATTTTTTCCTTAGCCTCAAAATCTTGCAGGAAAGCTTTATTGTCACCAGAAATGCGGCGGAGTTCGTCAAGCTCCTCGCTGTAGCCGCCGTTGATAATCCCGCCGTCACGGAAGGACTGCGCGGCATTTTCGCTAATAGCCTTGTCGATAAGTTGCGCCTCGTCGGAAAAATCTCCCAAGCCGTCGCGGCAAGCAATCAAAATATCGCTCGTGACAGCGTTAAGAGTTTCGGCAAGCGTCGGCAATGCGAACATAGAAATTTTTAATGCGGTCAAGTCGCGGGCGTTGGCAGTCCCGATTTCAATCTTGGTCATGAGCCGCTCAAGGTCGCGAATGTTTTTGAGTTCCTCGCGCAGATTTTGACGCAGTGTGAAATTTTTAAACAGCTCCTCCACAGCGTCAAGGCGACGATTAATCGCGGCAACGTCGGTTAGCGGACTTTCAAGCCAACGACGCAACAAACGATTGCCGAGCGGCGTCTTCGTGAAGTCCAACACGTCAAAGAGTGTATTCTTCTTGGAGCCGTCGCGCAGATTTCTGACGACTTCAAGATTTTTTAAAGCGGTCGCGTCCAAGATTAAGTGATTGCTAGAATCAAGGCGCGTTAGTTTGGAAAGGTGATTCAAATCGGTGCGGACTGTTTTATGAATGTATTGCAAAAGATTTTCGACAGCCTGCGCGGCACTCTCAGCGGCAGGAAGTTCACCTTCGCTGAAATGCTCCACAGAAAAATTTTTGTCGTAAGAAGTTTCGCCGTCAAACTTTGTGAAGGCGCAATTCTCTAACTTAAGCTCGGCAAAACTCTTGAGACGCTTGATAAAAGTCAGCTCGCCCGCAAGTAAAATCTCGTGCGGGTTGAGGCGATATAGTTCGTCGAAAAGATTTTGCTCGCGATTGTCGCCGCCATAAAGCGCGTAAAAAATTTCGCCCGTCGAAATGTCCGCGCCCGCCAAAGAAATTTCCTCGCCACTCTCCAGAATCAGAACGAGATAATTGTTGTTGGCATCGCTCAGTGCGTCATCTGTAAAAATCGTGCCGGGCGTAACAATTTTGGTAAGTGCGCGTTCGGTCAATCCCTTGCCCTTAGGGTCTCCGATTTGGTCGACGACTGCCACACGATAACCTTTGGCAACCAACTTTTGCAAATAACTTTCCACAGCATGAGCCGGCACCCCGCACATCGGAACTTTTTGTCTGTGCGTCAAGGTCAAGCCGAGTTCGTTTGACGCCGTAACTGCGTCTTCGTTGAACATTTCAAAAAAGTCTCCGAGCCGGAAAAATAAAAGCTCGTCGGGATGTTGCGATTTTTGCGCCTGATATTGCTCCATCATCGGCGTTAAATTTTTCTCGTTCAAGTCCTCACCTCTGAAAATTTTTCCAAGCAAGTTTAACAAGCATTTTTATTCGCGTCAACAAATTTTATCAAATATCGCCTGACAAGCGACACAAACTTAATTTCGCGTGTTATATTGTTTAAAAAGGATTGGAATTTTAACGGGAGGCTGATTATCATGACAGAAATAGTTTTTATCCTCGACCGCTCCGGCTCGATGTCGGGCTTGGAAGGCGACACTATCGGCGGCTTTAACTCAATGA
>JBGUYA010000048.1:0-11783 GCA_045118435.1 Quinella sp. | reverse complement strand
TCGCCAAAGTTCTCAACAGAATCATTGCCCTCGCCGGTGTTGATTGTCACTGAGTCGCCATTATTCACAACAGAATCCTTGCCCGCGCCGGTGTTGATTGTCACTGAGTCGCCAAAGTTCTCAACAGAATCATTGCCCTCGCCGGTGTTGATTGTCACTGAGTCGCCATTATTCACAACAGAATCCTTGCCCGCTCCAGAGTTGATTGTGACGTTTGAACCGCCATCATGCCAAGTATAATCACCATTTTCATACCAATAGCCGCCGTTTTGAATTGTATCGTTGCCTTTTGTTCCTGATAATAGCTTATTTGACTTTGTGTTAGTAATTTCAGCCATAAAAACCGCCTCCTCGACTAAAAAACCGTTGAAAAGCTCTCTTACTGCGTAAAAACTGAATCTGAGCGGAGTTTATCAGAAATTTCTTTGTTTGTAAACTCAAAAATTTAGTAGGAATTGATTTTGAGATGATTTTAGAGTATTGAAAGGAGTTTTAAGGGTTTGAAATTGATTTTGAGGTTTGAAAAAGGTTTTGGAAGTTTGAAACGAGTTTGAAAGAGATTTTGGAGTATTGAAAAGGATTTTGAGTGTTGAAAAGTGTTTTGAGGGCGATTTTTGGGGTCATTTGACAAAATCCGCTATAGCGGATTTCTGCGATTGGGCAAAAAAAATCCCGCCGAGCGTTTCGACGGGATAAAAAATTTTTACTTCTGCACGGCGGGAATATGTTTCCGACTCTTGCCCGCCTCGCTGACGGACTTGCGCATTTCCGTATCCGATTGAATGTTCATCATGTTATAGTAGTCCATGACGCCGAGATTGCCCTTCTTGAACGCCTCCGCCATTGCGTGCGGGACTTCGGCTTGCGCCTCGACAACCTTTGCCTCCATCTCTTGAGTGTAGGCTTTCATTTCCTGTTCTTTGGCGATAGCCATTGCGCGCCGCTCTTCCGCTTTGGCTTGAGCAATTCGCTTGTCTGCCTCTGCTTGATCAGTTTGAAGTTGTGCGCCGATATTTCTTCCGACGTCGACGTCCGCAATGTCGATTGAAAGAATTTCAAACGCAGTGCCCGCGTCAAGTCCTTTAGCCAAAACCGTTTTGGAAATTTCTTCGGGGCTTTCGATAACGTCGGTATGACTTTCGGAGCTACCGATCGTCGAAACAATGCCTTCTCCGACACGCGCAATAATCGTAGGCTCGCCCGCGCCGCCAACCAATCTGTCAATGTTCGCGCGAACCCTGACACCCGCTTTAACTTTCAACTCGATACCGTTTTTGGCAATGGCTCCGACAAGCGGCGTCTCAATGACTTTCGGGTTGACGCTCATTTGAACTGCCTCCAAAACGTCGCGCCCCGCCAAGTCGATAGCCGCCGATCTTTCAAAAGGCAAAACTATCTGCGCACGTTGAGCCGCAATCAGCGCGTCAACAACTCTGTCGACGTTGCCGCCCGCCAAGTAGTGAGCCTCAAGCTGATTGACGTTGACATCAAGTCCCGCCTTGTTGGCTTTAATTAGTGGCATGACGATTTTCGCCGGCGTCACGCGCCGCATTCTCATTCCTATTAAAGTAAAAATTCCGACGTGAACATCTGCCGCCAACGCCGAGATCCACAAGCCTATTGGTACGAAGTGCAAGAAGACTGCCACGAGCATTATCCCGATAAATACGAAGAAGCCTGAGCCGATTAAAACCTCCATGATTGAGACCTCCTTAAAGGCAATTCGTAATTGAAAACCAAATCATTACGCATTGCGCATTATACTTTCCGAACCATTACGCGGGAGCCGTCAACGTTGATGACCTTGACACTTGCGCCTTGCTTGACGAAACTGCCTTCCGCCACCACGTCGACCGGCTCGCCGTCAATCGTAATCGTGCCCGCAGGTCGCAAATCCGTCACGCACACGCCGACCGCGCCGAGAAATTTACTCTTGTCAACGACGCTGACATAGCCGTCGCGATTTTGCTGACGTTCGTCAAGGACAAGTTCATCAAGCATTCCCGCGTTCTTTTTCGAGCCGCGATTGTTCAAGTACAGCACGACGAATATTCCCAAAATCGCTATGCCAATCAGCGAATAGGTCACGAACGAAAACATTGCTCCCGAAAAAATTTGAACTCCCAACATCACAATCACCCCTTTGTTAGGTTTTAGCTATTAGGTGTTAGGTTATAGGTATTAGGTTTTAGGTAACACCTAACACCTAACACCTATAACCTAACGCCTTTACTCTGGGATAATTATTTCTGCGCCCTGTGTTAAATTCCTTTCAATCTGCGTGGAACGCTCCTTTGGGTTGCGGGAGAAACGCGCCCTGAACTTTGTAATCTCCTCGTTGAACAGCGGGATAAACTTAGCGATACGCGCTTCCGCCTCCGCCGTGAGTTCGGGCAACTTCGCCAAAAGTTCGCGATACCAATCAAGCCGCTCCTCGTAGTGCTGACTCATTAATCTTTCGTGGCGAACGTACGAATAAGCCTCCGCCGCTACCTTGCGCCGCAAATTTTTATTCTTAATCAGCGTGTTGAGCTTGCTGATAAACTCGCGCCCATTGCGATAGATAAAGCCCGTCTCGCCGTCCTTAATCACGCTCGAATAGACGACAGGAGACGCCAACGCAACCGCGCCATTTGCCGCGCACTCGATAAATTTTAAATCCGACTTCGCGCGATTGAATTCATTGTCCCTTAGCGGCAACAAAGCAATGTCCGAACTGCGAATCGCCGCCTCGTACTCTTCATAGGGAATAAATTGCCCGTCATAAGTCTTCGGGTCGCCCACGTAAGTTTTATTCTTCGTCTCCAGCGCGTCGAACAAATTTTCCCGCGCCAAAATCTTGAACGCCAACTTGTTGCCGTACTGCTTGGCAAATCGGTTCAGTATCGGCACAAGCTCCATAAAATCTCCGTCGCGATTGAGTGCTCCGAAGAAAATCGTCGTCTGCCGCTTGGCTTTGAACTCCGCATCGAAGTCTCGCGGCGGCGGCAAGCGTCTTAAATGATTCGGAAAAACTTTGACGTGTGGATTGAACTGCTTTAAAAAGTCTGCCAAGTACGGCGTCGAAGTCTGTATCGCGTGAACCGAACGGAAATTTATCCAAGCCGTCTTCTCGTAATCGTCCTCCCACAAAATCGGATGGTCGTCCATTTCCGAGACGAACAAAATCCCCTTCTTGCGCAAAATGTTGAAGAAGTCAAGCCCGACCGCGAACGACGGAAAACACATGCGCTGATTGATAAAAATGCGCTCGTCGAATTGCTCCTGCTCATAAAGTCGATACGGCTTGCCGACCGGCGACGATACCACAAAGACATTTGGATCTGTCATGAAAAAAGTATTGGGCATGTGAACGCGAATCGGGGCGCAAACCGTTGATTCGCCTATCAGTGTTTGAATCAGCGTTTTTTTCGGCGGCTCGCTCTTGTACGCCGTGAAGATATAGACAAAAACCGCAAGCTCCGTTTTGGTCAACTCGGCGAGTTGCCGCTTGACTTGGACGCCGCGCCCCGCATTCAGTGAGCGCAGAACATTTAAGCCTGCGTCTTCAATCGCGTTATTCAACTCGTCGCGTGTTACAGTGACGCGAAACTTCGGCGGCTTGCCCTCAATTATCGCGTTGATATTCTCCACATGCCCTATGTTGTCAAGCGTGAAAATTATCGTGCCGTTCTCGTTGAGGTGCTCGGCGATTTTTTTTATCGTCGTGACAAGTCGCTTTGTGCTAAGCGTTCCAATCAGCGGGCTTTGAACCAAAATTGCGTCGAAAAGCCCTTTAACCTTTGTCCAATCTTCCGCGACTATGTACTTGCAATCGGGTTGAATCTCTTGAAAATTTTTTCGCGAAGTCTCGAAGTCTTCGGGCGCGTCGCCGATTAGTTCAAGGACGCTCTTCGCCCGCGCAGGTATAAACGTTTCAAAAGTCATAGGCGCAACCTCAACGAACCAAGCTGTACATTAAATCTTCTTGCGCTCGCATGCACTTCATAAGCTCGAACCGCTCAAGGATAGTTTCGCGAGCCGCCGCACCGAGTTTTTTAGCGCGTTCGGGGTCGTCAAGTTGCTCCTCAATCTTGCGAGCAATGTGATACGGCGAACGGAACTCCGCAAGCAAGCCGTTGACGCCGTCTTCCATAACCTCTTCAACCGGCGGCGTCTTTGAACCGACCATAGGACAGCCAAAACTCATTGCCTCAAGGAAAGACCAACTCAACACAAACGGACGAGTTAAATAGACATGGCAACTCGACGCCCGCAAAATCTTCTGATAGTCGCCGCGATTTCTCAAACCAACGAAGTGCACGCGGTCAGTCGGATAGCCGCCCTTCTTTTCCTCTTCTTTAAGATAAGTCGTGTCCTTGAGCTGTGCGCCGTAACAAATTCTGTCCTTGCCGACAACAACGACATGTGTCTGCGGGCGACGCGCCAACACGTGACGAATCGCATCCATGAAGTACGGGAAGCCGCGATAAATTTCAAAGCCACGCGCGACGTACGTGATAATCTCGGTGCCTTCGGGCAAATTAAGTTCCACGTCTTCAAGCACGAGACCGGGACGCTTGCCGCTTGGGTCGGGCGAGCAAAAATTGGTATCAATGCCTTCATGAATCACATGGATTTTCGGCTTGTACTCTTCGGGGAATTGCGAGAACTGCCACTTAGTCGGCGCAATGCCCGCGTCGCACAACTCCAAATTCATCAAGTGGTGAGCGTTGCGCGTACGAATCGAAATGCGATTGCCAATTTGCGGAATTTCGTCGGGCCACCAATAGCAATCGCTATCCTCAACGCGATAATACCACTCGAAGTAACCCATAATCGGCACGTTCGGATACATGTCCTTGCAGTAAAGCGTTGAACCCCAGCCCGTGTGACCGATTATAACGTCGGGCTTAACGTTCTTTTCTCTTTGCAACCACTCCATTGCGCGAAGAACGGCTTGCCCTTCAACGACAGCCTCAGCCGCCGGGCGCAACGGTCCGCAAGTTTTAATCCAATCGTTCGCCTTGTCGTCGGGCTTGGGATAAAGCGCAAGCGTCACGCCTCTAAGTTGCGCGTTGATTGAATTCTCCTTCGACAGGAAGAAAACTTGATTTTCGGGATTGCTTGCAAGGTACGGCGCAATGTTCAAATACTGCGCGGGGAAAGACGGGTGCAGAACAAAAATATTCACGGCAAAAATTCCTCCCTTTTAACAATTAGGAATTTGAAATTTGGAATTAGGAATTATAAATTCATTTCACATTCCTAATTCCACATTCCTAATTAAATTTATCCCATTTGTGCTTGGTGAAGTTTGGCGTAAACGCCGTTGTGTTTCATCAATTCTTCGTGAGTGCCCGCCTCGATAATGCGCCCCTTGTCGATAACAATAATGGCGTCGCAATCGCGAACAGTCGAAAGGCGGTGCGCAATCATCAACATCGTGCGCCCTTCGGCAATCGGCTCAATGTTATTCATGATAATATTTTCCGACTCGTAGTCAAGCGCGGAAGTTGCCTCGTCGAAGATCAAAATTCTGGGATTTGAAAGCAGGGCGCGAGCGATTGCAATCCTTTGACGCTGACCGCCGCTCAAGAGACTGCCGCGCTCACCGACAAAAGTTTCATAACCGTGCGGGAATTGGCTGATAAATTCATCCGCGCCCGCAAGCCGCGCCGCCTTAACAACTTCTTCATGACTTGCATTAGGGCAAGCTATGCGAATATTCTCCTCAACCGAGCCGCTGAAAAGTTTGCTGTCTTGCAACACGACGCCGATTTGTCTTCTTAACCACGCCGGTTCAACCTGCGCAATGTCAACGCCGTCAATCAAAATACGTCCCGTATCGGGCAGGTAAAGCCTCTGGATTAATTTCGTCAGCGTCGACTTGCCACTGCCTGAACGCCCGACTATCCCGACTTTCATGCCCGCAGGAATTCTTATGTTTATATTCTCAAGGACTTTTCCGCCCTCTTCCGTGTAACTGAACGCCAACTTCTCAAGCGCAATGTCACCGCGCAGGCTCGGCAACGTAGTTCGCGAAGGATTGAATGCCGGTTCGGTGTCTTCGTCCATAATATCCGAGAGCCTTTCCATTGAGACGCGCACTTGTTGGAAGTGTTGCCACTGGTTGATAAGGCGCATAATCGGCGCGATTAACTGCCCCGCAATCATTTGGAACGCAATCAACTCACCGACAGTTATCTCCGCCGACATGACGTAGTACGCGCCAACCCACAGAATAACAAGATTGAATATGCTGAAGAAAAACGACGCGATTGTGTTGGCAACGTTCGCCACGTTGACGACGTTCAATGATGCCTTGACGAAACGCGCAAGCACTTCCTCATAACGACGGATAAAATTATTTTCGACGCTCGACGCCTTGACCGTGTGAATGCCTGTTATCGTCTCAATCAAGAACGAGCGAGCCTCACTGCCGATTAAGAATTGATCGTTAATCATGCGCTTGAAAATCGGCGCGACGATTAAGTTCAGAATCACGAACAGCGGAATCATCACCAAAACGACGATACTAAGTACGCGGCTGTAAAAGAACATAACGACGAAATAAACGACAGCAAAGACAATGTCGAGGATAATCGTCAAGCTGTTGCCCGTTATAAATGAACGCAGAGTTTCAAGCTCGCCCATACGCGAGACAACGTCGCCGACCTGCCACTTTTGGAAGTAACTCACGGGTAACGAAGTAATATTTTTATACAGGCGCGAACTCAAAACCGCGTCCATTTTACTCGTGATATTGTTGAAAAGATATGTGCGCAATCCGAGCATGAAGTTTTGAAAGATTGTGCAGATAACCATGCCCAAAACTAAGATGTCGAGCGCGTCCGCCGCCCTGTGCACCAAAACTTTATCGATAATATTTTGAACGAACAGCGGCGACGCCAAGCCCAAAAGTTGCAACAGCAATGATATAAACAAAACACTGCGCAAAAAGGGCATGTACTTTCCCATGACCGGGATAAACCACTTGAAGCCGAATTTATTTTTCTTTCTGTCGAGTTCATAGCGGCGCGTGAATAGAATCGCCTCGCCCGACCAGTCCATTAAAAGCTTGTAGCGGTCAACTTTAACGGGCTGTTGCGAGAAGGCAGGATCCATTACATAAATATCACCGTCGCGAATCGTAGTTATGACAACGCTCCGCCCCGAATGCAACTTAATCAAGACGGGATAAACGAGCTTATCCAAGTCGGCTTCCTTCAAGCCCTCGTACTTGCGAGCCTTCAACTTCAACTCGCGAGCCGCTCTAACAAGAGTAGTAAAATCAACGCTACCTTCCGACAAGACGTAAGCGCGCTCAAGCTGGCGATAATCGGCGGGAATGTTGTAGTACTTCGCAATGGCGACGAGACAGGCAAGTCCCGTGTCAATGCCGTTGACTACGCCGCCGTCTTCGGATTTTTGAACTTCGGCATCAAGTTGACCAGTTTTAGCTTTATCGAGCGGAACTTTTTTAGGCTGGATTTTACCTAAAGCTTTCCCGTCAGTTTTTTTCGGCGTTTGACCTTGAGAGGGCACCAATTTTTTGTCATCGGGAGTCCGATTTTTATCTTCTGCCATAAATTAACGCTCCCTTAAAGCTTCGGATGTATAGCGGCGGAACGGGTCAAGGAAGAAGTCGATAATACGCTTTTCCTTAATCTTAATCTCCGCGCTGACGTTCATGCCGACTTCGAGTTTCGCCGGCTGTCCGTAAACATTAATATCGTTGCTGGTCGGGTCCAGAAGGAGTTTGTACTTCATGTATCTTTGCTGGTCATTGGGTTCGTTGACAGCGTCCGCGCTGATCTCCATGACTTCCGCCTTGTACATGCCGAATTTTTGGAAGTTAAAAGTCTCGACCTTGACCTCCGCCTCCTGCCCGACTTTGATAAAGCCAATGTCCTTGTTGTCGGCATAAACTTCAAACTCAAGCTTAGCGTCTTCGGGAACAATCTGCATTAAAGCCTGCGCGTCGGTAACGATACCGCCAAGCGTGTGAATGCTCAAGTTGTAGACGCGCCCCGAAATCGGCGCGTAGATAACCGCCATGCGCGAATCCTCTTCCGCCTTCTTAATCGATTCGGTGACGGAGTAATATTCTTTCTTTGCCTCGACAAGCGCGGTCATAATGTCCTTGTGATAGGAGGCGTCGACGTTCGCAAGGTTTTGTTGAGCCTCAGCAATTTCTGCGCGGATACTGTTAATTGAATCAAGCTCCGCCTGCGCGTTCTTGGCATATTCGATAGTCTCGCGCTGTTGCTCAAGGAGTTGGAACTGGGAAATTGCGTTCTGTTCGCTAAGCTCGATAAGGCGAGCCTCTTTTTCCTGCGCGATAGCCAAAACTTCGGCGTACTTTTCGTAGGAGGCTTGAGTTGCTTGGAGCCGCGCCACTCTTTGGGCGATAACGTCTTCGCGACTTTGACGCTGTGTTTGATAATCATTGGTTCGGCTTTGATAAAGAGCCATTTCCGCCGCGAGGTCGTGCGGCTCAAGGTCGGGATCTTCTTCGGGCACGAAAGGCTGTTGAGTAAGCTCCGCCGTCAACCGCTGAATGTCGAGTTTGTAATAGGCGGCACGTTTCCGCAAGCTGTCGTAATCGGCGGAAGTCGTCGTCGGGTCAAGCACAACCAAGACTTCGCCCTCCTGAACGATTTGCCCTTCCTCAACGTTGATTTCTTTGACAATGCCCTTGTTTTTAACTTGAATCGTTTTAATCTGTCCGGAAGGAATGACCTTGCCCGCCGCGACCGCAACCTCGTTAATGTGTCCGAGATACGACCAAGCCAGCGCGACGACCGCTAACAATAAAATCGTCCACATGACGAGCCGACCTGTCGGCGATGGCGGCGTCTCCGTTACTTCGAGTATCGCCGGCAAGAATTCCGTTTCTTTTTCTCTGTCTTCGCCGTGAAGAAGCCAGTGCAAAAATTTTTTAAAAGTTTTTTTCATTGCGCTTAACCTCTGCTTTCTTGCTGATCGTGAAGGTAACGATAAAGCCCGCCGAGTTTCATAAGTTGTTCATGCGTGCCGCTCTCGACGATTTCGCCCTTATCAATTACGATAATTTTATCACAACGGCGCACCGCGCTCAATCTGTGCGCAATGATAAGCATAGTTCTCTGCGCCCCGATAGCTCCCATGTTGTTGAAGATAATTCGTTCGGATTCATAGTCGAGTGCGCTCGTTGCCTCGTCGAAAATCAGTATTGGAGGATTAGCCAAAAGGGCGCGGGCAATGGCGACACGTTGACGTTGACCGCCCGAAAGCGAATCGCCGCGCTCGCCTACTTTTGTATCGTAACCTTCCTTAAGCTCCAGAATAAAATCGTGAGCACCCGCAAGCCGCGCCGCACGAATAATTTCATCCATGCTTGCGGTCGGGCGGCTGATTGCAATGTTATCACGCACGCTTGAGTTAAACAGATAATTTTCCTGCATGACGACGCCGATTTGATCGCGCAACCAACCAAGATTAGCCTCGCGCGTGTCAATGCCGCCGATAACGATATGCCCTTCTTCGGGAATGTAAAGGTTTTGAACAAGGTTGGTCAGCGTCGACTTGCCGGAGCCGGAACGCCCGACGATACCAATTTTTTGTCCCGGCTGAATCGTCAGATTTATATTCTTCAAGACAAGCGGCAAGTCAACTCGGTATCGGAAGGAAACATCACTTAAAGTGATTGCGCCGTCGATTCGCTCCGCGCCGCGCTTGCCCATTTCCTGGACAATCGGTTCCATTGGCGTATTCAAAATGTCGCCGATAAGATTAAGCGCGAATTTGAGCATAATCAAATGCCACCACATCATCAAGAGATTTGACAAAGGTCCGAGTGCTTGGCGCGAAATCATTTGGAAGGCGATTAATTGACCGAGCGTAAACTCGCCGTTCATGACCATGTGACCGCCATACCACAGAATCGCCATTGTGATTGACGCCTCAATCATACTCCTGAACGTCGATACAAACAGGCGGAACTTCGACATTTCAAACATTGTGCGGATATAACGCGCAACGAGATTTTCCCAGCGGTTGACGAATTGCGGCTCGACCGCCAACGCCTTGACCGTTTCAATATTCGTGACGGATTCGACCAAGAAAGCTTGGCTGGCGACTCTGGCACGCCATATGCCGCTGAGTTTTCCGCGAATTATCGGCATTGCCCAAAGTTGCACCATGTAAAGCGGAATTGTTATAAGCGCGATTAATGTCAGTGGTACCGAGTACCAGAACATGAACGCGATAAAAACAACAGAAAAGAGTGCGTCGAGAACCGACATTAAGCCGGAGCCAGTGAAGAATTCGCGAACGCGGCTAAGAGCATCGATACGCATGAGCAATTCGCCGACGCGCTTTCTTTCGTAGTAAGGCAACGGCAGGGAAATTAAATGACGGAATAATCTTGTGCCCAAAATCGCGTCGAGTTTGTTCGTTGTGTGATTGAGGATATAAGTCTTTAAGCCTGTCAAAAGCGATTGCATAAAGAAGAACAAAACCATACTGCAACCGATAACGGTCAGCGTCGAAATGCCGTCGTTGCCGATGACTTTGTCGATAATGACCTGCGTAATGAGTGGGAAGACAATCCCCATGAGTTGGATAAAGAATGACGCAATCAGCACTTCGATAAGCGGTTTTTTGTAACGCTTGATGACTTTCAAAAACCAGTCGAGATTGTATTGTTTCTTGATGTAAGTCCAACTCAGCTCCGCCGAGAAGATGAGCATTTCGCTTGTCCAGCTCTCCAAGAATTCCTTAATCGGAATTGCTTTGGGCTTATTTTCGCGCGGGTCGATTGCCAAGATAACTTCGTCGTTCATGCTACCGACGGCAATATAACCGCCGTCAGTCATCTTCGCTATGGCGGGGTATTCAACTTCGCGCATTTCGTCAACAGTCGGATGGATCACCGAACTTTGGATGTTGTACTTTTTCGCCAGCTTCTGAAATTTTTTCCAGCTTAATTTGTCGTCAGTTTCAGGATTGTTTTCGTAGATTTTCTGCAACTCTTTTACTCCAAAATGTTGCAAGACTTTTATAAGCGAAATTATCCCTGTCCTGTTGGGGGGCGGCGTGGCTCTATGTTCAGGCATATTGCAGGCAAAGCTCCTTTCCTTTTGTCTTTTAATACATTATCAATTACGATTGTTAAATGAAGATTAGAAAAAAATCTTTGTGTCATGAAAAAAAACCGCCGTCAATCCGCAAGGAAGACAGCGGCCTTTTTTATTTGTCGATAGGATTAACGATACTTCCGCTTGCGAGCCGCCTCCGATTTTTTCTTGCGGCGTACGCTCGGCTTTTCGTAATGTTCACGCTTGCGAACTTCTGCGAGTGTGCCTGCCTTTTGACAGGTACGCTTAAAGCGGCGGAGAGCACTGTCTATGGATTCGTTTTTCCCAACTTTGACTTCATTGGCCATTCAATTTCCCTCCCTCCGCTTGATACTCGAATAATTTAATTGCCCGCGTATTTTAACACGCTGTCTTTCAATCGTCAACGAAATTTTTTCGTCCCCTTTTTGCCAAAAAGTGGAAACCCAAAACCAGCTGTCCCTGCAACGGCTCGTCACTTCGATTTAGATAATTAATCCATTTTGTTTGTGGAACAAACTTTTCTTTGCTTGTCCAAAGAAAAGTTTGACAAAAGAAAGGCCCCCTCGCAGGGGCGTCGCCGCTTGAACTTCCTGTTCAAACGCGGCTTCGTGGGCGCACGTCCATGTGCGCCCTTCTGCTTTTCGACTAACCGCTGTGTTTTTTTTATGCGTCGAATTCCAACAAGCCATAAGCTCCGGC
>JBGUYA010000047.1:0-6072 GCA_045118435.1 Quinella sp. | reverse complement strand
CAATTCATTTCGCGCTGTATGTCGTCAAACTGCGTATAAAATTCGTCGTTCTTGGCACGCGCCGCCTCGTTCAGATTTTCATTCTTCCCCATAATATTTTCCCCTAATTAAACCAAGTCATGACTTCTTTCGCCGCGCCGCGTAGGCAAAATAAAATCGTCCTGTCGCCCGGCAAAAGGATTGTGTTGCCGTTGGGTATCGCCGCTTTGTTTTTTCGCACGTACGCGCACACCAAACACGACTTCGGCAACTTCACGTCCATTAACTTTTTCCCCGCAACTCTCGCGCCGCTTTGAACTATGACTTCGACCGCCTCCGCTCGTGCGCCTTCCAAAATCGAGACGCTCACGACGCCGCCGCGCCTCACGAACGCCAAGACTTCCGCCGCCGATAAAAGCCGCGCAGAAATTACAACGTCAACGCCGACTTTTTCTATCAAGTCCGCGTACTCCGTCCGATAAACGCGCACGACGGTTTTTTTCGCGCCCAAGTGCTTCGCCAAAAGTGCCATCATCAAATTCAACTTGTCGTCTTCCGTCAAGCAAACAACCACGTCCGCCGACGCAACGCCCTCCTGCGCGAGCAAGTCAACGTTGGTGCCGTCGCCGTAAATCGCTATGCTGTCGCCCGTCAAAAGTTGCGCGATATTTTCGCAACGTTCCCTGTCTTTTTCAATCACCTTGACATTGACGCCCGCTTGAATCAGCATGACCGCCAGCGTCCGCGCAATCCTGCCCGCGCCGATTATCATGACCCGTTCCAACTTTCGCGAGTTGCTTTGAACAAAATTTGTGCTGAACTTTTCTATCGCGTCGGGAAAACCTATGAAGTAGGCGTTATCGCGCGCCTTCAACATGTCGTCGCCGTGCGGGATTATCATTTGATGATCTCGGAAAATCAAGCCCGCCAAAACTCCTTCGGGCAACCGCAACTTTTTAAACGGTATGTCAATATATTTGCTGTCCTTGCGGATTTTGACCTCGAACAGGCGAACTTTGCCGCCCGCGAAGTCGTCAACGTCGAGCGCGGCGGGCGTCATGAGTATTCTATAAATTTCATGCGCGGCAATCATTTCGGGATTGAGCATTAAATCAATGTCGAAATTTTTTTTGAGATAATCCTTTGCCTCGCTGAGAAATTGCATATCGCGAATGCGGGCGATTGTGTGCTTTATCCCGTGCTTTTTGGCGAGAATGCAGGCAACCATATTGACCTCGTCAATCGCCGTGACCGCGATAAAAACGTCCGCGCCATTGACGTCGGGGTCGTCCATAGTAATGGGGCTTGCGCCGTTCGCCGTTATCGTCAACACGTCGAGATTATTTTTGACGGCGGTCAGCTGGCTTTCCTCGCGGTCGATAACCGTCACTTCCATTTGTTCGTTGCTCAAAAGTTCGGCAATCGTGTAGCCGAGTTTGCCCGCGCCCACAATCACAACTCTCATTTTAAATTCCTCATTTCATTGCGCATTACACATTGCCTTTACAAACGCCACACCGCTTGCAACCTTCAAAGCAAGACGGCGTTGATTTTAAATCACTAGCCCGATTAAATTCCTCGCGCAGATATTTTTTGCTGAAGCCTTGATTCAAAAAGTCCCACGCCAAATTTTCTTCAAACGGTATCTCGCGCAGATAAAATTCTTTGTCGAGATTGAAATTTTTCTTGAACGCCTGCGCGGACTCCGATTGCAAAATTATTTCTGAAAGTTTCCTGTCGCCGCGCGAGAGTATCGCTTGAACCTCCGCCGACTTGACCGACTCCGAAATTATTTCGACGCCACGCACTGATTTTAAACTTCCGCGTAAGATTTTTAAAGCCGCGTCGAGATATTTTTTATCGGCGAACGGCGACCATTGAAACGGCGTGAACGGCTTGGGCACGAAAGGATTTACGCTCAACGTCAACCGCCCGTCACAGAATTTTTTGACCCGCGCAGATAAATTCGCAATCTCCTCAACGTCGGCAAGCTCCTCGAATGGCAAGCCTATCATGAAATATAAACGATAATTCTTAATGCCGGCTTTGATTCCAAGTTCGATTGCGTTAAAAATATTTTCCTCCGTGATTCCCTTATTGACGACGCGGCGCATTTTCTCCGAGCCGACTTCCGGCGCGATTGTCAAAGTTTTTAATCCACTCGCCGCCAAAGATTTTACAAGCTCTTCCGTCACCGAATCAGCGCGGAAACTCGCGACCGACATTTGAAGTTTCTCGCCGAGAATAAATTTGCAAAGCTCATCAATTTGCGGATAGTCAGAAATTGCCGCGCCCATCAGCCCGATTTTCTTCCCGAACTTTTTTGCGGCGTGAATTTCATTTTTAAGCACGTCAAGCGAACGATTTCTTGGCTTGCGAAAACAATAGCCCGCCATACAAAAGCGACAATGACGCCCGCAACCTCGCGCCGTCTCAATCAAGTACATATTAAATTCGGCGTCGTCGGTTAGGATTGTCGAGTGCGCGGGGAAGTCGTCGAGATTTTTAATCCACTGCCTGGAAACTTTTTTGGGGAAGGCGGGAACATAAACGCCCGCGAGTTGCGAAAGCCTTTCAAGGCGACGACTGCGCGGGAGATTTTCTGTTGAAATGATTTCGTCGACGAGTTGCGGCAGAATCGCTTCGCCCTCGCCAATAACAAATACGTCGAAAATTTCTGCGAGTGGTTCGGGATTGAACGTGGCGCAAGGTCCGCCCGCTATAATTATCGGGTCAAGGTCAGTGCGTTCCGACGCTCGCGGATTTATTTTACCGAGCTTGAGCATTTTCACGACGTTGAAATAATCCGGCTCAAAGCTCACCGCAAAGCCGATGACTTGAAATTTATTCAACGGCGTCTGCGTCTCAACGCTCAACAACTTATCGAATGTCGGCAAGAAAAATCTTTCGCAACTCGTATCCGCCCGCGCTTTCAAAAGTTCGTAGATAATATGAATGCCCAAGTTCGACATGCCGACGCGATAAAAATTCGGATACGCCAACGCAAACTTGAGCCGCCCGCCCGTCTGTTCGACAAGATTTTTTTCGCGAGATAACCTTATCCGCAATTCCTCTTCGTAACTCCGCGCCATGAAATTCCCCCAAAAAATTTTTCCCATTATAGCATAATTTATCAACACCTGCTATAATCTGCGCGGCATAAAAAAAGCAATGCGTAATTCGTAATGCGCAATGCGTAATGAAAGAGGAGGAAATTTTTCTAATGGAAAGTTCTGCGTTGTCAATTCTGCCGCCGATTATCACGATAATCCTCGCGCTCTTGACGAAGGAAGTCTATACGTCGCTGATAGTCGGCATTTTCGTGGGCGCAATGCTGTTCACGGGCGGCAACTTTCTTGAGTCAATCACGACGTTTTTTGACATCATGAGCGACAAGGTCGGCGGCAACGTCAACATTTTGGTTTTCTTGGTCATCTTGGGTATCTTAGTCGCGATAATCAGCAAGTCAGGCGCGACGCGGGCTTATGGCGAATGGGCGCGTTCGGTCATTTCGGGCAAACGCTCCGCGCTGGGTTTGACAGCTTTCTTGGGCATGTTGATTTTTATCGACGACTACTTTAACTGCTTGACGGTCGGAACAATCATGCGCCCCGTCACTGATAAGTTTAAAATCTGTCGCGCAAAGCTCGCGTATGTTATCGACGCGACGGCGGCTCCGATTTGCATTATCGCGCCCGTGTCGAGTTGGGCGGCGGCAGTCGGCTCGTCACTCCCCGAAGGCTCGCTCGTCGACGGCTTTGTTCTCTTCCTGCAAACAATTCCTTTCAACCTCTACGCGATTTTGACAATGATCTTTATGGTCTTTATAATCGTGACGGGCAGAGACTTTGCGACAATGGGCGCGGAGGTTCGCAAGAACAATGCGCACTTTGAAATTCCCGCCGAATACAAAGACGCCGTCGAGGATAAAATTGTTGGCGGCAAAGGCAAGATTATTGACTTGATTCTTCCTTTGATTGTTTTGATTTCCGTCTGCATTTACGGCATGCTTTATACTGGCGGCATTAACGAGGGCAAATCGATTGCCGACGCCTTCGCCGACTGCGACGCCTCAAAAGCTTTGGCTCTCGGTTCGTTTATCGCGCTGATTTTTATCTCGTTTCTCTATCTTCCGCGCCGCGTTGTAAGTTTTGCCGAGTACTGCGAATGCTATTCGACAGGCTTTAAAGCAATGGTTCCCGCGATTTTTATCCTGTGCTTGGCGTGGACACTCAGCGGCATTTGCTCTGATAGCTATCTGAATTTGGGCGGCTACGTCGGCGGCATTGTTCAAGAAAATGCGTCGCTGGCAATGTTCCTGCCGCTTATCTTCTTCCTCGTGTCGATTGGGCTTGCCTTCGCGACGGGCACAAGTTGGGGTACGTTCGGCATTTTGATTCCGATTGCGTTATCTGTCTTGGTCAACTTGCCGACTCAAGACGCGGCTAACTTGCTAGTAATTTGTATCGCGGCAATCTTGGCGGGTTCAGTCGGTGGTGACCACGCCTCGCCCATTTCCGACACGACAATTTTGGCTTCGGCGGGTGCGCAATGTCATCATATTGATCACGTCTCGACGCAAGTTCCCTACGTCTTGACGGTTTCAAGTTGCTGTGCCGTCGGATATTTGGTCGGCGGCGTCACGCAAAACGGTTGGTTTGGCTTGGGCGCGGCGTTGGCTTGCCTTGCAGTCGTCATGATTGTTATTCGCGCGAAGGTTCCCGCCATTGACGTTTAACAGGCTTATTAAAATTTTATAACAGTGAGTAAAAACCCGACCGCACATAACGTGCGGTCGTTTGCTTTTATACACTCGCCGAGCAAAATTTAAGGCGCGGTTGATTTTAGACGCGTCAAGAATTATAATAATTTCTTGGAAAACCTAATGCTATTTTTTAGGAGGTTTTTATGAAAAGTTTCACATTTGATCTGCAGAGGTTCGACACTGTGACAATCAACGCGGGCGAAAGTCAAACGCTCGACGGCGTGCTTTACTCCGCAGTTGACGGCGACGCAGTGCTCAATCTCGACGACGGAAAAGTTTTGGGACTTGCAAGCGGCAAAGTCTCAGCAGTTGTTGCGGGCGCGAGTGATTCCTCGACTTTAACAATTGACGCGACCGACGGCTCAACAGACTTCACTTTGACGAGCAACGGCGAAGTGCTTACCCTGACGAAGGTTTTACCTTTTGAACTGGATAACGGCACGTTCACTTTTGCGGGCAATGTCCTGACTGCCGCTAAAGGCTCCGATTTGGTGATTGGCACCGGTAAGACTTACGGCGACGGCAGCTTTGTCTTTGGGCACGATTACGCCGACACTGAAATTAAATACACCATTACCGACACCGCGTTGACTGTAGAGACCGAACAGGAAACTATCACCTTCACCGCAAGTTTAGGAGAACAGTCTCGCTCAATCACTACCTTTATCAACGGGAAAGTCATTACTGGCGTCAATAACGGCAAATTCACCGGCGATTTCACTATCATCAAAGATTCGTCGATGGGTTTGGTTTTGGGCGACTACACCCTTAAAGCAACGGCAAACGCCGACGCCACGTCGCAGATTTTGCTTGATTCGGATGGTGCTAACATTACTCCGGGTTCGGGCGACGGCACGCTTACGGTTGCTCTCAGCCGCGCAGGCAAGACGATTTTTGGCGGCGAATTGGAATGCACGAGCGGTAAAATTACTCTCGGCTACGACAACGCCGTCACCTTCGCGAAGGATACGAGTTTCAACTTCACGTGGAACGGCTACACCATGAAGGCGACAACCACCGACAAGGCGACAACCGGCGTCTCCTTGACGGAAAACGGAATTACTTTAACGCCCGGCGAAAATGACGGCGGACTTAATCTCGTGCTCATAAAAAGCGGCACGCCTGTTTTCGGCGGCAACGTAGCAGTCAGTGACGGCTCAATAGGATTCAATCCTGCCACGCAAGCCCTTTCCTTTACAAAAGGGACAAAGACGGCTTTCACTCTCGGCAACTATACTTTTGAATTCACGGCTACCGACGACATCAGCTCTAAGTTTGCAATAGACGCCAACGGCAACTTTACTATAACGCCCGGCGAAAATGACGGC
>JBGUYA010000046.1:0-7331 GCA_045118435.1 Quinella sp. | reverse complement strand
CTGTCGTCACGGGCTATCGTTATTTGCGGGAGTGCGCCGAAATTTTTCAGCGAGAACGCTTTTACTTCGTCAATGTAGGGAATGAGTTCGTCACTCGGCGTTATCTCGACGCAAATCGACGCGCCCGCCTCCCAAATTTTGTTGACATTCCGCGCGAACAGCTCAAGCAAATTTTTCTTCTTAAGCTCAAGATAATGGAACGAGCATTTGAATTCAACTTGCCCCAACAGTTTTTTGTCCCACGCCGCAAATTTTTCAAGCATCGGCGTTATCGTGCAGTTGGTCACGATCTCAACGAAATGTCCCGCCTCCGCTAACCGTTTCATGTAAATATCCAAGTCCTTAAGCAAGAGCGTTTCGCCGTCCGCGCAGACATTAAAATATGCAAGCCCGCCTAGTCTTTTTGGTGAAAGAGCCTCCGACACTTGTTCGGGCGAATACTTCATCGCGGGTTGAATGCCTTGATAAGCTTCTTCGCGTTGAGACAAGTAGCAATAATGACAACGTAAATTGCAAATCGACAACGGCACGGCAAGCGTAAAAATTTTCTTAACTTGATTGTTAACCTCTGCGGGTAAACGGGGGGGGGTGTGAGAATTAACGAGCTCAACTTCCGGCTCGCCGACGATTTGTTTTAGAGTATTGAGAAAAATTTCTTGACCGTTGAGCTTAAGGTTATGATTCATTTCCGCAAAAGGCGTACCGTCTTCGAGTGCGCGATTGATAAAATTGTTTATGCCCGCCGCGTCCTGCTCTTCGGCGTAGAAAACGGACGGCACATTTTCAAACCACTTTATGCCGGAAGAAATTTTCGTGTCGAAGGACTTAAAGGCGAGGACGGGCGTACGCGTGATAAAAGAAAAAATGACACCGTGAAATCTGTCCGTGATAACGAGTTTGCTTTTACGAATTTTTGTAAGGACTGCGCGGACTTTATGCTCGCGGTCAAGCGCGTTAACTCTCTCATTAATGACGGTATCGATGACCTCGAACGGAATATTTGCGTTGCGTAAGCTCGCTTGCAAAGTTTGAATCTTTTTATCGTCGCGAACTTTTTCCTTGTCGCTACGCAGGACAAACAGAACGCCTTCGCGCTCGGCTTTAAGGTCGTCCAAGATGCCGTGAAGACTCGTCGCGGCGTCGGGCAAAAGGTAATTGTGAATGTCGGGGAAAATTTTCTGCGCGAGATTAAAGCTGTTTTCGTCGCGCGTCATCAAGTGCAAATCTTTATGGGCGTTGTAAATTTTCGCGCTCAACTCAAGTTCCCTGCGCCCGTTGTCGTCGGCGGTAAAGCAAATACTTTGCGGGAAGATGACAATTTTATTGTCGGGGAATTTTTCAATGAGCTTGCGGCGAAGCTCCTCCTCATTGACCCACAAGTTGCCGAGATTGCCGCCGCCAAGCAAAAAAATTATTCCCGTATCGCGAACGAATTTATCAAAACCTAGTCCCCAGAAAAATTCGCCGAAGCCGCCCATCAAATAATCGTAGGGAATGTCGATAACTTCATGATCAGGAAAATAATTCTTCAAAATCGTCAGCTCGCCCCAAACAATGGCTTGGTCACCCAAGTTGCCATGCGCGGGCGTGCCCATGACAAAAATTCTCTTGTTGTTGGCGCGAATTGAATCCATTATCCGCAAAATATTTTGCTGTTCGTGAACCAGAAAGGCGGGCAATGCACTCAGCCGCTGATTTTGTTGCCAAAGATTCATTGCTTGAAGTCGGAAAATATGAAAGCCGTCGAAGAAAAATTTAATGAACGGCTCCTTATTGCCGAAGAAGGCAGTCAAAGTTTTCTTGGCGGCGTCATTTGCCTCTGCGTTCAACTTTTGATCTTTGTAAAAAGGAAGCGTGTGGTTGTTCAAATAGGTTATGATAAAATGATTCAAAATGTTTTCGCGCCATTGGTCGTAACCGTCGAAATGCGGCAGGTTGTCAAGTAATTTCCCAATGTAAATTGAGCCAGTGATCATTGCGTCAATGCCCTTTGACAATCTGTCGGCTTTGGTTGACTTCATAATTGAACCTGTGCGCTTGCGATAAACGTAGGTTAAATGGCGCAAAATGTAATATCGCTCGGCGTGGCGCAGTAGTGCCAAATTGAACGTCTCATCCTCAGAAATTATCGGCAAAAACTCAATGTGATGCTCCAACAAAAAATCTCGGCGGCAAAAACAAAGCCACGCCGTCGGAAATACTATATTAACTGTTGATAACCTTTGCGCCAAATCATTTGTCAGAAAACCTTCTTGGCGATAGGAGTAATCATTTTGAAAGCGCAAATTTTCATAGACGGAAGAAACTTCATCTTGCTCAAGCTCGTACCAAGCCGCCGCGTGAACAACTTGCGCATTAAATTTTTCGGCGGTGTTGAAAAGTTTTTCCAGAGCGTCAGGCAAAATAAAATCGTCGCTGTCGACAAAGTAAACGTACTTGCCGCGAGCATTTTTTATGCCGGTGTTGCGTGCGGGACCGAGTCCGAGATTTTTTTCATGGTGAACGATTTTAACTTTGTCATTGTCACCATAAAATTTTTGACAAAGCGCAATGGAATCGTCGGGCGAAACGTCGTCGACCAAAATAATTTCAAAGTCCTGGAAATTCTGATTCAAAATGCTGTCAACGCATTGGCGAATGTAAACTTCAACGTTGTAGACGGGCACAATCACCGACACGGCAGGATTTTTTTCCATAACATCACCTCCAAAAATATTTTATCACAAAAAAATTTCCCCGTCCAAGTCGGAAGGGGATTTTTATTTTCTCAAGCTAAAAGTTCAGCGCAAACTTCGTGACGAGTTCAAACTTTTGCCGAACTTCACGACTGAGACGGCATAGAGTGTCGCGCAGATAGACGCCAAGATATAACTGGTCGTGTAACTTAATCCGAAACCAATAGGCGCGTGCAAAATGTAAGTCGAGACAATGTACATGTAAAACGTGCCGGGAATTATCGCCATAAGGTACGGCAAATTATTTTTAATCATGTAGACGGAAATCATAGCGAAGGCGAAGACCGCAATCGTCTCGTTCGCCCAAGAGAAATATCTCCAAAGAATTGCGAAACCGCTCGCGTCGGTTTTGGCGTAGTAAAGCACAGCCGCCACGATTGCAAAGATTGTAGACGCGAGGAGAAGCATGTTGGATTTCTTCTTGTTATCAATGTGGAGCGCGTCGCCAACTATTAAGCGCAACGAGCGCAACGCCGTATCGCCCGTTGTTATCGCCAAAACTATGACGCCCAAAACCGCGACCATGCCGCCTATGTCGCCGAGCATGTTCTTGGCGATAATGCCGACAAGGAGCGCGGGAATTTTGACGGGATCCATTTCGGACGCCAAAGCCAAATGTATCGCTCCCATTGTCGCCGCCGCCCAACTCATCGCGATAAAACCTTCCGCAATCATCGTGTTGTAGTAGATAAGCCGCCCGTGCTTTTCGTTCGTGACGGAGCGGGCAATCAGCGTTGCTTGCGTCGAGTGAAAGCCCGAAGTTATTCCGCAAGCAACCGTAACAAAGAACATCGGGATAAAGTGTTCGCCGAGCGGATGAACGTTAGCAACTCCTGTATCCCAAACTTCCAACAGCGGGTAGTCATTAATGAACAGTCCGAAGAAAATTCCTACGGCACTGAGCAAAAGTATCGCGCCGAAAATCGGATATATGCGCCCGATAATCTTGTCAATCGGCAAAAGCGTCGCAATCAAGTAATACGAGAGGATAACGGCGTAAACCGCGATGACCGTCGGATTGAGCGTGGAAACATCGCCGCCGATAATCTGACCGACAAGCAAATCGCCGGGCGTGTAGGTAAATACCGTGCCGACCAAAAGCATCAGGAAACAGATAAAAACGTGATAGACGCTGTAAACTCCCTTGCCGAGAAATCTTTTGACGAGAGCGGGCATTTGCTCGCCGTTGTTGCGAATTGAAATCATGCCGCTCATGTAGTCGTGAAACGCGCCGCCGAGAACGCAACCGATTGGAATTGTCAGGAAGGCAATCGGTCCGAACAAAATACCTTGAATCGGTCCGAGCACGGGTCCCGTCCCCGCAATGTTCAAAAGCTCAATCAAACAGTTTTTCCACTTGTTCATCGGCACGTAGTCAACGCCGTCACGAAGTTTAATCGCGGGCGTCTGCGCGGAGGCGTTTGGTTTCATCATGCGTTCGCAGAAAGAGCCGTAAATCGCCGCGCCGACTATCAAAATCACTAAGCCGATTATAAACGTAATCAAAATCTGTCACTCCCAATCAGTCTGCGCGATTGACGTCCTCAATCGAAGTCTCAATCTCTTCCATCTTGTAAGCCTCGATAATGTCACCCTCTTTGAAGTCGCGATAATCGACAATCGAAATGCCGCACTCGTAACCTTGCGCGACCTCTTTAACCTCGTCTTTGAAACGGCGGAGCGAATCAATTTCCCCGTCAAAAACTTCCACATTGTCGCGCAGAATGCGAATCTTGCTGTTGTTACAAATCTTTCCTTCCAAAACGTAGGAGCCGGCAACGAGAGCTTTGGAAAACTTCATGACCTTGCGAATCTCAACGCGCCCTTGAATAACTTCCTTGAACTTCGGCGCAAGCAAGCCGCTCATCGCCGCGCGAACGTCGTCAAGCGCGTCATAGATAACGCGATAAGTTCTTATGTCGATATTTTCAGTGACAGCAGATTTTCTGGCGTTGTTGTCGGGGCGAACGTTGAAGGCGAGAATCAGCGCGTTTGAAGAAGACGCAAGCATAACGTCGGACTCGTTGACCGCGCCCACGCCCGAATGAACGATATTAACGCGGACTTCGTCGTTCTTATTGAGAGACTTCAAGGAACTTGACAACGCCTCAACCGAGCCTTGAACGTCGGCTTTAATGACAATGTTCAAATCTTTAAGCGAACCGGCTTGAATCTGATTGAACAGGTCGTCGAGAGAAACTTTCTTGGATTTAATCAACTCGTTGCGCTGGCGTTCAATTCTATGTTCGGCAATGGACTTGGCAAGTCGTTCGTCGAGAGCCGCGAGAATGTCGCCCGCCGCCGGAACGTCGTTTAAGCCCAAAACTTCAACGGGAACGCTGGGACCTGCTTTTTTAAGATTGTCGCCGCGTTCGTTCATCATAGCGCGAACTTTGCCATAGGTCGTACCCGCAACGATTGAATCACCGATACGGAGCGTGCCGTTTTGAACAAGGACAGTTGCAACAGGACCGCGCCCCTTGTCAAGTTGCGCCTCAATGATAACGCCGCGAGCCTCGCGGTTTGGATTGGCTTTGAACTCTTGAACGTCCGCCTCGAAAAGAATTTCTTCGAGCAAATCGTTAATGCCTAGATTTTTCTTGGCGGAGACTTCAACCATAGTGGTGTTGCCGCCAAAGTCGCGGCTAACTAAACCGTGCTCAAGGAGTTCTTGCTTAACGCGCATGGGCTGAGCGTTGGGCTTGTCTATTTTGTTAATGGCGACGATAATCGGGACGTTGGCGGCTTTGGCATGGTTAATTGCCTCAATGGTCTGCGGCATGACGCCATCATCAGCGGCGACGACGAGAATCGCAATGTCGGTGACCTGTGCGCCGCGCGCGCGCATTGCCGTAAAAGCTTCGTGACCGGGCGTGTCGAGGAAGACAATTTTCCTGTCGTTGCAAATGACTTGATACGCGCCGATATGCTGAGTAATACCCCCTGCCTCGCCTGCCGCGATGGAAGATTTTCTGATAACGTCGAGGAGCGAAGTCTTGCCGTGATCAACGTGACCCATGACCGTAACAACGGGCGGACGAATTTTGAGCGTGGCGGGGTCGTCTTCAATTTCGGGGATAAGCGTCGGGTCGACTTCGGGCGGAAGTTCTTCGGCAGTAACTCCGAACTCGGCGGCGACAAGCGCGGCGGTATCGTAGTCGATAACCTGGTTAATCGTGGCGACGACGCCCATCATCAAAAGTTTCTTAATGATTTCGACAGCGGTGCAACTCATTTTGCTTGCCAAGTCCTTAACCGCAATGCTCTCGCCAACTTTTATGTGAGTTGGGCGGGCGATTTCGGCTTTATGAACAGGCTGAGGCGCGGGGCGATTTTTCTTCCGCGCGGAACGTGGCGCACGATTTTTATCTTGAGCTTGAGCCGCCGCCTGTTGAGTTTTAGCCGCCTCTTTGGCATTGGCGGGTTGACGATTGCGGTTGCGCTGACGATTATTTCTTGCGCCGTCTTCGCGTTGCCGCTCATTACGATTTTTGGATTGACGGTCGCCGCGTTCGCCGCGCGTGTCCTGCTTATCCTGCGTACGAGTTTCCGGCTTATCCTGAGCGCGAATTTCCTGCTTGCCGCGATTATCCTTGCGACGTTGTTGCTGAGGATTAGCTTTTGACTCGTCTTTGCTCTCAAGTTTTTGTTGTGGTTGAGGTTTCTGTTCTTGCTTCTGCGCGGGCTTAGGTTGTTGAGTTTTTTGTTGAGGTTGAGGCTTTTGCTCCTGTTTCTGCGCGGGCTTAGGTTGTTGAGCTTTTTGTTGCGGTTGAGGTTTTTGCTCTTGCTTTTGCGCGGGCTTAGGTTGCTGAGCTTTTTGTTGCGGCTGAGGCTTTTGCTCCTGCTTCTGCGCGGGCTTAGGTTGCTGAGCTTTTTGTTGAGGTTGAGGTTGCGGCTTTTGCTCTTGCTTTTGCGCAGGTTCGATAGGCTTGCGACGCGCGAACGCCGCCTTGACAAGTTCATAAGCCGCCTCGTCGACGCTCGTGAATTGATTCTTCGCCTTAATCTTGCGTTTGTTGAGGAAGTCGATAATAACTCGCACGTCCTGATTGAATTCGTTCGCCATGTCATAGACTCTGTATTTAATCGGTTTTGACATAGATCCACCCCCGTTGGAAATTTTGTTTACATGCGGATTTTCTCCTTTATGTCGACCGCCGCGCAGATTTTTTCGTAAAGTTCGCTCGGCAGTTTGGTTTTGAAAATTTTATCGAGGTTGCGGCGTTTCTTCAAGGTCGCCGCGCAGTTTTCCGACTTGCAGATGTAAGCCCCGCGCCCGAAAATTTTATTGTCGATTGAAACTTCGCCCGCAGAATTTTTAACGACTCGGATAAGCTCCGACTTGTGAAAAACTTTTCGACAGACGACGCAGCGGCGCATTTCGATTTGCTTAGTCGCCGTACCTTTGGCGGTTTTCCCCTTAGCCATTAAATCAACCTCTTTATAAAACTTTTTAACGTCGCAGTTAGTCGAGTAGTAGAGGGGGCGTCATGGATGACGCCCCGCTAAGCCGCGTTTGAACAGGAAGTTCAAGCGGCGACGCCCCTGCGAGGCGGGTTTCTTTGCATACTTTCTTTGCCCGGTCAAAGAAAGTAT
>JBGUYA010000045.1:0-8741 GCA_045118435.1 Quinella sp. | reverse complement strand
AACCTATCAAGTTGCGAGTATATTTATCTTCGCCTATGTAAAAGGATTCGCCAAAGTCAATGTCGTCAATGAGGTAATTTCCGCTATCTATTTCAACGATTATGCCGTCTTTTATTGTGCTCGCAGAATCGAAGGCAATGGAATAATTTCCTGCCAAAACAGTTTGCGTGTATTCATTGGTGTAGAGCGAGCCGGAATTTAAGCTGACCACGCTTACGCCTGCGGCATGGACAACATTGCTTGACTTTACATCTTTAATGCTGACCGTGAAATCATCGTTTTCCGTTTTGGATTGGAAAGTAGTAGTATTTGAACTGTTTAATGAAACTTTGATTTTAGTATCAACAAAGTTCCCGTAAAATGTTACAGGATAGACTGTGTCTTTGATTGTCACGGCAGTCAATGAGTTATCGCTATTATTACTTTGAAGTTTGTATCCGTCAGAAGTTCTGGATAAGTAACCGTAAGTCTTGGAAATATCTAATGCGTTGTCGCTGGTGACGCCGAAAATCGGGCGGTCTTCATTGCTTTTTATTGAAATGGATCCACTTGTAGAATAGTCCGCCGCGATTGTAAGGGAGCCGCTACTGGCAATAACATCTTTAAAAGAAGAAGTACCGGCAATGCTGTACTCTTTGGAAGAAGAGACCGTATAGTCATAGCCGTTTTCGCTGTCGCACCAAATTTTTCTGTCGACACTGCTCGGATTACCTACTATTTTGCCGTTTTGTATCTGATATTGAGTCTGCTTAGAACCTGAAAATGTTAGATTAAAGCTTTCTCCACTTTGCAAATCTGTGACAGCAAATCCTCTATCTTTGCCATATATAAAAATTACAGAACTTTCGTCACCGTATTGTTCGGCAACGATTGAATCGAGTAAACTTGAATCAATTGAGACATTGGAGGTGGTTTTGGTTTTGCCTTTATTATCAATTGTTACATTTAGTGCTCCGCGTTGATAACCTCTTCCGATAAAGGCAGTTGTATCAGTGGTACCTTTCAGAGTGGCCCCGCTGTCCGCACTTGAGCTTATAGTCAAAGTGGATCCAGTCAAATAAATAGGAATATCGTTGGCATTATGAACAGTAACGGTTTGATAACCGTTTACATTAGAAAACGCAACCAATGAGCCGTCTTCCAAATAAATTCCAGCGATTGAAGCATGATTAAGAGTGGTCTCACTTCCGCTTAACGTGACAAATTTAGCGTTATTGTCCTTGAATGTTTCTATGCCGAAAGTGGAATTGTCTCTTTTAATTCTCAAAGGGTTTGTAGAGTATCCTTCGCCGGTAAACTTTCTGGATAGCGAAACTTTGACATCACCGCCCAAAGAAATACCCGCCCAAGCTCCCGGCTTGAGAATATCAAGGTCGTCTTGATCTGAGTCCAATACAAAGTAACTTGAAGACGAATTCCAAGATAGCGAAGCAATGGCGGAGTTGTTGTATGAAATGAGCGTCGGGTTGTCGGCGTCGCCTTCTCCCCTAATCGTGATAACGGCGTCGGTTGCGCTGAGGTAAAGCGTGTCGGAATATAAGCTTGAATTGAAAATGGCGGAAGCGGACAGTGCTTTGGTTTTGAGTATTTCACCGTTGTAAACACGCGGACGAGTTTCACCTTCCTTAATCAAGCCTGCAGCGGTCATGGTATATTTTGCAGAGGAGCCGGAGCTGTTTTGCAGGAAAAAGGATTCGCCGACGTCAATATCCCCCAAAGTCACATAGCCGTTATTGTCGCTGTATATGATGATGCCGTCATAGGCTTTAACGCTGTCGCCGTAGGCAGACAAGGTGTATTTGCTCGCATTGACCGTTTGATTTTGATTGGCAGTCAAGGTGCCGCCGATAAGGCTGACAGTTTTCACGTTTGTTGCGGATACGGGGTTGTCGTTGTCATATCCGCCGAAAAGATTAAAAAGGTTGCTGTCGGTATCGATTACTTGCAAGCTGGTTTGATCTACAACTATAACGGGAGCCGAAGAACCTGTGAAGGTTTTGTAAATGCCGACGCCGCCCGTAGCCGCACTCATAAAATCGGTACCCAAAGATATTTTGCCGAGGTTGCTTGCGCCCGTAACCGAGGCGATTATGTATCGATTTGGATTTGTGGCACTTGTTGCAAGGCTGGCGTATTGTTTAATATCGGAAGACGGGGAATCATCTGTATCCAGAGCGATAATTCCCTTGTAACCTTTGGCTTCCGTGAAAATTGAAGTATCTGCAATGCTCAAAACCTTGTTATCAACTTCTATAATCCTGTCCCAATTTTTAAATAACTCGGCGTCAGAAAGAGAGTTGTTGACTAGGTTAATGGACGAGCCGGAGAAATTATCATATATTTTATCGGCAAGGAGGGTGTTGCCCGCCAAAAGGGCATCACCCCGCATGGAATAGCCTTCGTCGCCGACAATGAAAATATCGCCGTCATCAATACCACCGACAATCGCCGAGCCTGCTCCGATAGTAAAGGCGACACCTTCGCCGTTGGTTTCAGAGGAGCTTGTCGACAATTTATAAAGAACATTGTTTACATAGAATTCGTCACTTGAGTTTTTGAGGGTGACAACCACAGCAGAGCCGGAGCCGTAACTGACAACATCATACGCTATGGAGTTTGCTTCGCCGGCCGCAATGGTCAAGTCGCCGACAGTGCGAGTGCTGTTGGGACCAATGGTATCAGAAAAGCGTTGCAAGTCGAAACTGAAGTCGTTCATCATAAATTAATCTCCTTTCCTTGAGTTTTGGGAGGTTAAGGGCTCGTGAGTGTTAAAAATTTGAGCCATATTTTCTTCCCTGTGAAATGTTCTGCGAGTTCGCACATGCGCCCCACCTCCGAAAAATTTTGTCCTTGTTTCTTTAATTTAATCGAACGAAACTAAGTCTTCCTTAACGATATTATATCAGCTAAGTCAATGCGAAACGTTAGGATTAGGTTAAAAAATAGGAACTAGGAACAAAGAATTAGTTCCTAATTCCTATTTCCAATCCCTACTTAAGCATGGCAAGCATAGTGCCCGCCGCGACCGCCGTGCCTATGACGCCCGCGACGTTCGGTCCCATTGCATGCATTAAAAGATAATTGCCGGGTTTTGACTTCATGCCGACGAGTTGGCTGACGCGAGCCGCCATCGGGACTGCCGAGACTCCCGCCGAGCCGATTAGCGGATTAATTTCGCCGCCCGTCATTTTGGACATAATCTTTCCGAAAAGCAAGCCGCCAGCCGTGCCGCCCATAAATGCTACAAGTCCGAGTCCGATAATCAAAAGCGTGTCTGTGCGCAGGAAACTTTCGGCGTTCATTGTCATGCCGGTGCCCGTGCCCAAGAAAATCGTCACGATATTAATCAAGGCGTTCTGCGCGGTGTCGGAAAGTCTGTCCGTCACGCCAGATTCTCTAAACAAATTACCCAACATCAAGCAACCGAGCAACGCCGCAATCGGCGGCAAGAGCAAGCTGATAAAAATCGTGGCGACAATCGGGAAAACGACGCGTTCAAACTTCGTGACTTCGCGCAGTTCCTTCATGACAATTTCGCGCTCGGCTTGCGTCGTCATGAGTTTCATAATCGGCGGTTGAATCATTGGCACAAGCGACATGTAGGAATACGCCGCGACCGCGATTGCTCCGAGCAAGTGAGGCGCAAGTTTCGTCGAAAGATAAATTGAAGTGGGACCGTCCGCGCCGCCGATAATTCCGATAGCCGCCGCCTCGTGAACGTCAAAGCCGACAATCATCGCGCCGCCGAGTGCGACGAACACGCCGATTTGAGCCGCCGCGCCGAGTAGTAAAGTTGAGGGTCTTGCCAAGAGCGGGCTGAAGTCCGTCATTGCGCCAATGCCCAAGAAAATCAGCGGCGGGAAAATTTCATAGGTTATGCCGTAGTTGATAGCCTTCATAACGTTCATTTCTTCGCCGAAAAAGCCGGTGTTGGGGAAGTTGGCGAGGATACAGCCGAAGGCAATCGGTCCGAGCAAGAGCGGCTCGAACTCTTTAACAAAAGCCATGTACAAAAGAATTAGTCCTACGAGAATCATAATGCCGTTGCCCATTGTGAAGGCGGAAAAGCCGCTGTCGTTCCAAACCGCTTGGAGCGATACGGAAAATGCATTTAAAGCTTCCAAAAAAAATCACCCCTTTATTTGCGTTGAAGATTGTTGAACTTCGCGGAGGCTCGCCAAGGAGTTCCTTCGTGATTGACGATTCGGACGGCTTTGACTTGACCAGCAAAACCGTAAGCCGCGATAGCCGCCGTGATTGCCGCGATTATTTCGGGCGAAACTCCCTGTTCAATGACGGGTTCAGGTTCGGGCGCGGTCTCCGACTTCACTGCAACGAGCGGTTCTTCTTCCTCCGCCTGCGCGGGCTTATCGGGCTTCTTAGTCGGGTCGACGAAATGAATCAGCTTGATTAAAAACATTAACGATACTAGCACAATGAAGACGACCGTCATATTTATCATCATGATTATGAGCGGGTTCGTCGTTACCGGAGAATGTTCCGTGAAAAAAATCACCTCGAATAGTATTTGCAAAACTTAGCGCATTATAATTGCCGCCGCCAAAAAAATAAAGAACGATTTCGCCTTTTTGGAAAGAAAATTCAACTCGGCGTCGAAAAATCCTTTAGCACCAAAAAATTTTGTTGAGCTTTAAACGGTTTTAAATTCCTGTTGAATTCCTTGCCGTCATGAACTATAATAAACTATAACCAAGTTAAGATAAGAGGAGTTTTAAAAATGATTGTAGTAATGAAACCCGGCTCGACGCAAGAAAATTTGGCGGCGGTCGTGAAAAAAATCGAAGACGCGGGCTTGCGGACGCACCTTTCCAAAGGCGAGGAAGTCACAATCGTCGGCGTTATCGGAGACAAGAAAATTATCGCGAACCTTGAACTGCAAATGATGGCGGACGTCGACAAGACCGTTCGCATTACCGAAAAATATAAACTCGTAAGCCGCGACTTCCACCCCGAAGATACGATTATCGACGCGGGCGGCGTGAAAATCGGCGGCAAGGAAATTGTCGTTATGGCGGGACCTTGCGCTGTTGAAAGTTTGGAGCAACTGCGCGAGGCGGCTCAAGCAGTCAAAGCTTGCGGCGCGAAATTCCTGCGCGGCGGCGCGTTTAAGCCCAGAACTTCGCCCTATGACTTTCAAGGACTCGGCGAGGACGGCTTGAAACTTTTGCGGCAAGTTGCCGACGAATTTGCTTTGCGCGTCGTGACGGAGATTGTCGACAAGGACGACATTGAAATTTTCTGCAAGTACGCCGACATTTTGCAGGTCGGGGCGCGGAATATGCAAAACTTCCAAATGCTTAAGGCGTTGGGAAAATGTTCAAAGCCGATTTTGTTAAAGCGCGGACTTTCGGCAACGATAAGCGAGTGGCTCAACGCGGCGGAATACATTATGAGCGGCGGCAACGAGCAAGTCATTTTCTGCGAGCGCGGAATCAGAACTTACGAGACTTTCACGCGCAACACTCTTGACTTGTCGGCAGTGGCGGCGGTCAAAGAATTGTCGCATTTGCCAATCGTCGTTGACCCAAGTCACGGAACCGGGCGTTGGAAAATGGTTGCGCCGATGGCACGGGCGGCAATCGCGGCGGGAGCCGACGGCTTGATTATCGAAGTGCATCCTCACCCCGAAAAAGCACTTTCCGACGGCGACCAATCGTTGAGACCCGAAGCTTTCAAGGAACTCATGGAAAATCTCGGCGGCATTGCCAAAGTCATGGGTAAAACGATATGAAACTTGCGATAATCGGCGTCGGACTTATCGGCGGCTCGCTCGGTTTGTGCTTAAAGGACAAACTCGGCGATGAAATTTTTATCACGGGGCTTTGTCGAACTGAAAAATCAATGCGTAGGGCAATGGAACTCGGCGCGGTCGACTTGGCGACTTCGGATTTAAAAAAAGTTGTCGAAGACGCAGATATAATTTTCCTCAGCCCGCCCGTCCTGCAAATCGTTCCTATGGTAAAAAAAATTCTGCCGTTCCTCAAGAGCGGCGCAATCCTCACCGACGCGGGCAGTACTAAACAATTTATCTGGCAGGAACTCAAAAAAATTCTGCCGCCCGATATTTTTTACGTAGCGGGGCATCCGATGACGGGTAAAGAGAAATCGGGCGTCGAAGTTGCCGATAAAAATCTTTTCAAGGGCAAAGCTTACGTTATCGCCGAAGATACCAGCGCACCCGCCGAAGTCAAAGAAAAGTTGATGAACCTTTTAAAACTCACGGAGGCAAATTTTCTTGAGATTGACATCGCCAAGCATGACCGTTGCGCCTCGATTATCAGCCACGTTCCGCACGTGACGGCGGCGGCTCTCGTCACTCTTTTAAACAACGCGGGCGATGATTTGGACTCCTGCTTGAAACTCGTCGGCGGCGGCTTTAAGGACACGACCCGCATCGCCAGTTCAAACGCCGACATGTGGGCGGATATTTGCATGACCAACGGCGACGCAATTTCTAGTCACCTGCGCGACCTGCAAAATATTCTCGGCGAAGTCATTAGCGCGATTGACAATCACGACCGCCAAGCCGTTCACGATTACTTTGCCAAGTCGAAGGCGACGCGCGATAAAATCTTGGAGACTATCACCTTCGACCCGAACTGAGGAGGAACTCCTTTGCTCACGGAAAAAAATTTCTCTGCCGCACTCAAAGCCATGAACTTCACCGAGCGCGGCACTTTTTTTGAAAAAATTTTTGCTGACGGCGTGACCATGAAAGCCGATTTGAATTCAAAAAAACTTTTCTACCCCGCGCAGATTAAGAATCGCGACCGGAATAATTTCTTCGACGACTCGCACAGGGAAAACCTCGTTGTCTTCGAGTGCGTCAATCGCTTGCTTGATAAGGGTTATAAGCCCGCAGATATTTGGCTTGAAAAAAATTGGCAACTCGGTCATGAGCAAAAGAGCGGTCGCGCAGATATTTGCGTTTCCGAAAACGGCAAGACGCTTTTTATCGTCGAGTGCAAAACTCACGGCGAGGAATTCAAGCGCGAACTTGCGAACATGCTTGCGGACGGCGGGCAACTCTTTTCCTATTGGCAACAGGAGCAAAGTTGTCAATGGCTTGTGCTTTACGCCTCCGACTTTGACGGCGAGTTGAAATTTTCTTCGGCAAGCGTTCCCTGTAGTGAAAAACTTTATCGCGACGCTCACACCGTCAAGGAGCGTTTCAAAGTTTGGAGCGAACATTACGAGAAAAAATTTCTCGGCGACGTTATCTTTCACGACGAGACCCGCGCTTACAAAATCGGCGTCAAACCCCTGCGCAAGCGCGACTTGAAAAATTTTAGCGAGAATCAATCCGTCGTCAACAAGTTTGAGGAGATTCTTCGCCACAATCAAGTTTCGGACAAGGAAAACGCTTTTAATCGGCTGATTGCGCTGTTCATTGCAAAGTTGGTTGACGAGGCGCGGACGCCCGACGCCGACGAAGTTTCTTTCCAGTTCAAGGACGGCGCGGACACTCACGAGACTTTTCAAGACCGCTTGCAAAAACTTTACGCAGACGGCATGAAAAAATTTATGGGCGAAGAAATTTTCTATCTGCCCGAAAATTATCCCGATAAACTCTTTGCAAACTTTCGCGACGAGGAAAATCACGATAGCCAAATCAGCGACCTGCGCGAGAACTTCCGCAAGCTCAAATTTTACACGAACAATGCCTTTGCGTTCGTCGAAGTGCAGAACGACAAACTTTTTTATCTCAACGCGAAAATTCTTAAGGAAGTCGCGGAGATTTTGAAGGATTATCGAATCATCGGTTCAACGGACTTGCAGACGCTCGGCGATTTATTTGAACAACTGCTGAGCAAGGGCTTTAAGCAAGACGCAGGGCAATTCTTCACGCCGACGCCGATAGCTCAATTCATTTGGGACAGCTTGCCGCTCGACAGAATAATTTCGCAGGAGCCGCCCAAGATAATCGATTACGCTTGCGGCGCGGGGCATTTCTTGACGGAAGGATTTAGGGCGGTCAATGATTTTTATGCGCGACGAGGTTTGACGCCGCCGCTAATGTGGGAGCGCGATAAACTCTTCGGCGTAGAAAAGGATTATCGGCTGTCGCGCGTCTCGAAAATTTCGCTCTTCATGCATGGCGCGAACGAGGGCAAGATAAAATTCGGCGACGGACTGGAAAATTATCCTGACGAAAATATTTCGCCCGCAAGCTTTGACATACTCGTTGCCAACCCGCCGTACTCGGTCAAAGGTTTCAAGGCGCATTTGAAGTTGAAGAACCCGCTTGAAGTTTTGGATAAAATTTCCAATGACGGCTCGGAAATTGAAACTTTATTTGCGGAAAGGCTTGGTCAGCTCGTCAAGCCGCGCGGAGTCGCCGCCGTGATTCTGCCCAGTTCCATTTTGAACAAGGACGGCAAAAGTTTCATTGCCGCCCGCGAGTCTCTGCTTAAAAGTTTTTATATCCGCGCAGTCGTTCAACTCGGCAGTAAAACTTTCGGCGCGACCGGCACCAATACCGTTATCATGTTCCTTGAAAGATTCGATGAGCCGCCGCGCATGACTGCCGATTATGAAGACGTTGCGGCTACGATTTTGGAGAAGAGACCGCTCGGCAGGCAGTTCAGCAAGGATATTTTCGACGGCTACTTGAAGAAGACCGGCAAGACCGTTGAAACTTTGACTGAAGATGACCGCGAGAAAATTATTTACTTCGGCTTGACGTTTAAGCAAACGACGCTGATAATTTCCGCGCCTGA
>JBGUYA010000044.1:0-16747 GCA_045118435.1 Quinella sp. | reverse complement strand
CGTCGGTCCCGAACATGCTTTTCTGCGCGAGATTGGGCGCGTGAAGTACGACGTTGCCACCGACCTTGAGGCGGTCGACGCCTTCTTTAAGCTCAGCCGCTACGAGGGGATTATTCCCGCGCTTGAGAGTTCGCACGCCGTCGCCTACGCTATGAAACTCGCTAAGGAAATGGGCAAGGGTTCTATTCTCGTGAACTTGAGCGGGCGCGGTGACAAGGATTTGGATTATGTCATTGAGCACTACGGCTACGGCGAAGAATTCAAGGACTTTTGAGGCATGGCGGAAATTTCGCAGGCTTTCTTAATTTTCATTGACTCGTGGGGATATTTTGCCGTTGCGATTTTGATGGCAATGGAAAATGCATGTATTCCCGTGCCGAGTGAATTGATTCTAGGCTTTGCGGGCTACTTGGTGAGCGCGGAGCGAATGACTTTCACGGGTGCAATGACGGCGGGCATGATTGGCGGCATGGCGGGTTCAATTTTTGCTTATGTAGTCGGAGCGACGGGCGGAAGGAAGTTCGTCGACAAGTACGGAAAATATTTCTTTATAAAAAAGTCGCACGTCGACCTTGCGCAGAATTGGTTTGATAAATATGGAATCCGCGCAGTTTTTTTCAGTCGCATGCTACCCGTTATAAGGACGTTTATATCATTACCGGCGGGATTCGCTCGCGTGAACTTCAAGCAATTCCTTTTCTACACGTTCGCAGGTTCGTTGCCTTGGACGGCGTTAATCTTATGGGGCGGCATCTTACTCGGCGACAACTGGGAATATCTCCTTGAAGTCGGACACAAGTTCAGCGCGGCGTTCATAATTATCAGCGTAGCAATTATCGCGTGGCTTTATCTGAGACGCAAATAAAAAATTTAAAAGCCCCGACGCCTTGTCGAGGCTTTTTGAAATTTGGAGGGGATTTAATGAACAGAGTTTACAATTTCAATCCGGGACCGGCGACTTTGCCGCTTGAAGTTTTGCAGGAGGCGCAGGCGGAGTTTTTGAACTTCGACGGGTCGGGCATGTCAATTATCGAAATCAGTCACCGCTCAAAACCTTATGAGAAGGTTCACAATCAAGCCAAAGCCGACATTTTGGAGCTAATGGGTTTGGGTGACGATTACGACGTGTTGTTTATTCAAGGCGGCGCGTCGTTGCAGTTCGCGATGATTCCGATGAACTTTGCCAGCAAGGAAAAGCCCGGCGTGTACGTTTTGAGCGGAACTTTTTCGAGCAACGCTTACAAAGAGGCAGCGATTTTGGGCGTGGGCGAGGTTGCCGCGTCGACTAAGGAAGAAAATTTCCGCCGTGTCCCGCGTCAAGACGAGCTTAAAGTTAATCCGAACGCCGCCTATCTGCATGTCTGCTACAACAACACGATTTACGGCACGGAATTTCATTACGTCCCGGAAGTTGACGTGCCGTTGTTCGCCGATATGTCGAGCGATATGTTGAGCCGTCCCGTTGACTTTAAAAAGTTCTCGCTGATTTATGCGGGCGTTCAAAAAAATCTCGGACCTGCCGGCGTCGTGCTTGTCGTTGCGCGGAAAAGTTTCATTGAGAAAAGTTTGGAAACGCTCCCGACGATGCTCCGCTACGACACTTTCTACAAAAAAAATTCGCTGTACAACACGCCGCCAGCGTTTAGCATTTACATGGTTGGCAAGGTCGCAGCTTGGATAAAAAATTGCGGCGGGCTTGAGGAAATGGCTCGTCGCAACTCGATTAAGGCGAAACTTCTCTACGACGCGATTGACAATTCCGACGGCTTTTATCGCGGTCATGCCGATAAAGATTCGCGCTCGTTCATGAACGTGACCTTCCGCCTGCCGAGTGAGGAGCTTGAGAAAAAATTTGTCGCGGAGGCTCTTGAAAAAAATCTTAGCGGCGTCAAGGGTCATCGTTCGGTTGGCGGTATGCGCGCCTCGATTTATAATGCAATGCCGATTGAGGGCGCGGCGGCTCTCGCTGAGTTCATGGAGCAGTTCCGCAAAGCTAATGCAGGGGTTTAGGGGTCAGGTGTTAGGGGTTAGGGGTTAGGTGTTAGGGGTTAGCTAAAACCTAAAACCTAATACCTAAAACCTAAGTCAAACGTCCAATAAGTTTTTGCCTTTGCAAAGCAGAGCCGTCCGATTTATCTGCGCGGCGGAAATGTCGGCGGGAAAGTCGAATTGCTCGCGCAGGACTTTCAAAACTTCGCTCGGCTTGAGACTTCCCTCCGACGTTATTTCGACTGCAAATTTTAAAATTATCTCGTCGCAATTCCTAATTCCTAATTCCTCATTCCTAATTGTCACGGGTTCGACGAGATATTTTTTTAGCTCAAGCTCGCGCGTTTTCTTCGGCGTGATTCGCGTAAAGTTTATTTCGGGCGTCGCGTTGAAATTTTTTAATGCAATCTGCGCGGCGTCGAAAAGTTTTTTATCGAACGGCAAGCGAACTTCATAGCGCGACAAGTCGACAAGTGACATCACCGGCTTTGACTTGCCGCGTAATTTTTTTAGCCGTAAAATCTCCGCGCCTTTCGGAAGTTGCGCGTTCAATTTCTTTGCGACTTCAAAAGCCTCAACGGGTTTGGTCAATTCAAAGTCGACGTACTCGCAATCGCTCGTCACCCCGACAGCAAGCGCAGTCGCGAATGAAACTTTCAAATGCGGATTGAAACCTTCGCTCCACGCGGCAGGAAGTTTTGAACGAATCAACGCCCGCATGAAGACATTCATATAATCAAGGTGACTGAGCACCGCAATTTCCGCGCCCTTGCGTATCTGCGCCCGATACTTCGTTAATGCGTAATTCGTAATGCGTAATTCGTAATGATTTTCTTCGGGCGGCGAAACTTTTTCCTTAGCGAAGTCGACGACGCCAACGCCCAAATTCATGCAAACGCCGCAACCTGTGCAACTCGTGCGCCGACAATCGCGCGTCGTCTCGCCCGCTTGAGATTTTTCCCATTCCGCTTGAAGAAAACTTTTGTCAACGCCTGGCGAAATATGCTCCCACGCCAACGGCTCCCAAAAATTTCTTTCGCGCCCGCTGTAATCTTCGGGACTTACTCCGCAAGCCTCGAACGCCGCCTCCCAAATCTCCGGCTTAAACAAATCTGACCAACCGTCAAATTTCGCGCCGAGTTTCCAAGCCGTTTCAATAACTTTAGCAAGCCGCCTATCGCCGCGAGCCAATGCCCCTTCCAAAACCGACAACCGCGCATTGTGATAGTTGTACGTGATATTTTTGTCGTGAATCAGATTTTTTAGAAGTTGCTGACGCCGCTCGAACTCCTCCGCCGAAATTTGCGCCGCCCATTGAAACGCCGTCCAAGGTTTGGGCACAAAACACGCCACGCTGATTGTCACCTTGACGCCGCGTTTTAACTGCGCAACTTTTTTAGCCAAGTCCGCAATTCCCGCAATGTCGTCGTCGGTCTCGGTCGGCAAGCCCATCATGAAATACAGCTTGACTGCCTTCCAACCTTTCGCGAAGGCAGCCACGCAGGCGTCAAGCAAATTTTCTTCCGTGACATTTTTATTTATCACGTCGCGCAAGCGTTGAGTGCCGGCTTCGGGCGCGAACGTTAAGCCGCTCTTTCGCACAGCTTGAACTTTTTCCGCAAGCTCAATAGAAAAACTGTCAATCCTCAAACTCGGCAGGGAAAAACTCACGCGCTCATTGCGAAAATCACTTTGCAAGTCGTCAATCAAGCGGCTCAAGCAAGAGTAGTCGGCACTGCTCAGCGACGTTAAAGAAATTTCGTCCCAGCCGCTCGAATCAATCAGCCGCCGCGCAGTTTTACGCAAAGTCTCTTCCCTGCGCTCGCGAACGGGGCGATAAGTCATGCCCGCTTGACAAAAACGACAGCCGCGACTGCAACCTCTGAACAGCTCCAACATCGCCCGATCATGAACAATTTCCATGAACGGCACAACGGGCTTTTCGACCGTCGGCGTCGCGTCAAAATTTTTCACGACGCGCTTTAAAATTTTTCTCGGTGCATTTTCAAGGACGTTAAGCCCGATAAAATTTTTTTCGGAATAGAGCGGCTCGTAAAAACTCGGCACGTAAATTCCGCTGACGTTCAAAAGTTTTTTCAAAAAGCCGCGCCGCCCGCCGACCTTGCCCGCATTTTTCCAAGCAATGAACTCGTCGACGACCTCGCCAAAAACTTCCTCCGCCTCGCCGACGATAAAGAAGTCAAAAAAATCCGCGACCGGCTCAACGTTGTAGACGCAGGGACCGCCGCCGATAACAAAAGGCTCGTCCTCGCCGCGCTCCGCACTGTGCAGAGAAATTTTCGCAAGGTCAAGCATGTTGAGGACGTTGGAATAAATCATCTCGTACTGCAAGGAAAATCCAACGAAGTCAAACTCGCGAACTGCCTTTTTCGACTCAAGCGCGAACAGCGGAGTTGAGGAGTCAGTGGTCAGGAATCGGGGGGCAGGTAGTTTGTCCTGATTCCTGATTCCTGATTCTTCGCCCCTTAAAATTTTTTCCGCGTCAGTCCATACCGCATAGACGCGCTCGCAAAGAGTATCTGCGCGGCGGTTGAGTATCGAATACAAAATCGCCAAGCCCAAGTTGCTCATGCCCACTTCGTAAACGTCGGGCAACGCCAAGACAATTCGGCAAGCCGTCTCGTCAAAATTTTTCACGACGCTGTTAAACTCGCCGCCCGTATATCGCGCTGGCTTGGAAAGCAATTCGTAATTCGTAATGCGTAATTCGTAATTAAAATCTTGTCCCATGTTCCATTTCCCTTGTCCCTAGAAAATAAATTTTTGTTTGTGCATGTTAATGTTCAAAAGGATTGCTATCGCTAAAATGTTCGTCGTCAGCGAGCTGATTCCGTAACTCATCAGCGGTAGCGGAATTCCCGTGACCGGCATGATTCCCGTCGTCATGCCCACATTTACCAACACATGAAACGCCAACATTGAAGTTATCCCGACCGCGAGCAACCGCCCGAACACGTCCGCCGCGTCTCGCGCAATCATTATCCCACGCCAAAAAACTATCAGATATAAGAGCAACAACACGACCGCGCCGACAAAGCCCAACTCTTCGCCGACGACTGCAAAGATAAAGTCCGTGTGGTTTTCGGGCAAAAAGTTCAGTTGGCTTTGCGTGCCTTCAAATAATCCCTTGCCGAAAAGCATTCCCGACCCGATTGCGATTTTCGATTGGATTATGTGATAGCCACTACCGAGAGGGTCAACATTCGGGTCAAGGAAAACCATGATTCGCATTTTTTGATAGTCCTTCATGAACTGCCACAACACAGGAAACGCCAAGATTCCCAAAAAGATTATGAACGTGAAAATTCTCCAGGGCATGCCGCAAGCTATCACCATGCCGAAAAAAATTGCCATAAACACAAGCGACGTGCCTAAGTCCGGTTGCTTGAGGACTAGCAAAAACGGCAAGCCGACGTAGCCCGCGATTGGGATTAAATCTTGCACAGTGTTTAATCGCCCCATGCGCTCTTCCAAAATCGCCGCCATGCAGATTATCATGATAAGCTTTGAGAACTCCGAAGGCTGAAGGCTTATCGGTCCGATTTGAATCCAACGCTGTGCACCCAGTGCCGCGTGACCGAACAGCATGACTGCCAACAACATTATCAAGTTGAAGACGTAGAGCTTTTGTCCGTACTGCTGAAGTCCGCGATAATCAAAGTTCATGAATAGGATTGCGAGTATCGCGTTGACGATTGCGAAAATTCCTTGTCGCTGAACAAACCAAAAGCGTTCGTCGCCCGGCGTGTTGATGTGCGTTGCGCTAGAGATTATGACAATTCCATATATGACAATCGCCGCCGCCGAGAGTAAAAGCGCGAAGTCCACTCGACGGAGCAACCGTTTGCTTTCTGTAGAAAAAATTGCCAAGAGCTTCACCTCCGAAAAAATCTGCGAAAATGATTCTGCCGCCGCGATAATTTTCCTGCCTACCATTTAAAAGTTAACTTTTGAAAGGATTTTTCCTTTGACACAGCGGCGGAAGTATTCTAAACTTGCGGCGATAAAGATTGAAGGGAGCCAAGCAACTTTGACACTGATTGAAGAAATAAATAAGCGGCGTACGTTCGCGATAATCTCGCACCCCGACGCGGGCAAAACGACGCTCACCGAAAAACTTTTGCTTTACGGCGGCGCAATTCACCTTGCCGGATCGATTAAGTCTCGCAAGACGCAACGTCACGCCGTCAGCGATTGGATGGAAATTGAAAAACAACGCGGCATTTCAGTAACGAGTTCGGTTCTACAATTCGACTACGCAGGTTGTCGGATAAATATCCTCGACACGCCCGGTCACCAAGATTTTTCCGAAGACACTTACCGCACGTTGATGGCGGTCGACAGCGCAGTCATGATTCTGGACGCGGCAAAGGGTGTTGAGGCGCAGACGAAAAAACTTTTCAAAGTCTGTCGCGAACGCCGCATTCCGATTTTTACTTTTATCAACAAGCTCGACCGCTACGGCAAAGTTCCGCTCGACCTGCTCGACGAGATAGAAAAAGTTTTGGGCATTCCGACTTACCCCATGAACTTTCCAATCGGGACTGACGGAAAATATCTCGGCGTCTTCGACCGTCAAAAAAATCTGATTGAACTTTTCGCGGAAGACACGACTCACGGACAAAAGGAACGCATTTCGGAAATTTTTTCGCCCGACGACGCGGAAGTTATCAAACGGATTGGGCAAGAAAATTTCGACGCGCTCCAAGATGATTTAATGTTGCTCGACGAGGCGGGCGAAGTTTTCGACAAAGCAAAGGTCGACTCGGGCGAGTTGACGCCGACATTTTTCGGCTCGGCAATGACAAATTTCGGCGTACAAAATTTTTTGGAAGAATATTTGCGACTTGCTCCGCCGCCCGCGCCGCGTCTTTCAAGCGACGGAGTCATTGAGCCAGACGACGAAAAATTTTCTGCGTTTGTCTTCAAAATTCAAGCGAATATGAATCCCGCGCATCGTGACCGCCTCGCGTTCATAAGAATTTGTTCTGGGAAGTTTGAACGCAATATGAGCGTTTGGCACGCGGCAAGCGATAAACTTATCAAGCTCGCGCAACCTCAACAATTCCTCGCGCAGGACAGGCAAATTATCGACGAGGCTTTTCCAGGAGATATTGTCGGCTTGTTTGACCCCGGCATTTTTGGAATAGGCGACACGCTCACCGACGCCGCGCATAAATTTAAGTTCGAGGACTTCCCGACCTTCCCGCCTGAAAAATTCGCTCGCGTGCAAGCTAAGGACACAATGAAACGCAAGCAATTTGCCAAAGGAATTGACCAGCTCACGCAGGAAGGCGCAATTCAACTTTTTAATCAAGTGGGCGCGGGCACCGAGTCTTACGTCGTCGGCACAGTCGGCACGTTGCAATTTGAAGTTTTACAGTATCGTTTGAAGTCGGAATACGGCGTCGACGTTTTGCTTACAATGTTGCCTTTTGAAGTCGCGCGTTGGTTGAAATTTAATGACGGCGTGAAAGTTACTCCCGCAAGCCTGCGCGGGGCTGATAGGGGAATGTTCGTGCTCGACCGCGCAGAAAATCCCGTGTTGCTCGTCGAAAACGAATGGGCTTTGGGTTGGATAAGCGACAACAATCCCAAACTCGAAATGAGCGCGACGCCCTTTTGAAAGGAAGTAAGAATATGGATTTTGCGACCGCACATCAATTACTCAACTACATTATGCGCGACAAAAATAACTCAATCGCATAAAAAAAATCCCCTGCATAAAACTGCGCGGGGGAAATTTTTTTGTCAAAGCTTGAAGTTGCCGACAAGTCGAGAATATTTCAGCCTTCCTTAATCCAATTGTGATCTCCGCCTTTAGGGCAGCGTTGGCTGCCCTTGTAGGGGTTTGAAGCACTCGTGCCATGCCCGCATTTGTTGCATTTGTAGAAGGCGGCGTATGCGACGTTTGAATCCGTCAGCGTCGGAACAACGAATGCCGCCGCGAGAGCCGCAAGAACACCGATTGCAATGCATTTCATTTTTCTCATAAAAATCTCCTCCGATAAATCCCTTGTAAATTTAATTTCGGGAATCATAGCATATGGGAAAAATTTTTTGGTGTTCTGCCGGAACAATTTCAAAGCTTAATTTTGCCGACGATTTCGCGAATATTTTTCAAACCGCAACTGCGCAGGTAACTTTCCAAGTCGTCAGCGATTTGCATAGTGATTGCTGGTTCGGAGAAATTCGCCGTGCCGATTGCCACTGCCGACGCGCCCGCCAAAAAGAATTCTGCCGCGTCACTTGCCGAACGAATGCCGCCCATGCCGATTATCGGAATTTTGACGGCTTGCGCGACTTGCCAAACCATACGAACCGCAACGGGCTTAATCGCGCCACCCGACAAGCCGCCCGTGATATTGCCGAGCGTCGGTCGCCACGTGTGAATATTTATTTCCATACCCATGAGCGTATTTATCAGCGAAAGACAATCCGCGCCCGCATTTTCGACTGCGCGGGCAATTTTCGTTATGTCGGTGACGTTGGGGCTGAGCTTGACGATAACGGGCTTGCGCGTATTTTTTTTCGCCGCTTGAGTGACCAAAGCCGCTTGCCGTTCGTCAGTGCCGAAAATAATTCCGCCGTCCTTGACGTTCGGGCAGGAAATGTTAAGTTCAATCGCCGCCACGCCGTCAACGTCGAGAAATTTAGCGAGCCTGCCGTAATCGTCGACGCTTGAGCCGCTCACGTTCACGACGACATTCATTTTATCCTTAATGCGCGGCAAAATCTTGTTCAGAAAAATTTCGACGCCCGGATTTTCCAAGCCGATAGCGTTCAGCATGCCCGAAGGCGTCTCGGTGATTCGCACGCCATCATTGCCTCTGCGCGGCTTTAGCGTAATACACTTGACCATGACGCCGCCAAGTCTTTTAAGGTCAACAAAATTTTTAAATTCCTCGCCAAAGCCGAACGTTCCGCTTGCGGCGAAAATCGGAGTTGGCAATTTCATTCCGAAAAGCTCCGTCTGCAAAAGATTTCCCGCGCAGGTCAAGCTTTTAAAAGTTCGCGGCGAAAAATTTTTGCCGTAGCGATTATCGAGCCATTGCACGAAGTCGAAGAGATTTTTCAAGCACTGCTCCGCCTCCCGCGCAGAAAATTCTTTCTCGTTGTGAATCGCGGCATTGCCAAGCTTGCGGCAGTAATGAAGTTCGTCCGCCAAATTTTTATCAAAGCCCGCCTGTTCAATCAGTTCAAAAAGATTGTTCGGCGGATTTTTTTTATCGGCGACGTAAACCCACTTAATCGCCGCGTCGAGAGCCGTCCGCACGAGCTTGACGCACGAATCATAAGAAGTTTTGAATGCCGCCTCCGCGTCAATGCAATCTTTCGAGAACGCGCGGTATTCGGGCTTGTCGTTTAAAAAATCAAAGTTATTCACGCGGCTCACCTCCGAAAACTTTTTGCGCGTCGAAAACGGGACCGTCCTTGCAAACTTTTTTGCGCCCGTCAACGGTATCAATCGAGCAGCTCAAGCACGCGCCCAGTCCACAAGCCATGCGCTTTTCAAAAGAAACTTCGCAGAGCAAATTTTTTTCAAGCGCGAGTTTGGCAATGCCGCGCATCATAATTTCGGGACCGCAAGTCAAAATAGCCGCGTAGTTTTTCGCCGCCAATATTTCCGGCAACAAATCAATCGCGAAACCTTTCCTGGCATAAGAGCCGTCGTCAGTCGTGATAAAAATTTCCTCGACGTGCGGACGAAATTCTTCTTGCCAAAAAGTAACTTCGCCACGATTGCGACCTCCCATTAAAACATCTGCTGAAAATTTTTCCGCCGCGCAGAGCAGAGGAGCTAAGCCCATGCCGCCGCCGACCAACAGAATTTTTCCGTCGCGAGGAGTAAAGCCGTTGCCGAGTGCGCCCAAAATTTCTAAGCGTTCTCTCGCGCGTCTCTTGGATAAAGTTTCAGTGCCGTGCCCGACCGCACGATAGAAAATTTTCACGTGACCGCCCGCCGTCGACGCAATGCCCAATGGTCGCCTCAACGTGAAGTCGTCAGAGATTTTCACTTGAACAAATTGACCTGCCCGCGCATTTTTTGCAAGCTCCGGTGCGTCAACAGTCAAGCGAAATATTTTCTCCGCAACTTCTTCGTTCGCAAGAATTTCTACTTCAAAATTTCTTGTCAAAGTCATCAACACCTTTGCGATTTTTTTTATTGTAGCAGTTCGCGCCGCCTTGCGCAAAAAAATTTTTTTACTTTGTGAAACCGCGCCCTGCTTTACTCGAAATTAAAGTTGGCGTTCTAACGCCGATTTACAAAGCTTTTCAAGCGAAATTTGAAGTGATATAATCGGCGCACTAACTTTGAAAGGAGGGAAAGATATGCAGCCAACAAAAGTTCGGAAGCGTTCGGGGCAGCGAGTGAATTACGACAGAGAAAAAATTTTCAACGCGATAGCTGGCGCAAATCGGGACGCGACGACGTTCGCCGATAAACTTAGCGACGAAGACTTGGAGCTTGTAACCGATTCCGTCGAGAAGGCGATTGGCGACAGCGAAGTTATCGGCGTCGAGGCGATTCAAGATCAAGTCGAGAAATGTTTAATGGCTCACGGCTTTTACGACGTTGCCAAGCAGTTCATTGTCTATCGTCAGAAACATTCTCAGCGTCGCGCCGCGCAGAAGAAGTTGATGGACACCTACCGCGATATTTTCTTCGCCGACTCGGTAGACATTGACCTAAAGCGCGACAATGCCAACATCAATACCGATGCTTCAATGGGCATTATGCTAAAGCTCGGCGCGGAAAGTTCCAAGTACTTCGTCGACAACTACGTCTTGCCGGAAGAGTTCGTTCGCGCGGACAAAGAAAACTGGATCCATATCCATGACAAGGATTTCAGTTTGATAACGTTTAACTGTTGCCAAATCGATTTGCTGAAACTTTTTCACGGCGGCTTTTCGACGGGGCACGGCTTTCTTCGCGAGCCGAATTCCATTCGCTCCTATGCGTCGCTTGCCTGTATCGCAATTCAGAGCAACCAAAACGATATGTTTGGCGGGCAATCAATTAATGCCTTTGATTATGCAATGGCTGAAGGTGTAAAAAAATCTTTTAGGAGGGCGATACGCGACGAAGTTAAACGCGCCCGCGATTATTTCGACATTGACGCGGTGGGCGATATTGATTTTAATATTTGCACTTATTCGGAGGGAGAAAATCTCACCGCCGTCGAAAATCTGATTAAAGTTATCGGCTCGGAGAAACTTGCGGCTAAGATTTATCGTCAAGCCTGCGTGGACGTTGTGGAGGAAACTCATCAAGCTATGGAGGCACTGATTCACAACTTCAACACGCTCCACAGCCGCGCGGGTGCGCAAGTGCCGTTCAGTTCGATAAATTACGGCATGGACACTTCGCCCGAAGGTCGCCTGGTGATTCGCGAAGTCTTGAACGCAATCGACGCGGGGCTTGGCAACGGTGAGACGCCCATTTTCCCAATCAGCGTCTTTCAACTCAAAAGCGGTGTCAATTACAACGTCAACGACCCGAATTATGACTTATTCCGCCAAGCGTGCAAAGTCAGTGCAAAACGTCTTTTTCCAAATTTCGTTTCATTGGACGCGCCATATAATTTGCAATACTACAAGCCCGGCGATTATAACAGTTGTGTTGCAACCATAAACTAAAACCTGTGGCTTCATGCGGCAACGCATGTCGAATAACCTGTCTAAACGAGGAAAACCTTCATAATGAAGACAATCTCGTGCTAAATGCATTACTTATCGCCATATTCCTAAAAAGGAGTTGGGCTCATGAACAATGTTAAAGAAGTTTGGAAACCGATAAAAGGTTACGAGAACTACTACAGCGTAAGCAACTTAGGTAACGTTCGGTTTCCGGTCATGCAGGGGATAAGTATTATCAAGTTTTCGATTACTCAACCGGCGTGCTTATAAAAGAGTACAGTAGAAAAGCTGACTTAATGGCAGATTATAAAATTAATCGTGTAACGGTGGTAACATCTTGTAATCGTGGTTATTTTTATGCCGATTGGAAACATAAAAGTGGAAAAATTGGTATCGGACGATTGTTCAAAAAAGTAATGCTAAATGTGTAACGACTATCGAAAGGATACCCGCCGCTTAAGGGTTTCAGCTTGCAACTGATTAACGGGGAATAACCGAGTAGAGTAGGGCTCTCACTCATCCCGAAAAGACAGGCGACCCGCAAATCGAACATTACGGGTTGATGAAATAGTCTGCAAATCTGTAGCGGGGTTGCAGAACAAGAGTGATGTCTAACGTCAACGGGCGCGAGGAGTCGGGAAGTCGCGGGAATTTCGCCTTCGTGACGATTAATCTTCCCAAACTCGCGCTTGAATCAAAAGGCAACATCGAAGAGTTTTTCAAGCTCTATGACAAGTACATAACGCTTTGTCACGATTATTTGTTGTGTCGGCTCAAGGTTATTGAGGAAAAGCACGTTTATAACTTTCCGTTTTTAATGGGGCAGGGCGTCTGGATGGATTCGGAAAAGCTCAAGCCGACCGATAAGATTAAGGACGTTTTGAAACACGCGAGCTATTCAATCGGGTTTTGCGGCTTGGCGGAGTGTCTCGTTGCTTTAATCGGAAAACATCACGGTCAAAGCGCGGAGGCTCAAGAACTCGGCTTGAAAATCGTCAAGCACTTGCGCGAACGCACCGACGACTATACTAAGCGCGAGAAACGGAATTGGACAACGTTCGGGACGCCCGCAGAATCAACAGCCGGACAATTCCAACGTTCCAACAGAAAAATTTACGGAAACATAAAAGGCGTGACCGACCGCCCCTATATGACGAATTCAAGCCATGTGCCGGTTTACTTTCCAATCTGCGCGGGCGATAAGATTAAGATTGAAGCACCGTATCACGCCATTTGCAACGCGGGACATATCGCCTACATTGAAATGGACGGCGACCCGACGAAAAATCTTTCTGCATTCGAGGCACTCGTTCGCGCAATGCATGATGCCGACATGGGATATTTTTCAATCAATCACCCTGTCGACCGCGATCCTGTTTGCGGTTACACGGGAATTATCGCCAACGAGTGTCCGCATTGTCACAGGAAGGAAGTCGAGACCGGAACTTTTCACATAAAGCGACTTAAGCCCGACGGCAAATAAAAAAACCTCCGTCAGAATTTTGGCGGAGGAATTTTTTTTCCTTTTTGCCAAAAAGTGGATTCGCAAAACCATCTTTCGCGGCAACGGCGTCTATCTTCGATTGAGTTTATCAATAATTTTTATTTGTGAAACAAACTTTTCTTTGCTTTTATGAGCAGTCGATTGAAAATTTTACCGACACTTTGATTTTTTATCCGAAGTCTGACGAAATTTATTATCTGCGCGGGCGAGTTTCGACTTCAAAAAAGCTTTTGAACTTGAAATGAAGTCTTGAACAAAATTTTTGCGGGAGTCGAAGGACTTCTGCTTTTTTTATTGCAAGGCGGCGGCTTTTGCTGTAAAATCTTTGTGAAATTTTTTTGGGAGGAAATTTTTAATGAGAAGTGACATAGTAAAGAAGGGCGCGACGCGTTGCGCACACAGAAGTTTATTTCACGCGAACGGCTTTGGCGTCGAGGAGCTGAGCCGTCCGCTTATTGGTGTTTGCAATTCTTTCAACGAAATTATTCCCGGTCACATGCATTTGAAGTCGATAACTGAGGCGGCGAAACTCGGCGTAGCGGCGGCGGGCGGCACCCCGATTGAATTCCCTGCTATCGGCGTGTGCGACGGCATTGCAATGGGTCACACGGGCATGAAATATTCTTTGGCGAGCCGTGAGCTTATCGCCGACTCAATCGAGGCGGTCGCAATGGCGAGCGGGTTCGACGCGCTGATTTTAATTCCGAACTGCGATAAAGTCGTTCCAGGCATGTTAATGGCGGCGGCACGTTTAAATATTCCGTCGGTAATCGTCAGCGGCGGTCCGATGTTGGCGGGGCGTTTTCATGGAAAAGATATAAGCGTCAGTCAAGCGTTCGAGGCGGCGGGCAAATTTGCGGCGGGTAAAATGTCTCAAGAGGAAATGACCGACCTTGAGGCTCATGCCTGTCCGAGTTGCGGCTCCTGCGCGGGTTTGTTTACCGCAAATACAATGAACTGTTTATCGGAAGCTCTTGGTATGGCACTTCCCGGCAACGGCACAATTCCTGCGGCGTACACGGGCGACAGATTTATCCTTGCCAAACGTGCCGGCGCAGTCGTCATGGAACTTTTGAAGAAAAATATTTGCCCGCGCGATATTTTGACAATGAAGGCTTTCGAGAACGCCATAACCGTTGACATGGGCATTGGCGGTTCGTCAAACACGGTTTTACATTTAACGGCTATCGCGAACGAGTGCGGCATTAAAATTCCTGCGACGCTCTTTGATGAAATTTCTGCGCGGACGCCTTATATAACTAAGCTTAGTCCTGCAGGCACTCATCATATGCAAGACCTTGACGAGGCGGGCGGCATTAACGCCGTCATGCATGAGCTTTCCAAGAAAAATCTGCTCAATCTCGACGCGCTCACCGTCACGGGAACTTTGGGCGACAGAATCAAAGACGCGCAGATTGCCCGCCCCGACGTGATTCACACGGTCGACAATCCCTATCGCGCGACGGGCGGCATTGCGATTTTAAAGGGCAACCTCTGCCCCGATTACGCAGTTGTCAAGGCGTCGGCGGTCAGCGAAGAAATGCTCGTTTACAAAGGCAAGGCTAAATGTTTTGACAGCGAGGAGATGGCTATCAACGCGATTATGGCGGGCGAGATTCATGACGGCGATGTTGTCGTTATTCGCTACGAAGGTCCGAAGGGCGGTCCCGGTATGCAGGAAATGTTGAATCCGACGGCGGCTATCACGGGCGCGGGCTTGAAAGTCGGCTTGATAACGGACGGCAGATTTAGCGGCGCAAGTCAAGGCGCGTGTATCGGTCACATTTCGCCCGAAGCAATGGAAGGCGGTCCGATTGCGCTAATCAAGGACGGCGACCAGATTTTTATCGACATTCCCAATCGCAAGCTTGAGCTTGAAGTCAGCGACACGGAGCTTGCCAAACGCCGCGCAGAGTGGACTAAGCCCGAACCCAAAATCAAGACCGGCTACCTTGCCCGCTACGCCAAACTTACAACTTCCGCCTCAACCGGCGCAGTGTTGAAAAGCAATTAGGAATTATGAATTAGGAATGAGGAATTAAAAAGCCAAATGCATTCCTAATTCCTCATTCCACATTCCTAATTGTTAAAAAGGAGCTGACATTATGTTTTGGGAAGAATCATTCGGCATGCAGCTTGAAAAATTTTTGCGCAAGGAGCAATTTATCTTCAGCGCACCGATGAGCGAGCACACGACGTTTAAAATCGGCGGGGCGGCGGACGTTTTAATCTTCCCGTCGAGCGCGGAGGAAGTCTCAAGGATTTTCAAGCTTATAGATTTGTTCAGTCTGCCTTGCACGATAATGGGCAATGGCTCAAATGTTTTGGTTCGTGACAAGGGGATACGCGGCGCGGTTGTGAAGTTCACGGAAGAATTTTTCGGCGATATGCGTTGCGAAGAAGAAAAAATTATTGCCTGTGCGGGAGCTGAGTTGAAATCAGTTGCGGAGTTCGCGGCTGAGAATTCACTGAGCGGTTTGGAATTTTCCTGCGGAATACCGGGCAGTCTGGGCGGCGCAATCTTCATGAACGCGGGAGCGTACGATGGCGAGATGAAAAACGTCATTTCAAAAGTTAAAGCTGTTACACGCGTGGGCGAGGTTGTTGAGTTTGAAAAGCGCGACTTGGATTTGAGCTATCGCCACAGCATTTTTCAAGAAAATAATTGCGCGATTTGCGAAGTGGAATTGAACTTGAGACGCGGCAACGCCGACGAGATTAAAAATAAAATGGCGGAGTTCACTGCTCAACGCGAGAGCAAACAGCCGCTTGAGTTTCCCAGCGCAGGTTCAACCTTCAAGCGACCCGAAGGCAACTTTGCAGGTACGCTGATTGACAAGACGGGTTTAAAGGGTTTGAAAATCGGCGGGGCAATGGTTTCCGAGAAACATGCGGGCTTTGTGGTCAATGCGGGCGGCGCGACGGCTGACGACGTTTTGAATTTGATTGAAGAAGTCAAGCGGCGCGTTGAGGAAAATTACGGCATTGAACTTGCGCCCGAAGTTCGCATTATCGGCGAGGAGTGATTCAATGGCAACAGAAAATAAATTAATTGCAAGTGTCATTATCCCAATGTTCAACGCGGCGCAACTCCTTCCTCAGACGCTGGAAAGTTTGCTCGGTCAAACGATAAAGAATTTTGAAGTGATAATCGTCGACGATTGTTCAACTGACAACAGCCTTGAAGTCGTCGAAAGTTTCAAGCCAAAATTCGACATGGAAGGCATTAAGCTAAACATTATCAAAATGCCTCAGAACACGGGAATGGCGGGCTTGCCGCGCAACGCAGGAATTAAATCTGCGCGCGGAAAATATATCGCCTTCCTCGACAGCGACGACCTTTATACATCAACTGCACTTGAGGAATTGTCGACGCTCGCCGAAAAATTTCAAGCCGACGTTGTTCACTGCAACGACTCGTTCACAACTTTTAAAGGCAAGCCTTTGCCCGCCGACGACCCGCACATGACCGACACGGATTATATTCTCGACCCAGAAAATTTAGTTCGCAGTAATTGGCAATGGGTTCTGTCTCCGCAACCGCCTACTCAACTGCCCGCGCCAACTCTCAAGCCCGATAACTTGGAAGAG
>JBGUYA010000043.1:0-4349 GCA_045118435.1 Quinella sp. | reverse complement strand
CGTCGGCAATGCAAAAGCCAATACAATTCTCGGCGGTAGCGGTGACGATTCGCTTTACGGCAAAGATGGTGCTGATTCACTTGTCGGCGGCTCCGGTAACGATATAATTTACGGACAAAACGGTAACGATACTCTCTGGGGCGGCGCAGGTAACGATTCTTTGTACGGCGGCGCGGGCAACGATGTTTTCATTTACACGACGGGCGAAGGCACCGATAAGATTATGGACTACGCGAAAGGCGACATGTTGCAAATTCTCAAGGCGAACGGCAAAGCTGGCGGCTCGTTCACTAAGTCGAGTTTCAGCGGCGGCAATTTGACGCTGACGATTTCGGGCGGCGGCAAAGTCATCTTCGACGGCGTAAGTTCCGGTGACAGTTTCAATATCAACGGCAAAAGTTACACTCTCAGCGGCAAGAAACTCAAATAAGTTCAAAATATGGTAAAAAAAGGAGGCAGTTGCTCCAAAACAGGAGTGACTGCCTTCTTAATTAAAATTTTTGGGAGGAAGATTATGTTTTGCAAGAAAATCTTTGTTCTTATGTTGTTTATCGTCTCTATGATGATTTTAGTGGTCGGTTGCGATAATGAAACTGCCGCTAACGGCAAATCAATGGAAAAAAGTTTTGCGGCTCAGAAAATCCGCGAAGGTCTCGACCTTTTCGACTCCTCAGACTATAAAGGCGCGATTGGACTTCTTGATGAAATTTCCGCGCTGAACCCCAATACAGTAGCCGAATATAATCTGCGCGGCGAATATCTCGTAAAAATCGGCGAATATCATTACGACATTATGAATTACGACAAAGGCAAAGAATTATTCGATTTGGCGATTCAGGATTATGATTCGGCGATAAAACTCGCTCCCAATGACGTTGACTCGTATATCAATCGTGGAAATTTTTATTGCAAGCACGGTAACCAAGACCTCGCGATTAAAGATTATGATAAAGTTCTTGAACTCGATCCAAATAACGTCGACGCTTACATCGGTCGCGGAAATGCTTATACCAACACGGGGCATTTGGCTCAAAGAGACTTAAATAAGGCGATTGAGCTTAATCCGAACGATTTTAGGGCGTATATGGCTCGTAGCATTATCTATTTGAACATAGAACAAAATAATTTGGCACTTGAAGACGCAAATAAGGCGGTCGAGCTGAATCCGAATAATCCTGAGGTATATAACAATCGCGGAGTCGTTTATAATAATTTAAAGCAGAATGATTCGGCACTGCAGGACTACAACAAGGCTCTTGAACTCGATCCGAAAAATTTTAGTGCATATAAAGGGCGCGGAATGATATATTTTGAAATGCAGGAATACGAGCTGGCGATTGAGGAGCTTAATAAATGCATAGAAATTTATCCCGAGTTAAATGCGGTAAATCTTCGTCGCCACTGCGATTATATGCTACACAAGACAAAAGCAGAGAAATAAAAATTCAGATTGAGAGCATAATGCCCCGCAAGACGGAAAAAGCCCCGCCGATTGACGGGGCTTTGTTAATTTCATATGGTACGCTCGGCGCGACTCGAACGCGCGACCCACGGCTTAGAAGGCCGTTGCTCTATCCAACTGAGCTACGAGCGCAAAACTTTACAACACACAAATTATACAGGCGATAAAAATTTTTGTCAACGATTAAATCATCAAATCCTGCCCGCGCAGATACTCGATAAAGGCGTTGAAAATTTTTTCGTTGCGGGAAAGAATATCCTCCTCCGTGAAGTCGTCGCGCGTTTCGGCAAGAGTGCGCAGTTCAAGATTAAACGTGCCCGCCTTTTTGCCGTCGCCGAAATAAAAAATTTTCTTGTCGACAAGCCGATAATCTGCCGCGCGAATGTTTATTCCTTTCTCAAGCAATGCCTTGTTGCCCAAAAACTCCAGCGCGTCGGGATTTTTAAGCACGTGATGAAGTTCCTGGCGTTTTCGCGACAGAATGTGTTCGATTTGCAAATCAACTCCGAGTGGCGGTAAATCCTGCGCGGGGTTTTGAAAAGTCCACCAAGCAAGCATTGAGCCGGTTACCGCTCGCCAATTCGAGAAATTTGTTTGATTCATTCGTTCGCGCAAAATTCTTGCGTCCTGCCGAAAATGCTTGAACACAAGCGGACGCCCGTGCAAAATATTTTGAAATTCGACGAAGAACGGGCGACGAATCGATTGCACGCCCGAATTTGTTATCGCGTGCATTAAAAGCATCGCCGTTACTTTGTTTAGGAAGAGAAAAAATTTTTCCTCGTCAAGCTCGCGGTTGCCCATGAAATAAATCGACACGACGTAAGCCCAAATGTTGTACGGTGCCCAACTCAAAATATAAAACTGCCTCAAAGCTCGCGGCGAAAATCTTTCCTCGTTACGCGTGGCAACGTCGTCCCAAAAATTTGCCAGCGTCTCCAAATCCTCAAAAGTTTTGTCGCTCTGAAGGACTTTATAGCCGTCGCGTTCGTAATAGTCGCGCATGTCAGGGAAGGTGTCGTTCTTGGCTTCGTTCTTCGCCAAAAGATAATACATGTAACGCCTGAACAAATCATCGATAGGAGTATCCTTACGTGGGTGAAAGTTTTTGTTGCAAAGCTCCGCCAATTCCTTCCAACGCTTAACAAATCTTTCTTTTTCGTCCGAGCCGCGATTCAAATAATATTTATAAAACTGAGCCTTGAAAATATCGGCGTCATCGAGCGGACGACCTCTGTCATTGAGCGTCGTAAAAATTCTGAGCGCGGTGTTCTGTGAATCGGTTTCAATCGGCAACAGAACGACGTTGTTCAAAATCCTCCGCACAAAGTACAACAAATAGCCGGGCTTTTCGGCGTTGAGGTCTTCAATCCACCTCTTAAACAGCCGATAATTCACGGATTACGGACTTTTATTTTTATCAGTCGGATAGCCCGTCGCCAAAATCTTTTTCAGCTCGGCGGCGTCTTCGTCGGCAATGACTTCATACTTGAGCTTTGGGTTTTCTATTTCGGGGTGTTCGTCGAAATCCAGTTTCCAAATGCAAGCCTCGATTTTGCGGCGAATGTTTTTTATGCTTTCGTCCTGAGCGGCTCCGAAAGCTTGATAGAACGCGCGGAGCATGAGCATAAACGTAACAATGCGCTGTTGCCCGTCAATGATTTCGTATTCCTTCGGCACGTTTTTAAAAAACAAAATGGTTCCCATAAAGTAATTGTCTTCGTCGGCGTCGAAATCGGCAATGGTGTCGTTTGGGAAGGCGAACTCGTAAAGATTATCCCAAAGTGTACGACACTCGTCGCGCTCCCATGAGTATGGACGTTGATATTCGGGGATAAGGAAAGCCTTCTTGCATTCCGTAAAAACTTGCCCGATTGTTTTTTGTTCGGCGTTGAGTTGCTTTGCCATTAAAAAATCTCCTTACAAGTCGAGTGCGAGAATTTTTGCCGTGATTTCGTCGAGTTGTTGAGCCGTCGGAACGTTGGCAACGCGAATTTTATCCAAGATAATTTCGACGCCCGCCGCCTTGAGTTCGTCCTCAACCAAGCCAATACTTTGCCCGCCCCAACCGTAGCTACCGAACGCAAATCCCTTGTGATTCATAGGGCGCAAGCCTTTCAAGTAGCAAAGGAAGGCGGCAATCGTCGGCATCATCTGGTTGTTAATCGTCGGCGAGCCGACCGCAAGATATTTACTCGTGAAAATGTCGGTAACAATTTCGCTGAGCGGCGTCGCCTTTATGTCGTAGAACGCGGCGGGAATATTTTTCTTTGCAAAGGCTTCAGTGATTGTCTGCGCCAAAATTTCCGTCGAATGCCACATTGAATCAAAGACGACAACCGCGCGTTCCTCGACTTCGCCCGCGCTCCATTTTTTGTAGCAGTCAAGAATTTTATCAATGTGCTTGCTCCAAATGACGCCGTGCCCCGTCGCAATCATTTTAATTTCCAGGTCGCCGAGAGCTTTTAACGCGGTTTGCGCCTGCTTGCCGAACGGCATTAAAATATTCGCGTAATACTTCTTCGCTTCGTAAAAAATCGTCGCTAAATCGTTTTCGTCGTCAAAGCGCATTGAAGTCGCCAAATGTTCGCCGAATGCGTCGTTTGAAAACAAAATTTTATCTTCGGGGCAGTAAGTAACCATTGAATCGGGCCAATGGAGCATGGGCGTCGCGACAAATTTTAACGTGCGCTTGCCGATAGAAAGTTCATCGCCCGCCTTGACCGCGCGATAATTCAACTTGCCGTAACGATTGGTTAAACCCTTTAAGCCGTTGGGATTTGTCGTGATAATCTCGGCGTTGGGCGCGAGGGCGGCGACTTCTTTCAATGCGCCGCTGTGATCCGGTTCGACGTGGCTTGAGACGATAAAATCAATCTGCGCGGGG
>JBGUYA010000042.1:0-10861 GCA_045118435.1 Quinella sp. | reverse complement strand
TCGGCTCGCCGCTTGTCGGCGCAACACAGACGTTTATAACGGTCGGAGCGTTTGACAGTGCGTCTGAGGCGGCGGCTTGCATAGCATACATAAAGAGCAAGTTTTGCAGGGCAATGCTGGGCATTCTGAAGGTCACACAGCACAATCCGCCGGCAACGTGGGCAATGGTGCCTTTGCAAGATTTTACAGCGGCATCGGACATAAATTGGAACGTTCCCATTCCCGAAATCGACAAGCAACTTTACGCGAAATATAATTTGAGCGACGCGGAGATAAAATTCATTGAGGAAAAAGTAAAGGCGATGGTGTGAGGCGTCCGTCCCCCCTTTGCCAAAGCGTGGACTCGCGGAACCGGCTATCGTGTTGGTGGCTCGTCACTTCGATTGAGTTAATCATGACTTTTATATTTGAAAAACTTTTTCTTTGCTGCGCCCAAAGAAAGTATGCAAAGAAATGGCGTAAGACCCGCTATTTTCATTGCGCATTACGAATTGAGGCTTGCAAAAAATTACGGGCTATGATAGACTGCAAACGTTAAGTTAGACAACTTGCAGTGTAATCACCAAAAATGCGCCGAGAAGCCCCCGAATTTATTCGTGGGGAGGAAAGGCGCAAAATCCTTTCTTGATTTTTTATGGACACAAATTTATAATTGAAACATCGGGAAAACGGTTAGTGCTGAAACACCAAGGCACCCGATTAGTCGTAAGACTTCAATGCTGTAACCGACAATATCGGTTGCAGGGCTGTAGTCAACCAGCCGAACGCGGCGGATTTCAGTCTAGCTGCAAGCCCCCGCCTTTAGGCGTGGGGTAGTTGACAGGAACGGATACAAAAAACGAACCCCGAGCCGGATACTCGGGGTTCAAACCTTTTTCAAGGATGTTCGTTTTACAGATTAACGATAACCACTGTGCTCTATGTCTTGTCTGTCGCGCCGATTAGTTGCGCTTGTCGAGCCACTTGCAAACGTAGTGCGAGATAACGTTCCCGACAACAGTTGCTCCGACGGTAGCCAGAAAAAGTGTAACCACAGGATTCACCTCCTTTCAAAAGACAGAAGGTTCAAACGTTTAAGGAGTTGAATTGAAATGAATGCAATGCCGCAAATGCTTTTGACGCCAGAAAAGATTGTGATTATGAAGATTTTTTCATTGCGTCGCGCGAGGAAACGGAGACTCAATATCAACACGCGGTCGAGTTCGTTGCGGCTGTGAAAAATTATTTGGAGGGGGGCGAGTTAAATGTTGACGATTGAGGAGATAAAAAAAGCGGTCGTTCCGATTTGCGAACGTTACGGCGTCGATAAAGTTTGTTTGTTCGGTTCGTATGCACGGGGTGAGGCGGATGACCAAAGCGACGTGGATTTAATGGTTGACGGCGGCAAGCTTGTCGGCTTTGAATGGGGCGGTTTTTATGCTGATGTTGAAGAGGCTTTGGGGGTAAAGCTCGACGTGCTCAGCAGACGCGGCACACGCAAAAAATTTTTGGATAAGATTGCAAAGGATGAGGTGTTGCTTTATGCGCGGTAAAACTGCAGATTTATGGCGGCTGTTCCACATTGTGAAATGGTGTTGGAAGTTAAAAATAATTAAAGAAGAAGCTCAGACTTATGAAAAATTTACAATCAAGAGAAATACTCGGCTGGTTGAATTGAGTTCGTTTTATATCGGGCAAATCGGCGAACATGCCCGCAACTTGTCGGACGAGATGAGAGCTACGCTCGCCGATATTTCATGGAAATAGATAATTGCTATGCGTAATATTTTGATTCATAATTATTACGATTGTGACTCGCAAATAATCTGGGAAGTTATCACGAAACATGCGCCGATTTTGGCTGAACGTTGCCTTGAGGTATTGCGAGCCGAAAACGGCAACGTTGACGCCGAACTGTGCGAAGAACTTTTTGAGGAAACGGGCATTATTTGGGAGGGTGAAAATGTTTGCGAAGATAAGGGCGATAGCGAGTTACCTGCCGCCGACGATAGAAAATAATTCGGAGATAGTGAACGGGCGTTTTATGAAGAAAATCGGCGTTCGGAGCCGCCACATTGTAACGGAGGAGTCGGCGGGCGATTTGGCATTCAAAGCCGCTGAGAAACTTTTTACCGAGTACGACATTGACCGCCGCGAGACGGATTTTATTTTGCTGTGCACGCAACACGGCGATTATCAAATGCCGCACACCGCCGCGCAGATTCAAGACCGGCTCGGCTTGCAAAAATCTGTCGGGACAATGGATATTGCGTTGGGCTGTTCGGGCTACATCTACGGCTTGGCGGTCGCGAAGGGTTTGATTGAGGCGGGGCTTGCGAAGAAAATTTTGTTCCTCACGTCGAGCGTCTACACGAAATATATCAACGTCAAAGATACGTCGACGCGCCCGCTGTTCGGCGACGGAGCAACGGCGACTTGGCTTGAAGGCGGCGACGCGGAAAGTCTCAAGGCTTTTGTCTTTGGCAGTGACGGTTCACGCTATGACAAGTTGATTATTCCAGTCGGCGGCAGTAAAAATCCTCCGCGTGACAATCCCGAAGTCTTCGCGACCGACGACAACAAAAATTTCCGCTCCAACTACGAAGTCTTCATGGACGGCATGGCTATAACTTACTTCACATTGCGCGAAGTGCCCAAGCTTGTTGACGACGTATTGACTGCCGCAAAGCTTACCCGCGCAGATTTGGACTACTGCATTTTTCACCAGGCGAACAAGTTCATGATGACTTACCTGCGCGACAAGGCAGGCTTAAACGACGTGCCCTTTCACAACGACATAACCGACACGGGCAACATAGTTTCTGGCAGTGTGCCGCTGGCGATTGAGCAGGTCGTTAAAAGTCACGGCGCGGCAAATCTTAAGCGCGTCATGTTGGCGGGCTTTGGCGTCGGCTTGAGTTGGGCGGGTTGCATTGCCGACCTTTCGGCAATTAGGAATGTGGAATGAGGAATTAGGAATGGAAAAACCTAATGAAAAATTTCCAAAGGTCAGCGTGATTTTGACGAGTTACAATCATGCGGCGTATGTGGCGGCGGCGATTGAGAGCGTTTTGAATCAGACGTTCGCCGACTTCGAGTTGTTGATTATCGACGACGGCTCCAAAGACAACAGCCGCGACATTATAAAGACTTTCGACGACGTGCGCATTAAAACTTTTCTGTACGCGGAAAATCGCGGACCTGTCTTGGCGATTCGCGACGCCGTTCAATCTGCGCGGGGTAAATATATCGCAGTTCATCACTCGGACGATTTGTGGGCACTCGACAAGCTCGACAAGCAGGTTAAGTTTCTTGACGCCAATCCGAATTATGCGGCGTGTTTCACGTGGGTTGAGTTTGTTGACGAGCAGGGCAATTTGCGCGAACTTGACGACAAAGATTTTTATAAAAGCGTCTTCGATAAGCCGAACCGTTCACGCGCCGAGTGGCTGAATTATTTTTTTTACAACGCGAATTGTCTTTGCCACCCGTCGGCGATGGTGCGGCGCGAGGCGTACGAGAAATATCGCTTGCTTGACCTACACGGCTTTTGGCAACTGCCCGATTATCTCATGTGGATTCGGCTGTGCTTCCACGCGGAAATTTTTATCATGCCGGAGCGATTGACGCGGTTCAGGTTGCGGCGGGCGCGGCAGGAAAATACTTCGGCAACTTCTTTTGACAAACTCGTCCGCGCAGATTTGGAGTTCCATTTTATCGCGCGAGAGTTCGTCTATAACTTCACCGACAACAAATTTTTCTTGGAAGTTTTTCCGGCGGCGAAGAAATTTTTAGTCGACGGGCAGATAAATCGCCGCTTTGCCTTCGCGCAGATTTGCCTTGAGAAAAAATCTTCTGCCTTCCAACTCGCGGGGCTTGAGCTGTTGAAAGATTTGCTGAGTTCGCCCGCCAATGCCGCCGAGATTAAAACCCTTTACGACTACGACGAGAAAAGTTTTTTAAGAGACAGCGGCACTTACGACGTGTTCAATCTCGCGCAAAAGTTTAACGTGCTCCGCGCGGAAATTTTTGTCAGCAAGGGCGAGGAATTTCTGTTGACTGCGACGACTTTCCTAAACATTGACGCCACGAGGACATTTTATGGGCGCGTCGACTTCGATCTTGCGCGACCTGTGAAGTATTTGCGTTTCGACCCCGATGTAAATTTCATTTCGCTCAAGATAAATCGCGCCTTGATTAACGGCGAGCCGTGCGAAATTTTTTCAAGCAACGTCGGCGAGATTGTCGGCGAGTTTTACAGGTTTTGGACGAACGACCCGCAGATTATTTTTGAAGTCAAGGATTTGTCGGGGCATGTGACCTTTGAAGTCTTCGGCGAGGTTGAAGAAAATTATCCCGCGATTCTTGCCGAGACGCTCAAGGAAATTCAGCGACTCACCAAGCTCACCGACTCGATTTTGAATTCAAATTCTTGGAAGTTCGTCGCGCCCTTCCACAATTTCGGCAAGTGGCTCCGCTCCGACAACAAGGAGAAGGCTTTGACCGCCGCGCATTTTTTGTATCAAGCAATGCCGTTTGATGACGACAAAAAAATTTCGCTCAAGAATAAATTTTACACGTGTTTTGCGCCGCTGTTGAAGAATACGCAACGTTATAAAGCGTGGCAGATGAGCAATCGCTTTGCGCCCGCGCCGCCCGTCGATTGGCAGAATAAATTTGACGGCGAACTTTCCAAACAGCCCGGCAAGATTGCGATTCAGGCGCACATTTTTTATCTTGACCTGCTTAAAGAAATGGTCGCCGCCTGCAAGAACATGCCCTACAAGTTCGAAGCGCTTATCTCGATTGTCGACGAGGGAGCCGCAAAAAAAGTTCAAGCCGCATTCAAAAAGATTTCCAACGCGGAAAAAGTTATTGTGCGCGTCGTGCCCAATCGCGGGCGAGACGTCGCGCCGTTTTTGGCGGGCTTCGGTGACCTTCTGCCCGATTATGATTTTGTCGCGCACATTCATGGCAAAAAGTCCCTCTACAGCGGCTCGGAACAATTCAACTGGCGCAAGTATCTTTTCAACGCCCTGCTCGGCAATTCAAAGCGCGTCAAGAAAATTTTCAAGGCTTTTGCCGATAATCAAAGTGTCGGCGTCATTTATCCGCGCCCCGCTCCCAATGTCCCCTACGCCGCGTTCAACTGGCTTTCCAATCGCGAAGTCGGCTTGCAACTTTTGACCCGCGCAGGCATTGCCCCGAACAAAACGGATTACTTTGACTTTCCGGCGGGCACAATGTTTTGGGCGCGAACTCAAGCCTTGCAGAAATTTTTTGACTTGCATTTGACGTTTGATGACTTTCCTCCCGAACGCAAGCAAAATGACGGGACATTGGCTCACGCCTTCGAGCGGTCAGTTTTGTTGGCAACGCGCTCGGCGGACATGGACTATTACGAGTTCGACCCCGCCACCGAGACTTACGCAATCAACGTTGGCAGTAAAAATTTTTGGCAGTACAGCGGGCGTACCGATGCCGACGTTCGCGACGACACTTTGAATCAAGGCGAGATTATTTCCTTCGCCGTGTTCGATACGCTGACAATGCGTTGCGTTGCCAAGCCCGCGCACGTCAAGGAAATTGTTCGGTTCAAGGTTGAGGATTTGCTTGGAAAAAGTTTTGACTTCCCGACTTTCCGCGACGAGGCGGAGTTTGTTGCAAGCCGCTCGAAGGGCACCGACGCGACGCTTGACGAGATTTATAAATTTTTCGCGACGCTGACCAATCTTGACGTGGAGACTTGCCAAAAGATTCGCGAGCTTGAGGTTGCGACGGAGATTAAATTGAGCTTGCCGCGCGACAGGATTGTTGACTGGTTCAAGACGTCGTTGACGCGCAGAAAAAAAGTTTGGCTCATTTCAGATACATGCCTGCAGACGCCCGACCTTGAGCGGCTCCTTAAAAAGTGTGGCGTTGCGGGCTATGAAAAACTTTTAATCTCGTGCGAAACGGGCTTGCGCAAGGCGGACGCGACGCTGTGGGATTATTTAATCGGCAAAAATTTGAACTCGCCGTATAAGCTGACGCACTTGGGAGGCAACGAAATGAGCGACATACAACTTTGCGGCGACAGGGGCTTTGGCGAATATCATTTGATGAGCGCGATAAATCTTTTGTCGCAAGTGCCGTTCGGGCGGAGTTTGTTGGAGCGGCTCGGCTATGACATGTCGCTTTATGCGGGAATTTGTCTCGGCGTGGTGTTGGCGAAAAAGTTTCATGACCCGTTCGCAATCTGCGCGGAGTTTTCGAGCGAGCGCGGGCGATTGATTTTAGAAAGTGAGCGCGAAGTCGGCTATTGGCGTTACGGCGTGCCGCTTTTGACTTCCAAACTTCGGCAGGAAAATTTTTCTATCGACGAGGAGTTTCGGGCGGGTGCGGAGGATTTTTGCCGTGACGTGACGGAGATTTTCGGCGACATAATGGAGCGTGTACCGATTGATGATGACTTTGTTGAAGCGTGGGCGCGAGCCTTTGACGACGACAAAAAAATCTTGAATCGTTGGAGATAAGTGCAGGCAGGAAAAAATTTTTCCCTGTCTAATTTTTTTGCGTATGTGTAAAGGAGGGCAACCCTAAAACCTATTTTGAGGAGTGATTAAAATGTTTGAAGACGGCGCAAGAATCGATGACATTATGAATATTTTCAAGCCGCCGACTTTGGACGGCAACAAGGATAAAAAGGAAACGCACACTGCCGACGGAGGTCTTCGCTACTTTTCTAAAGATGAATTTCGCGACGGTAGCGTTCAAATTCAATTCATGGGGCAAAATAATTCGGAGGTATTGAGATGAGCAAAAAATTAGTAGCGTATTTCTCGGCGAGCGGCTCGACGCGCAAGCTTGCCAACACTTTGGCGGAAGTTCTCGGCGCAGATACTTACGAGATTAAGCCCGCCACGATTTACACCGGCAAAGATTTGAACTGGAACAATTCGCAGTCGCGCAGTTCGGTTGAAATGGCTGATATAAATTCGCGCCCCGAACTAGCCGACAAGTCCGCGCCCGTTGCAAACTATGACACGATTTTTCTTGGCTTTCCGATTTGGTGGTATGTCGCGCCGCATATTATCAACAGCTTTTTGGAGAGCTATGACTTCGCGGGCAAGACGATTATAATTTTCGCGACGTCGGGCGGTTCGGGCTTTGGCGAGACGCTCAATCAGCTCAAGCCGAGTTGCGCGGCGTCTACGCTTTGGATTCAAGGCAAAGTCTTTCGCGGGCGCACCGATAAAAATACTCTCAGCGATTGGGTCAAGACGTTGCCTATTGATTAAATCAGCGCGGAAAAAAATTTTTGTCGGAAGGTCAAAGGGCTTTCCGATTTTTTGTTGTAAAAAGCTTTTAGCTGTGATATATAACAAAAAATTCTTGGCGAGGTGTCGACATGAGATTTGATTACCACATGCATTTTGAATACGGCGACTACGACGCGACGTGGGCGGAAGGTTTTTTCGAGGCGGCGAAGTCTCACGGGCTTAACGAAATCGGCGTCAGCGAGCACACGCATACTTTTCCGGAGTTTGAAAAATTTTACTACGACGATTTGATTTTGGACTCGTCGCCGGTCGGGGAGTTTCAAAAAGTTTGGCTCAAGACGAACAAGTTCAAGCACACGCTCAAAGATTACTTTGACTTTATGGCGCGGCTTAAGGAGAATCACGCGGCGAAGATTGGGATTGAGGTTTGCAACTTCCGCAACCAAGACGCCGTTAAAAAAATTCTCGACGCTTGGGAGTTTGATTATCGGATTGGTTCTGTTCATTTCCTGTGGGGTTGGGGTTATGACGCCTCAAAGCTTATCGACGAGTGGCGCAATCACGACTTGAAAGAAATTTATGACGAGTACGCCGCGCAGGTTGAGATGCTTGCGGCGAGCGGCAACTATGATATTTTAGGGCACCCGTTCAATATTCGGCTGTTTAATTTCTTTCCGGACTTCGACGCGACGCCTTACCTTGAGCGAGTTGCCGCCGCGTTGCAAAAGGCTGATATGGTCGTTGACGTGAACACCGGCACGCTTTACCGCTATCCAGTCAAGGAAATTTCGCCCTATGCCGAGTTCATGAAGATTGCCGCCGCCTACAAGTTGCCGATTGTCATAACGAGCGACGCGCACCGCCCCGAAGATTGCGGCAAGTTTTATGAGGACGCGGCAAATTATGTTCACGGTTTTGGCTATAAAAAAATTGCGCGTTTCGAGAAAAGGCGGCGTGAAATTGTTGACTTGACTTAAAGGCAATTCGTAATGCATAATGCGTAATGATTTTAGTCTTAATTGCGCATTACGTAAAGGCAATTCGTAATGCATAATGCGTAATGATTTTGGTTTTAATTGCGCATTACATAAAGGCAATTCGTAATGCATAATGCGCAATGCGTGATGATTTTGGTCTTAATTGCGCATTACGAATTACGAATTATGCATTGCATTTAGGGGGTGCAGTCAATGAGGCAGGTAGGGATATTCGGCAAGCGCAAGAGCGGCAAATCGGCTTTGATGTACGCGCTGACGAGACATAAAATCAAGGCGACGTTCCGCGCAATGGAAATCGGCTCGGTGACAAAAGTCATGTTGGTTGACACGGTGGGCGTGGACGTGGAAGACTCAACCGCCGAAAAATCCGCGCAAAGCGTCGAAGTCGCGCTGATGTTAATCACGGATGACACTTTCGAGTTGGAGCTTGCGTGGATAAGCAAACTTAAAAAGGGCGGCACGTCGATAATCGTCGTGATAAGTCAGGCGGACAAGTTCGACGACGGCGGCTCGGCATTGGCGGCGGCAGTCAAAGAAGTTTCGGGGCTTAACGCGCTTTGTGTGAGTTCGATAACGGGCGTGGGCGTTGAGGAACTCGACGCGGAAATCAACCGCTTGTTGGAGAGTAGGGATTAGCATGAAGAAAATAATTTTTGCTCTGCTGTTGGCGATGACGCTGTTTATGCCGCTTGACGTCTGCGCGGCGGGCGACTGGTTTTATCTCGACGCCAACGACAAGTACGCCAAGTATTTTGACCCCGCCTCCGTGACTATTAAGAAAAAAGTTGTCACCGACGACGGCAGGGAAGTTGCCATCGAGATTGAGGCGTGGACTAAAACGACTTACTCCTACGACGGCGCGGCGGAGACCATTAAAAATTACGGCATAGAAAATATTTTGCCCGACGCTAAGGGCTTGTCCTACAGCTTGGCGTTGCTGAGGGTTAATCCGCAAAATCGCACGCTCCAATATGTTCGCGAGGATTTTTATAACGACAAAGATCAAGTTGTTTGGTCGAAGGAAGAAGGGCGAGTTAAGGAGATTAATACTCGCTCCTTCGATGAGGAATTTTATTGCGCGATAGTCGACGAAGTTTTTCAGTTGGGCGAGCGTGACCGTAAACGCGCTCCGACAGAGGAGCGTTGGATCGATTTATGGACTTATACCGACAACGCTGGCGCGACGACGACTCTTTCCGCCGACACGACGACCATGCGGCTCAAAGGCTCAAACTTGGTTTTGTGGGAGTGGCAAGTTACCAAAGAATCGGGCGGCAAGACGATTGAGATCCGTTTTATGAAAAAGGCGGTCAACTTGACGCAGGGCACGGAAGTTATCAAGGGCGGACAGATTTGGACGCCGACCAATTCTTGGCAGGAGCTTAAGGACGAGTTCGACGGAGCCTATCGCATGATTAAGAGCGACGAGCCGGATTACAAAGGGCTTGTGCGGCTTCGCGCTTACGTCAAGAACAATCCGAATTGGGTCACGCGCTATTCGCTTGACTAGTCCCTCGTCCCCAGTCCCTAGTCCCTAGTCCCTACAAAAGGAGTGAAAAACTTTGCCGATAAAGATACCGAACAACTTACCCGCGACGCATGTCCTTGAGAGTGAAAATATTTTCGTCATGGACGCCGACCGCGCCTATTCGCAGGACATTCGCCCGCTGAAAATTTTGATTCTAAATCTCATGCCGATAAAGTCCGTGACGGAAACTCAACTGCTTAGACTTTTGAGCAATACGCCGCTACAGACCGAAGTTGATTTCATTTACACGCGAACTTACACGCCAACTCACACGTCAAAGGACTATCTCACCGAGTTTTACGGCACGTTCGACGACGTTAAGAATAAAAACTACGACGGCTTCATAATCACGGGTGCGCCGCTTGAGCTTGTCGAGTTCGAGGACGTGACATATTGGCGGGAGCTTGCCGAGATAATGGAGTGGAGCAAGTCTCATGCTTGGTCGACGTTTCACATTTGCTGGGGGGCGCAGGCGGCTTTGTATTATCATTACGGCGTTCCGAAGTTTTTGTTGCCAGAAAAACTTTCAGGCGTGTACAAGCACAGGCTTTGCGTCAAGCATGAAAGACTTCTGCGCGGCTTCGACGATGAATTTTACGTTCCGCACTCCCGATATACCGGGACGCGCCGCGAGGATATAGAAAAGGTTCCGGAGCTTACGTTGTTATCTGATTCGGAGGAGGCTGGCGTCTATGCGGTTGCTGATTTGGACAAGCGGTTGTTTTTCATAACGGGGCATGCCGAGTACGACCCCAACACTTTGAATAACGAGTATATTCGCGACGTTCGCGCCGGTCTCAATCCCAATGTGCCGCAGAATTATTATCCCAACGACGACCCGACTAAGGAGCCTGTCGTTAAGTGGCGGTCTGTGGCGCATTTGATGTTTGCGAATTGGCTCAACTACTATGTCTATCAAGAAACGCCCTACGAGTTGGAATCAATCAGCAGTAAATCTTTTCTTTAAAAACACAGTTATATACGCTTACAAAAAAAAGCCTCCTCCGATTTTGGAAGAGGCTCCAATTTTTTTATGAGCAAAAATTTTTATGTCATTATTTTGGTAAGTTGCCTTTGTCTTTGGAAACAGCGAC